>NZ_JAOQKD010000025.1:0-38259 GCF_025567065.1 Megasphaera stantonii
CGGCGTGTTTTGGGCTACCATACGCCGTCAGAGCTATTTGATGCATTCCTCGATGAAGTTTATGCTAGTGAGTGTGTTTCCTGATTATGGTTGTTCAAATTCAACTTGCAATTTACCAATATTTTTAATATATATTGCTTCGTGGTATAATCGACGATGAAAAGATATCACACGGAAGGAGTTTTCCTATGGAACCTAGACCCAGTATTATGGATAAGCCGAGAGACGCCCATTTTTATTGGACGCTGTTTAAGGCGACGTTTCTCGTCAGCGCCTTTACCGTCGGCGGCGGATTTATTATCATTCCCTTATTAAAAGCGAAATATGTAGATGAATACCATTGGATTAACGACAAGGACGCCTTAGATATGGTGGCCGTAGCGCAGTCCATGCCGGGCGTCATCGCGGCCAACTGCGCCATCATCTTAGGCTACCGCATGGCCGGCGTTCTGGGGACCCTCGTGGCCCTGGTGGCGACAATACTGCCGCCGCTCATTACCCTGTCCATCGTTTCGTACTGCTACGACTACTTTGTCCAGAGCGAAATCGTCCGCATGATCCTGCGGGGCATGCAGTGCGGCGCGACGGCGCTCATCGTCAACGTAGCGATCGACTTGTTAGTCAAGCAGGTAAAAAAGAAATTGGTCCTGCCCATGCTGATTATCGTCGGAACTTTTGTCGGCAGCATCGTTTTTGATATCAATATTATGGAATTGATCGTAATCGACGGCATCATCGGGTTTATGTGCATGCGCGCCGCCAAGTACAATTAGGAGGATGCCATATGATATACGCTATACTGTTTATTGAATTCTGCAAGGTCGGCCTGTTCTGCGTCGGCGGCGGCTACGCGTCTATGCCCCTCATTCAGCACTGCGTCGTCGATACGTATCATTGGATGACCATGAGCGAATTCGTCGATATTTTCACCTTGTCCCAGATGATGCCCGGCGCTATCGGCCTCAATGCAGCGACCTTCGCCGGCACGCGCATTGCCGGGTTAGGCGGCGCTATCTGCGCGTCCGTCGGCTTTGTCACGCCGTCCTTTTTCATCGGCATCGCCTTTGCCCGCATTTTCTTAAAATACGGTGACATCGGCCCGGTCCGCGGCATCCTGAACGGCCTGCGTCCGGCTGTCGTAGCCCTCATCTGCGCGGCCAGCCTGAGCTTTATTCTGCTGGCCTTGTGGAACGCCGAAGCGATTCCCCATGATTTTGCCGACTTTAAAGTCAGCGCGTTGGTTATCCTGCTGCTGGCCTTGGCGGCCATCCGCCGGAAATTCGGCGTCATCAAAGTGCTTCTCGGTTCCGGCGTCCTGGGCCTCTTATTTGGCCTGGCCGGCCTCCTGTAACAGATACTGGCCGGGAATGGCGGCGATAAACCGGCTTGGCCCGTAGACGTGCTTTCCTTCGCGGCGGTGCCAGCTTAGGAACAGCCGTTTCCTGGCTCGCGTCATGGCGACGTAAAACAGCCGCTTTTCCTCGTCGAGCTCGCGGCTGTCATCGGCAGTGCGGGACAAGGGAAAGACGCCGTCCTGAAGGCACGCTAAAAATACATAATCGAACTCCAGCCCCTTAGCCTGATGTACTGTAATAATCGGGATTTGGGGCTTTTTTTCCAGCAGGCTGTCTAATTCGCTGTTGGACAGGGCCGTGAGCTGGAGAAATTCCGTCAGGGCGTCGCGCGGGTCCTGGCCGGGGGTGTCCGTTTCCTTAGCCAGGCTGTACAGCTTGCGGATATTTTCCATGCGGTCGATGTGTTCTTCTTGTTCTGTGCGGCTCTGCCGCCCTTCATAGTAGTCTTTTACGCCGCAGCGGAGCATGACGGCGGCGATGAGCTCGCAGGGGCGCTGCGTGTACGACAGCTGCCGCAGTTCGCAGAGTTTTTCGCTTACCGGTTTAAACAACGAGGCATAAATGGCCATGCAGGACCGGCGCTGGGCCGTATAGGGACGGATGTGCTCGTCCAGGGCGTAGCGCAGGATGGCCGCCGTGGCGACGATGTCGTCGAAGGCGTCGTGGCTCGACTGGGTGTCCGGCGTGAAACGGTTGCTCAAATAGCTGAGCTTGTGATTGGGCAGGTTGGGATAAAAGCGGCGGAATATATCCAACGTATCGTAATAGGCGATGTCGTCGGGGCTGTCCATGGACAGGCGTCGCAGCTCGCTGCGCAGGATGCGCAGGTCGTAGGACACGTTGTGACCGACGATGACGGCGCCGTCGGCAAACCGGAGAAAGTCGGCGAGGGCTTCCTTGGGGTCGCGGCCTTCGCGGCGGAGCAGTTCGTCGCTGATATGGTGGATATAGTACGAATCGCCGACGCTGCGGCTGGGCCGGACGTAGGCGTTGAATTTCCCGGCGATTTCGCAGCGCTCGTTCAGGCGGATCGCGGCAATCTGAATGATGTCGTCCCGCGTCGTGTCCGTGCCGGTGCTCTCTACGTCGAAGACGACGACATTGCCTTTTTCCAACGCCGTCAGCAGCAGGCCGAAGGGATCGCCGAAGGCTAGGGCGTCGCCGTCGATGAAGTCGCACAGCCCCAGACCCAGGCGGCGGTACGACGGGCTCTCGATGGTGTCGATGGTGCGGCGGCCGACGCGTTCGGCAAAGCGCAGGAGGATGCGCTTCAGGCTCAGGGCGTCGTGCTTGTTCATCGTCAGGCGCAGAAAGGCCGTGACGTCCTTGCATTCCTGCCGTTTAAACAACTGAAACTGGTCGATCATCGTAAAGGGCAGGCGCTGTTCCGGCGGCAGTCCCTCATTGTGCGAGCGGACGCCGTTCCAGATGACCTTATTGCAGCGATTCGTCCGGGTCATGATGCAGGCTCTAGTCCGTTCCTGCGGCGGCAATGCGGCGATTTGACGGAATATCCAGCGCGCTTCTTCCATGAAATGGGCCGTTTCCACGGCGACGATGGGTTCGCCCTGTTCATGGCCGGCAGCTGTGCCGGGCGCGGGATAAAAAGAGGCGACAGACGGGCCGAACAGGTTGGCCAGACAGTCTGACGACGCCTGGAGCAGCGTTTCCGTAGCCCGGTAATTTATCGTAAAGGTAATGCGGACGGGATGGTAATCCGCAGTGAAGCGGCGCAGGATGGCGTCGGGGTGAGAGCCGCGCCATTCGTAAATGGTCTGGAAATAATCGCCGCAGAGGAAGATGATACGCCCCGGAAACAGGCGGGAAATGAGGTCGTATTCGATGTCGCTCGTATCCTGCATTTCGTCGATGGCGATGTAGGCGAAGCGGTTTTGCCAGCGCCGGCATACGTCGTCCTGCCGCAGCAGGAGAGAGGCCCGGACGATGAGATCTTCAAAGTCCAGGGCATGGTTGGCCGACAACGCCGCGGCGTACTGCTCCATGAGGCCGACGCCGTTTATTGCCAGCCACTGTTCCAGCTCGGCGTCGACGCTGTCCGTATAATTCGTGCAGAACGAGCGGAGACAGCCGTCGTCCCGGCAGACAGCCGCAGCGCCGGCGGCAAAGTCGGCCAGTACGTCGCCGCTTTGGCAGTCATGGAGGGCGCAGTATTTTTTGGACGCTTCTATGAAATTTTGTATATTCTGCATCCTTCCCCGGGCAGATACATCGAGAGAAAGGGGCAGGCTGGCGACGATGTTTTTGCAGTCCTCGTCGTCGTAGACGAGAAAATCGCTGCATACGTCGGAGCCGGCCTTGCTTTCTTCCTTGATGAGAGAGTAGCAGAAACCGTGAATGGTCTTGACGACGACGTCGAGGCCTTTTTCGTGTGCCGTAGAAAAAATTCGATGTTTCAATTCTTTGCAGGCCCGGTTCGTAAAGGTCAGGCAGAGAATCTGAGTTCCTTCGGCTCGTCCCGACTCGACGATAGCGGCGATGCGGCGAGCCAGCACGTTGGTTTTTCCCGTGCCGGCCGGCGCGTTTAACAATATATGATGATCCAAATCGGCGACGACGGCGCGCTGTTCGGCGTTTAAGCCATGCAGGATAGCCTCATCCATAGGCGGGACTCCTTTCGTTCTGTGAAAATACTATGCTAATCATACCATAAAAAGAGAGGCTTTAAAAATTTGGCTGCTCCGTCAATTTCCGTCAATACCAGTCAGCCAGCGTCTATTATGAGCCGTACATGAAGCGATTCTGAGAGATGCATTAAAATCGGCAGTTTGCACATTAAAGGTAGATTAAATTTTTCAGAGGCCGCTCCGGGACGTGGTATGATGACGGTGTAACCCCGACGAGAAAGGAGGAGCATCATGGAATATACGAGGCCGTCCCGGCCGGCCTTTCGCGGCACGGCCCATGAAATCGTATCGGAACTGCTGGTTTACGCCGCCGATTCCGGCGCCAGCGACATTCACATCGAGCCGATGGACCGGGCCGTCCGTATCCGCCTGCGCCGCGACGGCGTGCTGATGTCCGTAGGAGAGTTGCCGGCGGAACGACTCGACGCGGTGACGGCGCGCATCAAGATTTTGGCCAGCCTGGATATTGCCAACAAGCGCCTGCCGCAGGACGGGCGATTCGTCTGGCCCGATGGACGCCGTCCCATCGACATGCGCGTCAGTACGATGCCGACGATTCGCGGCGAAAAGACGGTCATCCGATTGCTGGACGCCGGCCAGGTAACGCTGAATCTGGACTGCCTGGGCCTTGGCGACGATGTGGCGGCGTTGCTGCGGCAGCTGACGAAGCGGAGCAGCGGGCTGTTTTTGTACAGCGGCGCGACGGGCAGCGGCAAGACGACGACCTTATACGCCGCCCTGCAGGAGCTGCACCGGCCGGAAGTGAGCATCGCTACGCTGGAAGATCCAGTGGAGTATAAATTGGAAGGCGTCTGCCAAAGCCAGATCCATGTAAAAAGCGGATTGGAATTTCACAACGGCCTGCGGGCTCTGCTGCGTCAGGATCCGGATATCCTGGTCATCGGCGAAATCCGCGACGTCGAGACGGCCCGCATCGCCATCCGTGCGGCCTTGACGGGGCACCTCGTATTCAGCACCCTCCATGCGGCCAGCGCGGCGGAGGCGCCGATACGATTAATCGACATGGGCATCGCACCGTATTTAGTTGCCGACGCCCTCATCGGCATTACGTCACAGCGCCTGGCCCGCCGCTTGTGCAGCCGATGCCGCAGGCAGGAACAGCCCGGCAGCCCGTCGGCCTTTGTGCATCAAGGATGCGGACACTGCTTTCACAGCGGGTATGACGGCCGGTTCTGCTTGTGCGAGGTGCTGCCTATAGGAGAACACGTCAAAGCCCGTATCCGAAAAAACGGAAGCGCTTCTGATATCGCAGGGGCTGCGGCCCTGGATGGTGCCATATTTACGAAATCCCTGGTGCAGCGGGCCTTAGCCGAGGGCTGGACCGACGCGGAGGAAATCGGCCGCGTGTACAATGTAGGAGACGAAGTATGGACATAGCTGCTGTACTCGCCGCCGCCGTCCAATCGCAAGCATCGGACATTCACTTGCAGGAAGGCCGGCTGCCTTTGCTGCGCCTGGGGGCAGAGCTATTTCCCTGGGGAAATCATCGTGTAGGAGGTGAAGATATTTCCGCGTGGCTGCAGGCCTTAGGCCAGCCCTTTGACGGACGGCCCTATGTGTCGACGGCATTTTCCTGGGATGGGCGCGTCCGCTGCCGCCTTCATGGCAGCCGCGAGCAAGCCGGCGTTCACGTCGTCGTGCGGATACTGTATCCCCTTGATATGCTGCCGCCTGACGGTGACGAACTATTGCTGCGGCGGCTGAGCGGACTGGACGACGGCCTCGTGCTGGTATGCGGGCCGACGGGGAGCGGCAAGACGACAGCCTTATGGCGAATACTGTGCTGGGCGAATGCCAACCGCCGCTGCCACATCATTACGCTGGAAGATCCCATTGAATATGTCGTGCCGGGGGAGCTGGCCCTTATCAGCCAGCGGGAATATGGGATTCACTTCCAGTCCTTTGCCGAAGGGGTACGGGAAGCGCTGCGCCAGGACCCGGATATACTGCTTGTCGGCGAAATGCGCGACAGGGAGACCATGGATGCGGCATTGACGGCGGCGGAAACGGGGCATCTCGTCTTCGCTACCCTTCATACCCGCTCGGCAGCGCAGGCCGTCAGCCGCATGGCCGGAGCCTATGCCGGCGCGGAACAGGAAGAGATGCGCTGCCGCCTGGCTATGGTACTGCAGGGAATCTTGGCTCAGCGCCGGCGCGATGGAGCTGACGGCGCTTATATTGCCAGGGAGATCTTGCTGCATACGCCGGCCGTCGCTCAACTCATCCGCAGCGGCAGGGAGCATCAGCTGGCGACAGTTATGCAGACCGGCGCGGCCCTGGGGATGCGGACGATGGAACAAGCGCTGCAGCGGCATAGGCGGAATCTGATATGAAACGATTTGTTGTGACATGCACCGACATGCACGGACGGAAAATGACATACAAGCTGACGGCTCCCAGCTCGGAAGCGGTTCGCGCCATGGCTCGGCGTCGTTCCTGGCGAATCATGGCGATGGAAGAAACGACGCCCCTTTTGGATTTTGTATTCCGCCTCCGCCCTTTTTCCTATAAGACCTTGTCTCTCTTGTTTTACCAGCTGGGCGCGATGACCCGGGCCGGCATTCCCTTTGTGCAGGCCTGCCGGCTTTTATTGCACGACGTGACGAGCAAAAAGCAGCGTCAGGCTATGAAGCTGGCCGTCGACTATATGGAAAAAGGAATGGCCGTGTCGGAAGCTTTAGGGCAGACCGGGTTATTTCCTTCGCTGGTCTGCCGCATTGTCAGTGCCGGCGAGCGGGCCGGCAATTTGGAGCAGATGCTGTATCTTCTGGGCCAATATTACGAGCAGGCAGATAAGCAGCGCCGTTTTCTGATGGACGCCTTATCGTATCCGCTGTTTCTCCTGCTCTGTACGACGGCTATGACAGTCGGCATCGTCGCGTTTATCCTGCCGGTGTTTGAAGCTATGTTTAACCAGATGCAGATGCCGCTGCCGGCGATGACGGCGTATATGCTGGCCGGGGCGCATATACTGCAGTTTTACGGCGCTGCGCTGGCCGCAGGAGCTGTTGCGGGTATTGCGTCGCTGCTCCTTTTGCTGCGCCGTCCCGGTGTGCGGCGATATGCAGAAGACAAGCTGTTTTCCCTTTCGGCATTGCGGCGTCTGTGCGTGATTTTTTGCTGGCAGCGGTTCAGCCAAATACTGGCCGTGCAGATACGCTGCGGCATTCCCTTGCTGGACGCCTTGGACGATGGAGCTGCCGTCGTGCCCGTCGATTGGTTTCGTCGGGCCGTAAATCAGGCGGCGCGGCGGTTGGAAAACGGCAGCTCCTTCAGCCAGGCCGTGCGATTAGGCCAATTCGGCACGCCGTATATCGAGACGATGCTTTTAGTCGGGGAAACGACGGGGCGGTATGAAGATGCCCTGCAGGCTGTTTCCGAGTATTACCAGTGGCGCATCCAGTCGCGTCTGTCCGTCGTACAGCGTTTGGCAGGGCCTTTGATGCTCCTTGGCGTCGGCGCTGTTATAGGAACACTTGTCATCTCATGTATGTTGCCGCTGCTGGATATGGCGGCAGGCATGGTACCGTAAGAAATGAAAGGAGAGTTGTGTATATGTTCATTCGCATTCGTTTATGGTTATCTCCGTCCCGACGGAGAAAAAACGGGTTTTCTCTGCTGGAAATGCTGGTGGTTGTCAGCATCATTTTGATTTTAGCTACCGTAGCCGTGCCGAAGTTTACGTCAGCCGGGAAAACGGCGAAAATTGCCAAGATTGAAGCCGACTTGCACACGATCAGCAACGCGGCGGCGCTGTATGAAGTCGAAACCGGCGCGTATCCCGACTCCGTCGATGACCTGGTAAAGAAAGGAAGCTCCGGCAAAGCCTATCTCCAGTCCAAGCCGACATTGCCGGACGGAACGGAGTACAGCATTAACAGCGAAGGCGTCGTATCCGGCGTATTTGACGGCGTGACCTATGATTCGGCGGCCAGCCATCGGACGACAGCTGCGGAGAGCGGCTGATGACTGAGATATGACCGGCGATATGGCTGCCGCTTTGAGCTGGGGATACGGAATATGGCTGGCGGTCATGGCCTTATGCACGATTGTCGTCATCTATACGGATATATCCTGGTATTGGATTCCCGATGGGATTGTATGCGTTGCGGCGTTGGCAAACGGGGCCGCCGTAGCAGGCGGCCTCGTAGCTCCCTGCAGTGCAGTCAGCATCGGGTTTGCCTTGTCCTTTGCCCTGCTGTACTTTCTGTATCCGCAGGGCATCGGCAGCGGCGACGTCAAGCTGGCGGCGGCCCTGTGCCTGGGCTGCAGCGGCTCGACGGCCTATATTATGACGACGGCCGCGTTCCTGTCCGCTTTGATTGGGGCGGCTGCGTGGCGGCTCTATGCCCGAAAGAACTGCATTCCCTTCGGCCCGTTTTTGTGGATAGGATGGTGGATAGCCTTTGCGGCAGGAGAAGAACTTATGGCCTGGATGGCTGGCTAATGCATGCCGGCGGCGCGAAAACGGCTATCTGTTGACGGAATACCTTGTACTGCTCGGATTGCTGGGGTTATTTTTTACATTGGCGATGCCTAAGATGACCTGGGATTCCCACCGTTATGCTGTAGACGTCATGACGCGGGAAATCGCCGTCGACTTGCAGCGCATGCGCCAGCATTCCCTGACGAACGGGACGGCCGATATGGACGGATGGACGTTGTCGCTGCGAAAAGACAAATATGTCATCATGCAGCGGTATACTGTCCATAAAACGAGGATATATCCGAAGGGGATTACGATTCCTACCGGAAAAAACGGACGAAAGGACTTTACGTTTGATGGCAAAGGAAGACCGCAGAGCGATATGGAGCTTACTGTCGCCAGTTCCAGCGCACAGCCTTATGAAAAGAAAATCATCGTGGCCGCTCAGACCGGCCGTATCCGCATCGAATAAGAAAAACGGATTTCTGCTGGCCGATGCCGTGACGGCGTCTGTTATCGGAATTCTCCTCTTTACGCCGGCGTTGATGCTGACGGCCCAGGCCGTTTCGGCTTACCGGCAGGCCCGCCATATTATCGGAGCTGCTGCTGCAGGGCGGTCGGAGATGGAAGAACTGCGCGGAGAAGACAGGAATTTTTCTTTGCAGAAAGAGGTGACGGGGCCGCGCGGCACGTATACGCTGCGCAGCCAGGCTGAGAATGTAGACGGCCTGTATATTCGATACAGAGTGGAGGTGCAGGACTCTGATGGAGGCGTTCACGTTTTTATCCGCCTGGCGGAATCGGAAGAAAGCTAATGGGTTCGTGCTGACCGAACTCGTCGCGGCACTGGCCGTCGCAGCTATCGTCATGACGGCGCTTCTGCTGATGCTGGTGCAGACGGCGGCAAACTGCCGCTACGGCGAAAGCTGGGAAGAACTATCCCGACAGGGCATGGTGATGGAAGAAACGATATTCGGCGTACTGCGTTTTGCCCGGAATATCGAGGTATCGCCTAAGACGGTACGGTGCCGCGACGAACAAAACGGGCTGACAGGATTTTCTGTCAAAAACGGACGGGTATATCGTTTGCTGAGCAACGGCAGCGAACAGCCTCTGACGGGTTCGGTAAACGCCGGGCTGCGGGAAGACCGCATCAGCGTGCGTTCTCAGGGTGACAGGCCCTATTTTTCCGCCGATGGAGAAAAAATACACGTTTATATTGAGCTGTACGACGCCTATACGGGACAATCCTGGCCCTGCGTGCTGACCGTTACGCCGCTGCCTTGCCAATGGGAGGATGCGGCATGAGACGAAAAAACGGGTATATGACGTTCTGCATCTTGGCGCTGGGAACGGCGGCGCTGCTGCTGGCTGCGTCGGCTGCGCATTTATCTGCCCAATACGTCCGGTCTGCCCGTCAATACGAAGAAGCCGTTCAGTTATCCTATGCTTCGGAAAGCGCCCTGCTGGTGAGCTGGCGCGACTTGCGCAGCCGGCGGTGGCAGGATGTGCCGGAACGGCGGACGTGGGCTTTTAACGATGTATGGGGGATTGCCGAAGGAGGACAGCGCATAGAAATCCAGTGCGTTGCATCGCCATATTCTCTGCCGTTCAACGGCGTGCTGCGCGCGTCGGCCGTGTCGGATCATACCCTTTTGAAGCGAACCTGCGCCCTGCAGTTCCGGGTGCAGAAAGGCGACGACGGCAGCGCCTCTTTCGCTGTCCGGCAAATTGTGTATTAAGGAGGGCAAATGAATGAGTATAGTCCAAGGATATCGGGCCTACATATGGCTGTCGCAGCGGCACATATATGTTTTGAAAACGGAAACGAGCTGGTACGGCGGCGTCCGCAGCCGGCAGCTCTGCCTTTATGATTGTCCTGGCGACTGGCTCGCATGGCCTGAGAAAATAAAGAAGTGCCTGAGAGATATTATTGCTGTATATGGATTGCAGGATTATACGACGTATCTTCTGCTCAGCGGCCCGTCTTTACTGTGGAAAGAGCTGAAGCTGGCGACGAAACGGAAGGAAGAGGCGCGAAGCATGGTCGTATGGGATGAGGCGATTGGCGACGGCAGCACGGCGTACGCCTTTGATTTAGCCCGAACTGCAGAACCGCCTGAGGGAGGCCTGTACGGCTGGATGAGCGCCGCCTATCCTTACGATATGGTAACAGATATGATTCAGACGCTGCGGTCCGGGAATTGCTGCGTCAGGAGAATTGACGTTCTTCCGGCGGCGGCAGGACGCCTCTGTCCGTCCGGGACTGGCATTTTATATCTGTGCGAACCGGCGCTGATTCATGTGGTTCAGCTGAAGTCGGGAGTTCCCTTATCCTATGCCTGCACTTCGGCGCTGCCGGAAGAAGGACGGATTTGGCAAGAAGCGCAGGAACAGATGCATCATGGGGTGTGGTACGACGAAGAGAAAGGAATGTGGTCTATTCCGCCGGTGTCGGAGTCTGTGAAGCGAGATATGGATCGGTGGGAATTAGTATATCCGGCTGCCGTACTGGCAGCGTATTAGGAGCAGCGTATGGAATTCAATTTAATCCCTCAGGAGCAGCGCCCTTCGTCATGGTCCTTGTTGGCGCTGCGGTTGAGTAAAAAGCTTGCTGCGCTGCTGGTCGTCGTGACTCTGGCCGTCGGCGCAGCCGGTGCGATCTTTCAGATGCGGACGATTTGGGAACAAGAACGGTTTACGGATCAGGCTTTTCCTATTCAGAAACGTATTGTGCAGCAAAATGAGTGGGAACGAAAGCTGCACGAGTTGAAAGAGCGGCACGACGAAGACCAACGAAAGCGGCTTCATTGGCCGGAAATTCTCGTGTGCCTTGCCGATACCAAGCCGGAAGGCGCATTTGTAGAAAAAATCGAAATGCGTCGCCATGTGTTGTCAATATCTGGTATGGCAAATGAAGTCGGCACCGAGAGAAAATGGCAGGACGCCCTGCGTCGCCAGCCTTCTGTACGTTCGGTTTCGGCCAGCCGCATGAAGCAGGCAGGACAGACGGCGGAAACGGCGTTTCTGCTGGAGGTGGAATGGGCGAATGATGAGCAGGATACTTCACGACAAAAGGCATAAACAATTCCTTTGGTATATCCTTCTGGTACTGCTTTTGCTGTCCTTCGTCCATTGCGCCTACTGGTACCGGCAATGGCAAGCGTGGAAGGCAGTCAATGGCCGCATTTGTTCCTATGAAGTGACAGCAGCGGAGTGGAAAGACCGGGAAGACATTATCAGGAAATGGCAGGGGGCCGATGAAGACGTACTGGACATCGTACAGCGCCAGGCCGATGCGTGCGGCTTACAAGTACTTTCGTTTTATGCATCACCGCAGGAAAAAAGCCGATATCATGTAGAATTAAGCGGGGCTTACGGGAGCTACATTCATTTTTTCAATCAAATGGAACGAGAAGGCCCCTTATTCTCCGTTTCTTTAGAACGTATGGAACGATGCGGCGACGCCGTATTGGCTGTCATAAAAATTTAAATATATATTTTAGAGACATACTCCTCACGCAGACTAATATATTTGATATTTGTCTGGATGAGGAGTATTTTTTAATAATTATTATTGTCGTTTGGTCTAATCGGGCTATTTTTATGTCTGATTGGAGTAGATTTTTTTTCATATCCTTGGTATCATATACGTGCATTTTATTATATGAATACAATAATCAATATCTTAAAAATGATCAGTAAAGGAGATGGATAACAGTGGCGCAAAAAAACATGAAAAGTGCTGAAAAAGGTACATGGGAAAGCGTAGCGTGCACTCTGGGGTTATGGGTTATTTTCGTTTCTGCCGCCGCGTTATGCATATAAGATTTGTAAGCGGCAAAGTGTATCAAGGAATCATCGCATTTATATAAGTTAGTAACTATAATCATTAAGGAGTGTAACAAATGGAAGGATTCGCGTATTTTCTGCATTTATTTCACAGCGGCGGCCTGGTTATGTATCCGCTGCTGGCCTTATCTATTTTTACGGTAGCCATTGCGATTGAACGGTTTTACTATTACCGGGCCAATCGTCGGGATTCGAAAAAGTTTTTTACTGGTGTTGATCATGCTATTCGTGATCAGCAATGGGATACGGCGGAAAATTTCTGCCGGAAATTCCCTACGGCTATCAGCCGCATTATTGCCAGCGGCCTCCGGCATAAGGATGATGAAAAAGCCATGAAAGATGCTTTCAATGAACAGATGACGATTGAATCCATCGCCTTTCGCCGCTACCTCGATTACCTCAGCGCTATCGTCACGATTGCGCCGCTTCTCGGGCTTCTCGGCACAGTAACGGGCATGATCAGCACGTTCAGCGTTTTAGACAGCGGCGCTGGTGCCACGGCGATTACCGGCGGTGTCGGTGAGGCTCTTATTGCGACGGCATCGGGGTTGTGTGTGGCGATCATTGCTTTCTGCGTATATACCTACTTCGACCATCAGCTGGATACTATTGTGACGGATACGGAAAAGCTGTGCCTTACCGTAGTGAACGCCAGAAATGCAAGGTAGGAGGTAAGGCTGATGTTTACGAATGTCAGGATGAAAAAGAAACCGGCTTTTATGATCATTCCGATGATTGATATTATCTTTTTCCTGCTTGTGTTTTTTATGATGAACAGCCTGCAGACCGTAGCGCAGAAAGCGCTGTCCGTCCAGCTCCCTCAGGCTCAGAGCGCGTCGGCGCCTGTGCAGATGCCCATTATCCTGACGGTTGATGCGGAAGGGCATATTACGATGGATAATCGTCCTGTCAGCTTTGACGAAGCATCGGAACGGATGAAGCGACACATGGCAGAAAATGCCAACGCTGCCGTAATTCTGCAGGCCGACCGCCGTACGGCTCATGGTCAGGTAGTCGCTGTCATGGATATGTTGAAATCTGCTGGTGTTAAGCGTCTGGCCATCGCTGCAGAACAGAAGGGATGACGCCTATGCGGGAAATTTCATGGATACGAGCTTATGCCGGCTCGGCAGTAGTCCACCTGCTCGTCGTAGGCGCGGCGGCCATGTTTCTTGCCGGAGCTGTGATGCAGCAGGAACAACAGCAGATGTATGTCATAGATTTAGACACCAGCGAACTGTCTAGTGCTGGAAGCGGGCATGCCGGCGGCGGCGGCGAACTGTTTCCGGAAAAGCTGTCTGAAACAGCCGTAGCCGAGCGTGTGGCGCAAATAGATGCCAGCCAATCGGCTGTTATGCCTCATCCGCAGTTGTCAGATGCCGTGCCGGAACCGGCTCCCAGCAGTCAGCCCGCTCCGGCTGCCGCCAGTTCGTCTGCTGCTGGCGGAGGTGGTGTCGGCAGCAGTGTGGGAGCTGGCAGCGGTACGGGTACTGGCTCAGGCGTCGGAGACGGGACGGGCGATGGCCAGGGCTATGGAGAAGGCGCCGGCGACGGTCAGGGCAGCGGTTACAGCGGCGCAGAAGGGACCGGTTCATCGCCGTTTGATTCCGATGGATTCTGGTCTGCTGTCAACGCCAATAAATCCTATCCGCCTATGGCTGTCCGCCGCGGTTTGACTGGTTCCGTTACCATTACGGTTACGCTGGACAGCAGCGGAAACTGCGTCAATGCCTATGTATCCGGCTCATCGGGACAGAGTATTTTGGATAAGGCTGCTCTCAACGCTGTATATGCCGCCTGCCCGTATCCGAATGCCAGCGGGCAGGATGTAACGGTAAACGTGCCTGTTACCTTTAATTTGAATTAATTCCCCCGGTTTGTCGGATCGTTTTTTTTCGGTCATATGGAGCTGAAGAAACGAGATTCGTATCCATTATAAAAAATTATGCCATAAAAGGAGAGTGTATGTATGAAAACGATCGTTTTGTACTCGACGCGTACAGGAAATACGAAAAAGGTGGCCGAAGCAATTGCCGAAGCCTTGCCGGCAGGGACGCCTTGCCTTTCCGTTAAAGAGGCGCCGGCTGATATTGACCGCTACGACTGCGTGTTCCTCGGATTTTGGGTAGACCGCGGTACGGCAGATAAGGATTCGCAGGACATGCTGAAACAGCTGACGAATAAGCATGTCGCTATATTTGCAACGTTAGGAGCCGATCCGAAGTCGGAACATGCGGCGAAGAGCCTGGATAACGGCGCGGCCTTTCTGTCGGAAGGCGTCCATGTCGCCGGTACGTTTATCTGCCAGGGCGCAGTAGACCCCAAGCTTATTGAAATGATGTACAAGCAGTTCCCGGCTGGCCATCCCCACGGCAAATCGCCGGAACGGGACGCCCTTCATGCCGAAGCAGCCAAGCATCCCGATGCTGCTGATTTGGAAAATGCCAAAGCCTTTGCGGCAGATGTCATGAAGAAGCTTGCTGCGGAATAAGGGAGACGTTCCTATGAGTTTAGAAGAATTATTTCACAGCCTGCCGCCAGAGCAGCGCATTTTCCAATTCGGTGCGGAAACGGACAGCCCGCTGACGGACGCGTTTCCGCGCAAACGCGTCGTTCATGCCGGCCTGCACGGCACGGTTGTCCCGCCTGATGAATCACAGCAGGTTTGGCAGCGCATCATGGCGTCTGCACCGGCTAAAAAGGACATCCAGACGGCGTATATACATATTCCGTTCTGCAAGACCAAATGCCTGTACTGCGGATTTTTTCAAAATGGGACGAATCAGGACGTAGAAGATCATTATGTGGACTGCCTGATTCAGGAACTGGAAGCCTCTGCCGACTTACCGCGCTTAAAGGACAGCCTTATTCATGCTGTATTTATCGGCGGCGGTACGCCGACATCCTTGTCTCCGAAAAATGCCGGACGGCTGCTGCAGGCGATTTGCCGCTGCCTGCCCTTGGCCAATGATTACGAGCTGACTTTGGAAGGGCGTGTTCATGATCTAGTACCGGAAAAGATGGACGTTTGGCTGGCAAATGGTGTAAACCGCATGTCTTTGGGCGTTCAGTCCTTTCATACGGATATCCGCCGTTCTGTCGGACGACTGGACGATGAAGAAACGGTATTGAAAAATCTGCGGAGCCTTCTCGATTACAACCAGTGTGCTGTCGTCGTCGACCTCATTTACGGTCTGCCCGGTCAGGACATGCAGGTCTGGAAGGAAGATTTGGATCTGCTGATTCAGTCCGGCGTAGACGGCGCTGATTTGTATCAGCTCAACGTTTTTGACGGCAGCGATTTGAATAAGGCCATTGCCCGCGGCGCGCTGCCGCCGGCAGCGACGACGGATTACCAGGCCGGCATGTTTGCCTTTGCCAAGGCCTATCTGGAACAGCGGGCGTATCGCCGCCTGAATGTCTGCCATTGGAGCTGCAGCAACCGTGAGCGGAGCCTGTACAATACACTGGCCCGCTCCGGTTCGTCCATGTTCCCCTTCGGCAGCGGCGCTGGCGGCAGCGTAGACGGCTATTCGACGATGCTTCACCGGGCCATTGCACCGTATGAAATGTTTGTCGAAGCAGGCAAAAAGCCCTTTATGGCTCTCATGAAGCAGTCGCCGCTGCAGCCGATTGTAGATGCGGTGCAGAATCAGCTGGAAATGTGCTATATGGATTTAAATAAAATATACGCCTTTGACGACAAGCTGAAAGATCTGGAATGGCTGTATAAGCTGTGGGAAATACGCGGTCTTGTAACATATAACGGCGTCATGTATACGCTGACGGATGCCGGTCAGTTCTGGCAGGTCAACATCACGCAGACGACGCTGGAATGCATCCAGTACCTCATGACTGGGAAAAATGCCATGGTGATGGAACGCGTAGCTGCGCAAGATTCGAAGAAAACTGCGTCTATGGTAGAGGCCATGAAGCGGATGAAAGCTATGAGCGGCACGCCCAGCGTGGAAGCTATGAAAAAAATGGCTGAAGCCATGCGCCATATGAGTCAGGATGAGATTCAAGCCATTATGAAGCAAATGAAAAATCACTCATAGATAGCTGCACTCCTCTGTGTAAAGACTGCAACGAAGATCTGTTGCAGTCTTTGCCGTATCTAATCGCGTGAAAAATATAACATATACGCAAGTGTGATATTGACAATCTATATCATAAAATTTATAATAAAGAGTAGGAGATATGGAAAATTGGCTGCGTGACAATCCAGAAGGGGGAAGCAATCATGAATACTCTTTGCCTATATTACGAAAACGCTGCGGCACGGCGCGTTGCCGTCATGATCGGCAGTATACTCAGCATGAGCCGGTATGCGGAATGCAAGGAAGACGTATTGCTGCGTCAATATAAGCGAATTTTGCTGGTTTTGACGGAAAAACAGGCGGTACAGCCTTTGACAGAGGTCGTACAGCATGCGGAGCCGGATACAACATGGGGAATCATTGTCATTGGTGATGATGAATTGTCGGTACAGAGGCTGCGCAGTCAGGCTGAAATGCTGCTGAAACGGCCTATCGCTTTGTCTGCGTTTATTCCGGCGAGTGACGTTACAGAAGGGGTCATACGTGCTGCTGAGACAATACAGCCGCCTCCGGCTGCTGTACCGGACAGCGACAGTACGGCATGGCAGGCATTAGAAACGTTCCTGACGAGTCATACTACGGGCGTTTTAGCTACCGGATGGGGACGGAATATTCGGACGACGCCGATTGAGTACGTATATTGGCATAAAAAGATATACCTGTTCAGCGAAGGCGGACGAAAATTTGCGAATATATACCGTGATCCGCATGTCAGTTTTTCCGTATGCGAGCCATTTTCCGATTTTTCCCATTTGGCAGGACTGCAGATGAGCGGCACGGCACAGATTCTCGAACCACAGGACGAAGGCTATGCTGCGGCAGCGGCGGCCAAGGGTATTGCTGAAGAACGGCTGCGGAAAATGCCCGTCGTCCTCCATGTCATTGAGATTTCTCCGTCTGAAGCTGTCTTTCTTTGGGGGCAATTTGCCAGAGAGGGAAAAGCTGTGCGTCAGGTATATCGATTTTAATTTAAATTAGAGCTGGTTATTCAAGAAAGGGTGCAGTATAATAATGGATACTATGCGGATGATCGAATCTTCTGAAGAGAGGGTTGTGTTTGAAATACAAAATAATACGGGTACGGCACGTCTGACGTCATATCCCGTATATCCGGGCATCGATCTCGTCTATATAGACGCGCATATTGAATCCTTTTCCTGCCGGAGCCATCCCGTAACGCAGGGCTTGTTCGCTGTCAATCATTGTGAGGAAGGCCGTATAGAATGTAATTTTCAGAACGGCGAATTTCTCTATATGGGGCCTGGCGACATGTCTGTCGGCTGGCGGCACCACCAGGAATATTGTCATTCTATTTTCTTTCCTTCGTCTCATTATCATGGCCTGTCTATTTTATGCTCTGTATCCAAGGCGCAGCCTGTCGTTTCCCGGCTGTTGGAGGACGACGGCGATTTGACGGCCTTATGCAACCGTTTTTGCCGGGAATCGGATTTCGGCCTTATTATGAAAGAAAACAATGACATGCAGCATTTGTTTGAAGAACTGTACCGTGTGCCGGAAGGTATTCGACGCCGGTATTGCCAGCTTAAAATCTTGGAAATATTTTTGTTCCTCGGGACAATCGAGCCGGAACGAAACCAATACGTTTACGTGACGAAGCGGCAAGTTGATATCGTTAAGGCGATCCATTTGGAACTATTAGAAAATCTGACGACAAAGAAACGAGTAGAAGAACTTGCCGCAGAGCATCATATTGCGCCGACGACGTTGAAGCGGTGCTTTAAAAGCGTTTACGGCAGCTCCATCGGCCAGCATTTGCAGGAACTACGGGTCAGCGAGGCGATGCGCATGCTTGCCGAAACGGAAGACAGCATCCTGCAGATAGCCAATCGCGTAGGTTACGCAAACAGCAGTAAATTTTCCGTGCTGTTTCAGAAAATGACCGGCATGCTTCCGCGAGAGTACCGAAAATCATTGCGAAAATAAAGGGCAGGCAGTACTGTGCGTTTCGGCGGATAGATTGAGGAGGGCGTTATGACCGATATTGCCATTGGGCTTTTCATTCCCTTTTTAGGGACGGCCTTGGGAGCAGCATGTGTGTATGGTATAAGAGGTTCGCTGCCGCAAGGCATACAGCGGGCTCTGACAGGATTTGCAGCTGGTGTGATGACTGCTGCGTCGGTATGGAGTCTGCTCATTCCAGCTATGAATCAAGTCTCTTCATGGGGGAAATGGGCCTTTGTGCCGGCGGCTGCCGGTTTTTGGCTCGGCGTAGGCATGCTGCTTCTTCTAGACCGCTGGGTGCCGCACCTTCACCTGAACAGCGATGAGCCGGAAGGGATGCGGGCTCCTTTGAAAAAGACGACTATGCTCGTATTAGCAGTAACGCTGCACAATATTCCTGAAGGGATGGCTGTAGGTGTCGTATACGCTGCGTTTTTGTCAGGACAGGAGGGGATGAGCCTGGCCGGCGCCATTGCTTTATCGCTGGGCATTGCGATCCAAAATTTTCCGGAAGGCGCGATTATTTCTATGCCTCTGCGCTCTGCCGGCCTGTCGTCTCATCGGGCCTTTGCCGGAGGGATGCTGTCGGGCATCGTCGAGCCCGTCGGCGCCGTCGCGACGATTTGCCTGACCAGTCTCGTTGTGCCGCTGCTGCCGTACCTGCTGAGCCTGGCTGCCGGTGCGATGATGTACGTCGTCGTGGAAGAACTGATTCCGGAAATGTCTTTCGGAAAACATTCTAACGTTGGCGCTCTTTCCTTTTCGTTAGGGTTTACCGTCATGATGGCTCTGGATGTCGCTTTAGGATAATTATTATTTATTAACATAACGAAATGGGTTATTTTTATGTCTATTTGGAGTAGAAAACAAGGAAGAATCCTGCTATAGTTATAGATAGTGATTATCATTTCTTTAATAAAATGCAACTCATATCATATAACGTATGTCTTGGGGAGGGATTTGATTGCGCAAAGTAATTTTATATGTCGCAGCAGCTTTTGTTATCTGCTTGTTCGGCGGCATCGTATACATGATGACGCAGGGCGGAATAGCAGCGTCAACGGCAGCCATGCGGCAGGTGACGGACAGTACGGGTGAGACAATGGAGATCCCGGAGCATCCGCAGCGTGTTGTCTTTTTAAATGCGTCCAACATGGATATGTACGTTGCAGCCGGCGGAGCGTCGCAGGTTGTCGGCAGGCCGACGTCGCAGTCGCTGTCGCCGGAACTGGCAAAAGCCGTCGCTGACGTGCCGGAAATCGGCATTATTCATTCGCCGAATATCGAAAAAATATTGTCCTTAAAACCCGATTTGGTCATCGGCGTCAACGTGCCGTTCCATAATCAGCTGCGGGAAACGATGAAGCAGAATCATATTCCGCTGTATATCAACTCGCTGGACAATTACGAGGACACGCTGAAAACGATGAAGTTTTTTGGCGAATTGACCGGCAATACGGCAAAAGCCCAGGAAGAGACGGACAGAATTGTCAAGCAGTGCCGTGATGCTGTCGCTATGACTGAAGGCAAGACGGGCCCGCGGACACTGATTTTGTTCAGCAACCCGGACAGCAACAGCATGGCCAGCAGCGAGACATTTTCCGGCGATTTGCTGCAGCGCCTTCACGGTGTAAATATTGCCGAACTGGATACATCCCTGACGGGCCAGTTTATTCCTCTCAGTTTGGAATACGTCGTCAAGCAGGACCCGGAAGTCGTCTTCATCATTTCCATGGGTAATACACCGGAAAATCTGGCTCGCTTCAAGGAACAAATGCAGACGAATGAAGCGTGGAGTCAGACGTCGGCAGTTAAAAACGGCCGCATTTATGATCTGCCTATGGAGCTGTTTACTGTCAATCCGGGCAGCAACATCGGCGAGGCTATGGAATATATGGCAGATTGCCTGTACGGGCAGGGAGGTATCTGATGGAGCGTGCCGTAGAACAAGATAACCGCGGCGTCGTCCGCATGACGACGCTCTGCGCCGGACTGATACTGCTGATGCTGTCTCTGGCATTAGGCATTGCCGCCGGCGCGGTACATATCTCTTTGTCGGATATATATCAGGCCGTCGTCGCGCCGGGACAGACAGATAACTACCGCATTATTTATACGCTGCGCATGCCGCGGGCAATCTGTGCGGCCTTAGCCGGCGCTAACCTGGCCTTGTCGGGATGTATCCTGCAGGGAATTCTGCGCAACCCGCTGGCTGACCCGGGTATTATCGGCATTTCGGCCGGCGCCGGTCTGGCGGCCATGGCCCTCATGCTTATTGCGCCGACCTTTACGAGTTTCGTACCCTTTGCAGCCTTTATCGGTGCTATGTTTGCCGCGGCTGTCGTCTTTTTTCTTGCCTACGAGCGGGGCGTCAATCCGCTGCGTCTCGTCTTAGCCGGCGTAGCCGTGGCGGCGTTTTTTGGCGGCGGCATGACGGCCCTGTCGGTATTTTTCTCCGATAAGATTCAGGGAACCGTATCGTGGATGGCCGGCGGCTTTGCCGGAAGCAACTGGTCGTACGTCCGCATGATTCTGCCGTACAGCCTGCTGGGCATCGTCGGGACGCTATGCTACTACCGAAGACTCAATGCTCTCCAGCTGGGCGATGACGTAGCTAAAACGTTAGGTGTTAATACGGAGCGTACTCGTGCTGTCCTCGTTGCTTTGGCGGCTCTGCTGGCCGCATCGGCAGTCAGTGTAGCCGGTCTGCTTGGCTTTGTCGGTCTCATCGTGCCTCATGTCATGCGCCTTATCGTCGGCTCGGACTTTGAAGCCCTTCTGCCGTGCTCGGCATTGTTCGGCGCCGTATTGGTCGTCGTAGCCGACGTAGCGGCCCGGACGCTGTTCAGTCCTGTAGAAGTGCCTGTGGGCATTTTCATGTCCTTCATCGGCGCGCCGTTCTTCTTATACTTGCTGAAACGGAGGATGGGTCAGTCATGAGTACGATTACGACAAACCATTTACGCCTGCAGTACGGCGAACGAGTTATAGCGGAAGACCTGACCATAGCCTTTGACAAACCGGAAATCGTGTCGATTATCGGCCCGAACGGCTCAGGTAAATCAACGCTTCTGAAATCACTGGCACGGCTTCTCGTGCCGACGGGCGGCGCCGTATATCTGGACGGGCAGGATCTCAAAGACGTATCGATGGATAAGATTGCCCGGACGATTTCCATGCTGCCCCAGTCGGCCAGCGCACCGGGCGATATGACTGTGCGGGATCTGGTGACCTACGGCCGCCTGCCCTATCAGGGATTATTTTCAAAACTAAACGATTTAGACATTGCGGCTATTAACAGCGCCTTGAAGGCGACGGAAATGGAGCCGCTCCAGCATAGCCGCTTGTCGGCCCTATCCGGCGGTGAACGGCAGCGGGCTTGGCTGTCCATGGCCTTGGCCAAGGAGCCGCAGATCCTGCTTCTCGACGAACCGACGACATATCTGGATATCCGCCATCAGCTGGCCCTGATGGAGCTCGTCGTGCATTTGTATCAGACCATGCACATTATTGTCATCATGGTCATGCATGACCTGAACCACGCGGCCCGCTACAGCCATCGCCTCGTCGCCGTAAAGAAAGGAAATATCGTGGCTGACGGCCCTGTAGCCGATGTGTTCCGGCAGGATATACTGGAGCCTCTTTACGGTATCCGCGCCGTCGTCACGACGGTACAGGAGGAAAACGGCTCGTATCTGGCCTGCTTCCCGTATGCTGCCGTATAAATTCGGTTAATAACGCTTTGGCGTTTATTATACATATCTTTTATTCATTTCATAATAACGTACTCTGTCATCAGGAAAATATTCCAGACAGACACCATGTTCAAAGATGAAGGGGAGGTTTTATTTCATGGATTCATTTTCATCATCTAAAAAACGTATGCTGACCACAGCCGTATTGTGCGCTCTAGGCGGCAGCCTGCCGGTCATGGCCGCGCCTGCTGACGGCGACGTCGTGCGGACAAAAGACGTCATCGTTACGGCGACTCGTACGGAAGAAGAAGTTAAAGTTGTTCCGCAGAATGTAGAAGTCATTACGTCCGAAGATATTGAAAAACTCGGAGCGACCGACGTATATCAGGCGTTGAAACTAGCCAGCAACGTCGATGTGACCCGTGCCGGCATGGCAGGCCACAACGTCATGATCCGCGGCATGAGCACCAATCACACGCTGATTTTAGTCAACGGCATGCGCCGCGCCGGCGAAGATACGAGCGTTACGCAGAATGTATACGCCCTGGACCGTCTCAGCTTATCCGATATCGAACGCATCGAAATTGTCCGCGGCCCGGCGTCGGCTCAGTACGGCTCGGATGCTCTCGGCGGCGTCATCAATATCATTACGAAGAAATCCGGCGTAGAACCGTCCGTTACAGTTGGGGCATCGACCGGCACGAGCAGTATCAATAACTACTACCATATCAATTTCGGCAAGCAGGGAAATTTCAGCGGCAGCTTGGATATGCGCTTTTCTAAATTAAGAAAGCAAATGTTTGAAGACTCCGACGGCAGCAATTACTACGGCCCGACGCAGGACTTCCATTTCGACGGCAATTTCGACTTGGGCAGAAATCAGAATTTGAACGTAAATTTGGGATATTATCATGAACAAACAGCGGCCGATTATGTTGACGAATCAATGATGGGGTTTGTTACCAGTAGGGATAAAAAGGAATGGTATGATTTTTCCCGTAAAGATTTTAGTTTAGCGTGGACTGGTAAGACCCCTAAAAACGACTGGATGATTCGGACGTATTATAGCTATTTGGATAAAGACAATAATTTATATAATAACCGGCCTTCGTTAGGTATGATGGAAGGTATGCTTGGCGGAATGTTCCCGAAATACGACTGGGACAAGTCGAAATATAAATTATTTGGTATTGAAGGCAAGGATACCATGGCTATTGGTGAAGACCACCTGCTGACCTTCGGCGCTGAATACCGTACCAATAAAGTAGAAGGTACTCGTATGGGCGATGGCGGCGATAACGTCCATAGTGAAGATCGCTGGGGAAATGGCGTTCTGAAAACCAAAGATTATTCAGAAAAAGAAGTCGATACATATGCCGCTTATATTCAGGACGAATGGATGGTCAATGATAAGCTGCTGATTATTCCATCTGTCCGTTATGACCACGACAGCTCGTTCGGCGGAGAAACGACGCCTAAAATTGGTGCGACTTATTTCCTTAATGACCACAACCGTTTCAAAGCGAACTGGGGCAAGAGCTTCAAGGCTCCGACAATCAGCGAATTGTATATGAGTATGACTCGTGCTATGGGGCCGGCAACGGTAACTGTTTTGGGGAATCCTGATTTGCAGCCGGAAGAAGCGGAATCGTGGGATATTAGTTACGAATACGACGACGACAAAACGTGGGGAAAAATCACGTATTTTGAAAACGACGTCAAGAACTTGATTACATCTCATGCCTTAGATGCCGATGGATATGTCAATGAATATATCAACGTCAACAGAGCACAAATCAATGGCGTGGAATTGGAATTGGGACATCACTTCAATAAGAATTGGACAGTCAAGGCGACGAGCAACTGGTTAGATGCCGTTGATAAAGCTGATGATTCTCGTTTGGATAATCGTGCGAAGAATATTACGACGCTCCAGCTCATGTACGATGACTTAGATCCTTATGGATACAGCGTCGTTTTGTGGAACCAGTGGGTGAATAAATATCGCTATACTACTGGCGGAACGATGGGTGGAATGAGCGGAAACAGCGAATCAAAAGACGCCACGTATTCGACATTCAACGTAACAGTTAACAAAAAATTCGGTAAGGGAAATCGTATTTTTGCCGGCTGCGATAATATTTTTGATGAAAAGAATACGAACGCCTACCTCTATGGACGCACATGGGTAGCCGGCGCAGAATGGACGTTCTAATTTCCAGCAAAGCAGGAATTTCTCATGAACATATCACGTACACTACGACTCCTCTCCCTCTTGACGGCTATGACCGTCTTCTCTGCGGCGGGAATGGCCGGGGCTGCTGCTCCGGCTCCTGCGGCGGAGAAGGCTCCGGCCGTCCTGTGGATAGACGGAGCGACACAGAAAGCCGTATCGACAGCAGAGATGCTGGACGGCTTAAAAGAGTATCAAGTTATCTTTTTCGGTGAATTTCACGACAGCCAGCCTATACATGACGCCGAGCTGGACGTGCTGAAAGGCTTGCATGACCTGCACGGCGATAAGCTGGTTTTATCCATGGAAATGTTTGAACGGGACGTACAGACCACGATGGACGATTATTTAGCCGGAACGCTGAGCGAGGAGCTGTTCTTATCTCAATCGCGGCCTTGGCCGCAGTACAGGACGGCGTATAAGCCTCTGGTAGATTTTGCCAAGTCTCAGGGCCTTCCCGTCCTGACCGGCAATATTCCCCGGCGCATGGCTGCGGCTTATGCTAAGGCTGGCAGTTTAAACGGCATTGCCGAAGCCGATCGGCTGTATCTTCCTAAGGTGCATAAGGCTGGCTCGGAAGCCTATCGGGCTAAGTTCGCCGCGACGATGGCTGCCATGAACGATATGCCCGGCGGTATGAAGGTGACCGAAGCGATGGTACAGCCTATGTTCATGGCCCAGTGCCTCAAGGACGACGCCATGGCCGAAAGCATAGCGGACTATCTGGATACTCATGGCGACGCTGTCGTGTATCATGTCGTCGGTAATTTCCACAGCGAAGGCCATTTGGGAGCCGTAGAAAAGCTGCACGGCCTGCGGCCTGACTTAAAAATTGCCGTCATCAACGCCGTACATTACGACCCGGCAGCTGAGTCGGCAGCAGACGCTGCCAGTGATCATGCCGACGGCGGCGAATACTTAGCATTGGAAACGGCTCACGGGGCATAAATTACAAGTTTCACCGTATAGATTTTAACAGGGGCTTGCCGAAAGGGGCTGTCCGCCATGGAGCGGCTCCTTGGGCAAGCCTTGTTTTTTATGGAGGAGGATGCATGAAGCGATTATGGGCGTGTTATGCGCCGTATCATACCATCTTATTCTTCGTCATTGCCGGCTCGGTTCTGACGGCAGGGCTGGAAATTTCCTTTCCCATGATTGTCCGTTATATCCTGGAGGATATCCTGCCTGCCGGCGACATGCTGCGATTAGTGCATACGGCAGCTGTTTTGTTTATTCTTTACGTTGTCTGTCTGTGCTCGTCCTTCTGCGTGTCGTACTTTGGCCGCAGTATGGGCACGCACATCGAAAACGACCTGCGGTGCCGCCTGTTTTCCCATATCGAGTCAATGAGCTTTTCGTTTTTTGACAATGCCAAGACTGGGCAGCTCTTGTCCCGCATTATCAGCGACATTTCAGAAATAGGCGACTTGGTGTTTCAGATGCCGAATCTCATTATGGTCTGCCTGATTACGATGTGCGGCAGCGCTTTTTTTCTGTTTTATATCAATTGGCAGCTGGCTATTTTTGTTTTATTTCTCATTTTGCTGAAAACGGGGGGAACAATGATTCTCAATCGCCGCATGAAGGAAACCTTTCGCACTGCCAGAGAAAAAATGGGGCTCGTCAGCTCTCAGGCTATGGAAAGCCTGAACGCCATCCGCCTCGTCCAATCGTTCTGTAATGAAGCTGTAGAGCTGAAAAAGTTTGTCGCCGCCAGCGACAAGCTGCGGCGGGCCCAGCAGCGGACCTTTATGTTTGAAGCCTATCTTACGAGCAGCGTCATCTTTTTTTCCAATCTGACCAACCTGGTCATCATCGCCGCCGGCAGCTTTTTCATTATGCTCGGCGTCATGAGTCTCGGCGATCTCGTGGCCTTTCTCATGTACCTCATGGTATTCATCAGGCCGATTATGCAGCTCACCATGCTGACAGAACGGTATCAGCGAGGCTTAGCCGGATATCGGCGATATGAAGAACTCATGGCTATCGAGCCGGACGTTGCCGATAAGACGGACGCCGTCGAAGCCGGCGTGATAGAAGGCCGTGTGGCTTTTGAAGATGTCAGCTTTTCCTATAATGGGAAGGACCTGGTGCTGCGGCGGTTTTCCTTGGATATTCCCCGCGGCAAGACGGTCGCCATCGTCGGGCCTACCGGCGCGGGAAAATCCAGCGTAGCCAGCCTGCTCCTGCGGTTTTACGACATTCAGTCGGGATGTATTACTCTGGACGGAAGGGATATCCGGCAGTATACGCTGGCGTCACTGCGGCGGAGCATCGGCATTGTGCAGCAGGACGTATTTCTCTTTTCTGATTCGATTCGTGAAAATATTGCCTATGGCCGGCCCGATGCGACGGAGCAGGAGATCATCGAAGCGGCAAAGCTGGCTGACGCCCATGAATTCATCATGAAGTTGCCCGACGGATACGACAGCGCCATCGGCGAACGGGGCGTCAAGCTGTCAGGAGGGCAAAAACAGCGCCTGGCTATTGCCCGCGTTTTCCTTAAAAATCCGCCTGTCCTTATTTTGGACGAAGCGACGTCGGCCCTGGACAACGAGACAGAGCGGAAAATACAGCAGGCTCTGCAGGATTTGTCCCATAACCGGACGACGTTGGTCATTGCTCATCGGCTGGCGACGATCCGCCACGCCGACAGCATCGTCGTCTTGACAAAGGAAGGTATTTGCGAGCAGGGAACCCACGGCGAGCTCATGGAACGCAAGGGGCTGTACTATGAGCTGTACATGTCGCAGTTTGACAAATAAAAGCTAGCTGCAAAGGAAACTCGTTCCATTGCAGCCGGCTTTTTTATTTGTGTGAAACATAACGAACAAAAGGGAAACTGTATTTGCCTGATAAAGAGCCGCAGCGGCATGTACAGAAAATAATAAGAGGGATTGCCTTTTTTATATAATTTTATTTTACAAAATATGATAGTGAAAATTAGTATAAAGTGTTGACAGATGATATGTATTTTTGTATACTAATGCCATGGTAATGAAGTTTGTTATCAAAATCAGAAGGGATGTGTGAGTATTATTTACGGCGCGCGAAAGGAGCGAGGTAAATGAGTGTCGTCATAGTTGGTGGAAACGATTGTATGGTGTGTCAATATAAAAATATTTGTAAAAAGTATTCTTATAAAGCTAAGGTTTTTACACAGGTTCCGAGCGATTTCAAATCGAAAATCGGCTCGCCGGACCTGGTTGTATTGTTTACGAGCACCGTTAGCCATAGTATGGTGCGCTGCGCCCTCAAGGAAGCGCAGCGGAAGAACGTAGAAGTCGTTCGGTCCCATACGAGCAGCGCTAACTCGCTTAAAATTATATTAGAATCCCGGACAGAGCGCGGCCGATGCGGCTAGGCGTTTCGTCGGGAAAGGGAGGCAGCAACATGAACATTGTCACATTGGCAGATTTGCATGTCGGCGATTCGGGTGTTGTCGAAGCCCTGCAGGGCCGCGGCAATATCCAGCACCGGCTGGTGGACATGGGCGTCGTCAAAGGTACCCGCATTACCGTAGTGAAGAAAGCCCCGCTGGGTGATCCCATCGAGGTCAAAGTGAAGGGATGCGCCTTGGCGCTGCGCATGAATGAAGCAGCTATGATCAGCGTAGCTGTAGAAGGGGGAAATTAGTAGGTATGGAACAAGCGGAAAAGATAAAAATCGCCCTCGCTGGGAATCCTAACTGCGGGAAGACGACAATTTTTAACAACATCACAGGCGCGAAGCAGCACGTAGGGAATTACCCCGGCGTTACAGTCGAAAAGAAGGAAGGCCATTGTTCTTTCGGCGGCAAAGAGCTGATGTTTGTCGATTTGCCGGGCACATACAGCCTGACGGCTCGCTCTCTTGACGAAGTCGTAGCCAGAAACGTCATCATCAATGAAAAACCTGATATTATCGTAAACGTATTGGACGCGTCCAATTTGGAACGCAACCTGTATCTGGCTGCTCAGCTCGTTGAATTAGGCCGTCCTGTCGTCGTGGCCCTGAACATGATGGATATTGCCGAACGCATGGGCGTCAAAATTGATTTAAAGAAATTGGGCGAAGAGCTCGGCGCCGTCGTCGTTCCCCTTATCGGCAGCAAAAATATAGGTACGAAAGACCTTTTAGTGGTTATTGCCGATGAGAATAAGACGCAAAATCTTGTTAATGCTAAAGTGGATTACGGCGCAGACGTAGAACCGTATGTCCAGGAATTGACGGACGCTATTAATAAAACCGGCATCATTGATTATCCTATTCGCTGGCTGGCCGTCAAGCTGTTGGAAAACGATGCAGATGTCTTAGCTAAAATTAGAAGTATGGACGGCATGCAGAATATCCTCAATTTAGCGTCGAAGATGCGCAACGACTTGAAGGATAAAATCGATTTGGATTTCTATTTTGCCCAATGCCGCCATCAGTTTGCTGTACAGGCCTTCAATCATTCCGTCATCGCTGTCGGGACAGGTGATACGTTGTCCGATAAAATCGACCGCGTCCTGACGCATCGGGTGTTAGGCATTCCTATTTTCCTGGCGTTGATGTGGGCTATGTTTACGGCGGTTATCGATATCGGCGCCTATCCGCAGGAATGGTTGGATACGCTGTTCGGCATGCTTGGCGACTGGCTTAGCGGCGTCATTGCCGACGAACAGATTCGCTCCCTTGTCGTCGACGGCGTCGTCGGCGGTGTCGGTTCGGTTATGAGCTTCGTGCCCCTTATCGTTATCTTGTATTTCTTTATCAGTTTGCTGGAAGACACGGGGTATATGGCCCGCGCCGCCTTCCTCATCGACCGCGTCATGCGCGCCATGGGGCTGCACGGCAAGTCCTTTATCCCGATGATCCTCGGCTTTGGCTGCACCGTTCCGGGCATTATGGCCGCTCGTACGCTGGACAATGAAAAGGATCGCCTCGTTACGATCTTCGCTGCGCCCTTCATGAGCTGCGGCGCTCGCTTACCTGTCTATACTTTGCTCATCGCGGCCTTTTTTGGAGCCTCCGGAAACGGCGGTACCGTCTTATTTGGCATTTACCTGTTAGGGATTATCGTTGCGATTTTAGTTGCCGTCGTACTCCGTCATACTCTTTTTAAAGGTGAAAAAGAACCTTTCGTCATGGAATTGCCGCCCTATCATATTCCGACGGTAAAAGACGTGCTCATGCATATGTGGGAACGGAGCGTATTGTACCTGAAAAAAGCCGGTACCTTTATTCTCGGCGCGTCCATCATCGTTTGGTTCTTAACAGCTTATCCCATGGACGTCGAATACTCTCAGGATTTTGAAGCGGCCCGGGCAAACGTAGAAGAACAGATGGAAGTACAGCAGGCTGCCGTCCTTCAGGGCTACGGCATCGCTTCTCTGGAAGATAATGCGGAATTAAACGGCATGTATGAATCGATGATTGCGGCGGCGGAAGCTCCGGAAGAAGCGGAAGGCGAAGAAGCTGCATCTGAAGAAACGGTTGCGGCAGAAGAACCTGCATATCCTGCCGGCTTTGCCGCCTTACAGGAACAGAATCCGGCCGTATATGCTCAGGCCTTGCCTCTGTATGATTTGAAGGTTGCCGCCGACGACAATATCGCCCTTCTCGACGAACAAGAAGCGTCGGAAAAAATTTCTCAAAGCTATGCTGCTACCATTGGTCATTTTATTGAACCGGTCATCGCGCCTCTCGGCTTCGACTGGAAAATCGGCGTAGGCATCGTCGCTTGCTCGGCTGCGAAAGAAGTCATGGTTTCTACGCTGGCTACGATTTACAGCGTACAGGCTGACGAAGAAGACCAGGAAAACCTCGTAACGTATTTGCAGGAAGACCCGAGCTTTAACCCGGCTGTGGGCTTGGCCCTGATGGTATTTACCCTGCTGTACATGCCCTGCGTCGCGGCCATGGCGGTCATCAAGCGCGAAACAAACTCCTGGAAGATGCTGTTCCTCTTAAACGGTATGTGCGTCGTTCTCGCCTATGTATTGGCATTCGTTACGTATCATGGGTCTTTACTGCTTGGCTTAGGCGCATAAATATATTCTATACTATACTATATGCAAATGGTGGTTGGCGCCTGGCGTCGGCCACTATTTGCACATCTATTATTTGCAGAAGGGAGCGGGTATCATGACCCTTTCCAATATTATCATCGCCGTCGTCGTACTGGCTGCCGCGGCATACATCCTTCGCCATGTTGTCGGTTTGTTTAAGGGAACGAAAGGATGCTGCAGCGGCGGATGCTCTGGAGGCTGCCCGTCGTGCTGCGCGGCGGAGAAAAAAAGTTCGGAGAAGCAAAAGCCAGCGGAAAAATAAGAAAAAAGGCTTTGGAGATACTCTCCGAGGCCTTTTTCCTTATGGCTGTGCAGGCAGTTTTTGTATAGGAGGATTTGAAAATTTCCTGCTAGGTATATTTTTTGTAAAACTAATAAATAATATCTATTATTAGTTGATTATTTCTTAAAACTATGTCATAATATAGAAAGAAACAAACCAGTATTCAGCAACACGAAGGAGGTTCGAATATGAATATCGTAGTTTTGGTAAAACAAGTACCTGCCGTTTCAGATATCCAAATCGACGCAAAGGACCATAATCTCGTCCGCGTCGGCGCTCCGTCCATGCTCAATCCCGTGGATATGAACGCTATCGAAGCGGCTGTAGCCGTTAAAGAAGCCGTCGGCGGCACCGTTACCCTCGTGACGATGGGGACGGCCCTGGCCGGCGAAGTCATGCGTCAGGGCATCGCTATCGGCGCAGACAAAGGTGTTCTCGTTTCGGATGAACGGATGGCAGGCTCAGATACATTGGCAACAGGAAAAATTTTGGCGAAAGCGATTGAAAAAATCGGCGGCGCTGACTTGGTCATTACAGGCAAGCGCTCGACCGATGGCGATACGGGCCAGATTCCTCCGGCCGTGGCCCAGCATCTGGGCATGTCCCTCTTGTCCTACGCCGAATCGATCGCTGTCGACGGCGGCGTCGTCAAAGGCACGCGCAAAGTCAACGGCGGCATCGAATCGGTAGAAGTTACCTTGCCGGCGGTGTGCTCGGTCATGGAAACGATGAACACGCCGCGCCAGCCTAAGGTCAGAGGCACGATGATGGCGAAGAAAGCCGTATTCGACGTCCTTCGCCTGGAAGATTTGGGCCTGGATGCTCAGGAAGCAGGCAAAGCCGGCTCGGCTACGCAGGTTACGGAACTGTTCGCTCCCGAGCCTCATCCCGTCGGCACGATGATCAGCGGCGCTACAGCTGCAGAAGCCGCCAAGAATCTCGTCGGCACATTAGCGGAAAAGAAATTGTTATAAGGAGGGCCGTATCATGGAATTGAAACAAAATGTCTGGGTTTACGTTGAAGTCGCAGATGGAAAGGTAAGCCCCCTCAGCGCTGAATTATTGGGCAAAGGCCGTGAATTGGCCGATGCCCGCAACAATACATTAGTCGGCCTCGTCGTAGGCGATGAAAAGGCCGCGCAGGATGTGATTTCCTATGGCGCCGACGCCGTCGTAGTCGTCAACAATCCCGAATTGGCGGCCTTTGATTCGGTATTATACACGAAGGCCGTAGAAGAAGTCGCTAAAAAATACGAACCGAGCGTTATCCTCATCGGCGCGTCCAATAACGGCCGCGATTTGGGCGGCCGCTTATCTGCCGCAATGAATTTGGGCCTCGTCGCCGACTGCATCGACGTCCGCTATGAAGGCGACGACGATACGCTGACCTGGATTCGTCCGGCCTATACGGGCAAGCTGTTCGTCAAGATTTTGACGACGACCCGTCCCCAGCTGGCTACGATCAGCGACAAGATTTTCCGCGGCAATGGATTCGACGACAGCCGCAGCGGTGAAATCATTACGGAAACCGTTGATTTGGGCGGCTTGAAGGCCGTACAGAAGGTCACGGCTTTCGAAGCGCTGCCAGCCGACGTTGCGGAACTGAGCCTGGAAGAAGCAGAAATTGTCGTCGGCGCAGGCCGTGGCGTAGGCGATGAAGAAGGCATGAACAAGGTAAAAGCCTTCGCTGAAGCGATCGGAGCCGGATTCGGCGTATCGAAGCCCCTCGTCGACAACGGCTGGGCCTTGCACGATATTCAGATCGGTATTACAGGCAAGAAGATTGCGCCGAAGATTTACATTGCTCTCGGCGTATCCGGCGCGATTCAGCATAAATTAGGCGTTCAGGATTCGGACATCATCATTGCCGTCAACACCGATCCCGACGCTCCTATTTTCCAGTTTGCTCATTACGGCATCGTCGGCGACCTCTTTGAAGTCATGCCCGTACTGGAAGAAGAAATCAAAAAGATGAAGGCCTGATAGCTGCCTGACGATTCGTCGGCAGAGGCCGATGATACAGAACTTCATATGAGACGATAAAAAATGGACTGCCCGTCATGCGCTGGCAGTCCATTTTTTATCGTTCCTATTATGCGGAGAAGGTAGCTTGATACAAGGCTTCCTGTTCGGGAAGGTGCGTTGCAAAGCCGATGGGAATGGTATTTCCCGTCGCGTCGATGATTTTCTTGGCATTCTCCGGCCCGAAGGCTCCGCACAGCTCGATGCAGCTGATTCCCTGTTCCTGCAATTCTTTGGCGACGGCGATCGCGTCCTGCACGTCGGCGACGCCGATTACCTGTACCATGCCGTCGTGTATGGCGGCGCGGTCTGTCCGGCTGTCGAACGGGCCCATTACTAAGTATGCAAATGTCATGGCAGCCTCCTGTAAGTTAATGAATATGTATTTAGTATGGCCTGCGGCGGCGCAGGTTGTCAAGAAAAACGACAAAGAAGAGAATCGTGCTCGTTCTTTGCCGTTTAGTTGTGCATGATAAGTTTTATGATGACATTGCGTCTAATCGTACCAGCCGAATAAGCTGCGTTCGCCTTCTAGGGACTGAATTTGCCGCAAGTCCTCGTCGGATAAGGAAAAATCGAAAATGTCGAGGTTTTGTTTCAGCCGGTCGGCATGGCCTGATTTGGGAATGGCGACGACGCCGCGCTGAACGAGGAGGCGCAGGCCGACTTGAGCCGCCGTCTTGCCGTACTTTTTGCCGACGGACTGCAATATAGGATTGGTAAAGAAATGGTTCTTTCCGGCTGCAAAGGGGCTCCATGCTTCCATGCGCGTGCCGTGTCGTTCGAGTACGGCCTGCAAATGCTTTTGCTGATAAAAGGCGTGGGCTTCTACTTGATTGACTGCCGGAATGACGCCGCAGGACTGAATGAAGTTTAAATAGCGGGCGGCGCTGAAATTGGAAATGCCTAAAGCCCTGATTTTACCGTCTTCATAGGCCTCTTTCATGGCTTCATACATTTCGAGGGACGAGCTGTAAGGCTCGTGGATCAGCAGCAGGTCGATATAATCGGTCTGCAAAGCCTTAAGGGACTCCGTAATGGCGGCTTTGGCTTTTTTATACGTCGTTGTGGGCGAGTAGAGCTTCGTCGTGATAAATACTTCTTCCCGCGGCACGCCGCAGATTTTCAGGGCATTGCCCAGCTCTCTTTCGTTGCTGTACATTTGGGCCGTGTCGAACAGGCGGTAGCCCAGGTCGACGGCTTCGCAGACGGCGCGCTCGCAGTCCGCGCCGTGGAGGGCGTAGATACCCAGGCCTAATATCGGCATGGATACGCCGTTATTCAGGATTATAGAGGGAATGGCAGTCGTATGCATCGGTAATACCTCCCTTGACGTCTGTACAGATGCAGTGGTGAAACGAGATAATTAGGATAAATTGGCTCGGAAAAATTCCGTCATTTTATCAAAGGGAATCACGTCGGTTTTATCATATAAATCGGTATGAACTGCGCCGGGGATGATCAGGAGTTCTTTATTATCGCCCTTTAATTTGGCATAGGCGTCGCGGCTGAAGTAGCACGAATGGGCTTTTTCGCCATGGAGAATCAGGACGGCATTGCGGATTTCATCGGCATACTGCAGGATGGGCATGTTCAGGAACGACAGGGACGACGTGACGTTCCAGCCGCCGTTGGAATTGAGCGAACGGGGATGATAGCCGCGGCTCGTCTTGTAATAATCGTAGTAATCTTTTACGAAGAAGGGGGCGTCGGCTGGAAGTTCGTCGGGAAGTCCGCCGGCTAAGGCATAGGAGCCTTTTTTGTAATCTTCCGTGCGCTGGGCGTTCAAGGCTTTGCGCTTTGCGTAGCGCGCTTCTTCGCTGTTTTCAGCGTCGAAATAGCCGTTGGCCGTCACGCGGGTCATATCGTACATCGTCGAGGCGACGGTTGCTTTGATGCGCGTATCGATAGCCGCGGCGTTCAGGGCCATGCCGCCCCAGCCGCAAATGCCGATGATGCCGATTTTTTCCGGGTCGACGTTATCCTGAACGGAGAGAAAATCGACGGCAGCCTGGAAGTCTTCTGTGTTGATGTCCGGCGAGGCGACGTATCGCGGCTGGCCGCCGCTTTCGCCGGTAAAGGACGGGTCGAAGGCGATGGTCAGGAATCCTCGTTCGGCCATGGCCTGGGCGTACAGGCCCGCAGCCTGTTCCTTGACGGCGCCGAAGGGCCCGCAGACGGCGATGGCCGCTAACTTGCCTTCATAGCGCTTTGGTTCGTACAGGTCGGCGGCGAGGGTAATGCCGTAGCGGTTGTGGAATGTGACTTTGCGGTGGTTGACCTTATCGCTTTTGGGGAATGTTTTATCCCATTCTTGTGTTAATGTCAATTGTTCTTCCATATAGGTTGCCTCCCTTGTAAGTTGTCTTTTCATTTCATTTTGTGTCTTTGCAGCCGGCGATGCGGCCGCATCTGCTGTGTCGTCGGCGGCGAAACTCGTCGCGCAGCCGGCGAACGCCATGACGGCCAGGGCTATCCGAAGTTTCTTAGCTAAAGTTGTTCGTTTCATATGTACCTCCTCATACATGTTCATCAGTCGGCTTGTCCTCTTTTTTCATGGCGTAGACCATGTAGTCGAGGCAGTCGATTTTATACTGCGTATGATGTAATTCCTCGAGCAGCTCCGCCCGATGGCGAGCCAGCAGCAGATACTGTTCCTTTCGCTTTTTTTGCTGAGATAGGCTGAGAAATTTCTGAATCAGGGAAGGGGCGAATCCGGCGTCGGACAGATTCCGTTGTATCTTGAATATATCGGTTTCTGCGGCTGCGGTCATTCGAGGTCACCTCCTTGCTGTCTTTATTGTAACGCCGATGCGGATATATAGCTAATGCTTTGATTTTATCTCATGATATACTTGACAGGCATTTCATAAGAGGCCATAATGAAAATTAAAAGAAGAACTTAAAGATATATAAAGAACACGACGGCAGCAGTGATAGAGGAGGAGAGAGCATGGAACTGAGAGTGCTTCGGTATTTTTTAGCCGTAGCCCGCGAGGGGAACATTACGGGGGCGGCAAATTTTCTTCACCTGACGCAGCCGACATTGTCGCGGCAGATTAAGGACTTGGAAGAAGAATTAGGCTGCCAGCTCTTGGTGCGAAAAAGCCATCGCGTCGTCCTTACGCCGGAAGGGATGCGGCTGCGCAAACGGGCGGAAGAAATCATTTCCATGGTCGACAAGACGGAAGCAGAGTTTTTGGCCAGGGAAAACGCCGTAAGCGGCGATATTTACATCGGCGGCGGCGAGACGCAGGCTATCCGGCAGATTGCCGAAATCATCCGGGAGCTGCAGGAGGAATATCCGGATATTCATTATCATTTGTACAGCGGCAACGCCGAAGATGTAACCGAACGGCTGGACAAGGGGCTTCTCGACTTCGGCATCCTGATTCAGCCCGCCGATATTTCCAAGTACGATTACATCAATTTGCCCAGCAGGGACCGCTGGGGCGTTATCATGCGAAAGGATAGCCCCATGGCAGCCAAAGAGAGCATTCGGAAAGAGGACCTTCTCGACGTGCCTCTCATCTGCTCGCGGCAGGTCATGACACAGCGCCGGACGGAAAATGAGTTTGCCGACTGGTTCGGCGACGATTTTGACAGACTCCATGTCGTGACGACGTTTAACCTCGTGTACAACGCGGCCATTATGGTGGAAGCCGGCATAGGATATGCCGTGACCCTTGATAAGCTGGCCCATACGTCGGAAGACAGTCCCCTTTGTTTTCGCCCGCTGATGCCGCCATTGGAGTCGGGCATGAACGTCATCTGGAAAAAGTATCAGGTGTTTTCGCCGGCAGCGGAGTTGTTTTTAGAGCGAATGAACGAGGCTTTTGGCAGAGAGGGATTGTAAAACGGCAAAAAAATACTCTGCAGTGTATGCAGAGTGTCAAATGCTGTATATTCTAATGTATAAATTGAAGCTGTCTCATTTCATGGACTGCCTTATTCATGAACAACGCGGCAGCAATCAGGGAAATGCCGGAGCCGGCTGCGGATACGAAAATATTGCGGAAGGTTTGCGATACGAGGGAGAAGACTCCTAATGCATGCAGCATGCCGTTCATAACGAATTCAATGGCGATACAGGACACAAAGAGGGCGATGAAAAATACGGCTACGGACACCGGCGAAATTAATACGTAAGGCAATATAAATTTAGCGAATTTCATAAGGCATTCCTCCTAAGAAAACCATTTCAGTACTATGTTGCTGCGCAGTATGGGATGTTCCTATAGTATATACCTGTTTTCTCAAAATGTCTATAGTAATTGAGAATAAAATTGATATGAATTTTGAGAATAACGAGATACGATGTGGGCATATTAGTATATGGAAAAAAGATATTTTTAGGATTGCAACGACGGCAGCACCGGTGCGGGAGAATATAAGGGTTGCTGATGCTCTGGTGATGGGGGCAAAATGATGTCAAAGACACCAGATGTTGTGGGGACAACGAAAAAAGACAGAACCAGCAACTGCTGATTCTGCCTGAGTTGGTGCGAGTGAAGGGACTTGAACCCTTACGTCGTACGACGCCAGATCCTAAGTCTGGTGCGTCTGCCATTCCGCCACACTCGCTTATATGACAGGCAATAGTTTACCATATTTCGGACTTCTTTTCAAGCTTGTGGCAATTTTCACAAATTTTGCAAAATCTATTGGCAAGGGACAGCAAGTATGATATACTACGCATGGCTGTTGCAGGTCTGTATGCGTTATGGTCCGGTTGGCATCGGAAGAGCGGGACTGGAAGAGGGCCTGAAAGCAGTGCTGTGATACGATATGCGACTTGTATCTTTGTTTTGAAGAGCGAGAACGGAGGAATTATGTATGCAAAAAGAAATGGGTGTCAAAGCGCCGGGCGGCGTCCGTAAACGGGCCTTGCTGACGACGCGGGAGCTGACTATCGTCGGTATGCTGTCGGGAATTACGATGTTGTTAGGCCTGACGGGGTATGGATTCATTCCCCTGCCGCTGATGAAAGCGACGATCCTGCACGTGCCTGTTATTATCGGCGCTCTAGTAGCCGGGCCGCGCGTCGGCGTTATGGTTGGCTTTATCTTCGGCTGTTTCAGTATTTTCCAGGCGATTACGACGCCTGTCGTATTGTCCTTCGCCTTTTTAAATCCGCTGATTTCCGTCGTTCCCCGCGTACTGATCGGCTTGGGGACCTATTATGTGTATAAAGCCGTATGGAAGGCGATTCACAAGGAATCGTTCAGTCTGGCTGTTGCCGGCTTTATCGGATCGGTCATCAATACGGTCGGCGTTATGGGCGGTATTTACTTGATTTATGCAAAGGACTTTGCCGAGCTCCGCAATATTCCCCTGGATAACGTCGTCAACATCATCGTAGGCGTCTGCCTGTTCAACGGGATTCCCGAAGCCGTGGTGTCGGCCATTATTACCGTGCCGGTGGTCATCGTGCTGAAAAAGGTTATAAAGAATAGATAAGATGTGATTTTCAAAGTGAACTGACCCCCAAAAGTTAGACCAAAAATCTAACGATGGGAGGTCAGTTTTTTTAGGTTAATTGTAAAATGAATTTGAACAGGTAATCAAAAAACAAAAATCCATAGTGAAGCTTCATGTTAAAATGGTTTTGCGAGAAATCATCAACAAAGGAG
>NZ_JAOQKD010000026.1:0-33209 GCF_025567065.1 Megasphaera stantonii
GACATGGTAGATAGGCCGGGAGTGGAAGTGCAGTGATGCACGGAGCGGACCGGTACTAATAGACCGAGGGCTTGACTTAAGTAGAGAAGCGGTTTTAAAGGAGCGAAAGCGACGCGTAAAACCGACTGAATCACTTACCCTTTAGGGTAAGCAGGGAAAGGAACCGTAAACAGAGCGGAGGCTCGTTAAGGAAGTTCGTTTTATGCAGTTGTAAGGGCACGGGCCCTTAGGAAAAATTCAGTGGCGATAGCTGCGGGGATCCACCTGTTCCCATGCCGAACACAGCAGTTAAGCCCGCAAACGCCGAAAGTACTTGGGGGGAGGCCCCCTGGAAGGATAGGAAGCCGCTGATTACAAAAAGACAGACAGTGCTGATACACTGTCTGTCTTTTTGTATACAACGACCTCCCATCTACCCAGGGCAAGCCCTGGGATAAGTAGCGAACCTCGTTTGAAGGAGCGAAAGCGACGCGCAAACGAGTGTGAGTCACTTATGTCGGACCGCTAACGTAAACGGGATATGTTACAGAAACATATACATGCGCGCCGGTCCGACTGATAGGTGCGGCGACCGCTAGCAGGAGACGTATACGATATGTATGCGTTCTTTTTTGTATATGTGCGTCTTCCTATCCTTTTAAGAGATGAGTTCAAAGAAGAGGTAATGAAAAAATGCAGACCAATCCATTTAAAAGATTTTTCGTTTTCATATGCTGTCTGACGGTAATACTCTTTTCCGCAGGCGTTAGCCATACTGCAGCAGAAACGACGGTGGAAATCAATTTACAGGAATATTTCGACGGCGTAAACGGCACGGCTATTTTTTATTATCCCGAGTCCGACACTTATGCCGTATACCAAAAAGAGCTCAGCGAAAAACGCTCATCGCCCTGCTCGACTTTCAAAATTTTCTCTACCTACGTCGGGTTAGATACGGGCGTAATCCAGATGAATGATTCCGTGCGGACATGGAACGGGACGGTGTACTGGTATGAGCCGTGGAATCGCGATATTGGATTGCCCGACGCCTTTCGGCAATCCTGCGTCTGGTATTACCGCCAAGTCATAGACGACATTGGGCAGCCTGTAATGCAGGCCTATATCGACGAGATGAATTATGGCAACAGGGATATTTCCGATTGGAAGGGCGATTTTAATGAAGGAGAACCCTTGGCTGACCTGAAAGGATTTTGGCTGGAGTCGTCTTTAAAGATTTCTCCGAAGGAACAAATTCAAGTGCTGCGGCGCATCATGGAACATCCGAAGAAGGGCGAGCTTGCCAATACGTTGAAGCTGCTGATGCTGACGCGGGACGACGCGGCGACGGGATTGAAGGTGTACGGCAAGACCGGTTTTGGGCGAGTCGATGGAAAAAATACGGACGCCTGGTTTGTCGGGCTATATGAAAAGAATGGAAAGACGGCGTATTTTGCCCTGCGCCTGGATGACCCGGACAACCCGAGGGCTACAAGCGATAAGGCTAAGGCGATTGCCTTGTCGATTATCGACGACATGGACGGGAATGCTCTTTTCGCCGAAGTGCGGCGGATTTCGGATTCCGGAACTACTGCCGCAAAAGCCGCGTTCCCAGGTGGAAAAGTAAATTGACAGGTATGGTAAAACGTGACATAATTAATTAGATATGCCCATGCAGTATGGGGCTTATGCAGTTTATTTTTTTGCGCGGAGGGTTACGAATGGCAGATAATCGCATTATAACGGCTTTAGACGTACATTCTTTAGACGACATGAAGAAGCTTGTCGAATCGTTGGGAGACAGCGTTTCCTTCTATAAAGTCGGCATGGAATTATTTTACAGCGCCGGTCCGGACGCTGTTCGCTATTTGAAGGACCAGGGAAAGCACGTGTTCCTCGATTTGAAGGTACACGACATTCCGAATACGGTAGGCCAGAGCATTCGCGCCTTGACCCGGCTGGGAGCCGATCTCATGACCCTTCACGGCACAGGCGGCAGGGCGATGATGGAAGCTGCTGCGGAAGCCGTCCGCGACGAGGCGGAAAAGCTGGGCATCGAACGGCCCCGCTTGCTGGCCGTCACGGTTCTGACCAGCATCGACGAAGCGTGCTGGGAAGAAATCGGCGGAAAATATACGATTGCCGAAACGGTTCTCCGCCTGGCTAAGCTGGCGAAGGAAGCTGGTATCGACGGCACCGTTTCGTCGCCGTATGAAGCGAAGGCCATCCGCGAAATGAACGGTTCCGATTTCCTCATCGTTACGCCGGGCATTCGCCCGTCCTTCGCAGTCGCCAACGACCAGAAGCGGTTTACGACGCCGCGGCAGGCGCTGCAGGACGGCGCGTCCCACTTAGTCATCGGACGGCCCATTACGAAGGCTGATGAACCGCGGGAAGCCGTTCGCAAAATATTAGAAGAAATCCAGGGGGTATAGCATCATGATGACAGAAGCAGAAGTAAGACAGTTATTAGTAGACACGAAAGCCGTATTGGAAGGCCATTTCTTATTGACGTCGGGCCTTCACAGCCCGCTGTACGTTGAAAAGTTCAACGTCCTCCAGCATCCGGAATATACGGAAAAGCTCTGCAAGGAATTGGCAGAACGGTTTAAGGACAAAAATGTCCAGACCGTCATGGGGCCGATGACCGGCGGCATCTTGCTGGCTCATGAAGTCGGCAAGGCCTTAGGCACGCGGGCCATCTTTACGGAACGGGAAAAAGGCGTCATGACGCTGCGCCGCGGCTTCCGCATCGAACCGGGCGAACGCGTCCTCATCGTAGAAGACATCGTCACGACGGGCGGTTCCGTACAGGAAGTCGTCAACGTCGTTAAACAAGCCGGCGGCGTCATCGTCGGCGTCGGCCTCCTCGTAGACCGCAGCGGCGGCAAGGCCGAATTCGGCGTGCCGAAGGAAGACGTACAGGCCCTGCTTCACTTGACCGTTCCTACGTATCAGCCCGACGACTGCCCGTTGTGCAAGGAAGGCCTTCCCATGACGGAACGGGGCAGCCACCATTTGAAATAAGAAGCAGGAGAGGTCAGAATGGATATCTTTTCAGTAATTCTACCGTTTTTGATGTATGGCCTGATGTCTGCCGTATTTGCCCGCTTCACAGGCATCAACATGAGCATGTACCTGCTCATGATCTTCCTGTACATGGGGGCGAAGCCCGGCGAGACCATCGTCGCCATGCTGTTGTTTAATACCTTTACCTACTTTACGGTGTATTCGCAGCAGCACGTCATGACGATGAAGACCTTCATCATCTTCCCGGGAGTCAAGTTTATCATCCCGCTGGTGATTACCCTGGGATTGGCGCTGCTCAGCCCGTTTTTGGGCATCGTCTTCTTTGTCGTCGTCTTCCTGCTGGAAATCTTCGCTAAGATTTATACCAGCATGAATAAGAAGATTCGTCCGACGAAGCAGCAGCTCGTGCAGATGAGCGCCGTCGCCAGCGTATGCGTCCTCGTCGGCGTCTTCGTCATTCAGTTTATTCCCGAGCAGTACTACTACCTCGTCGCCGGCGCGGCTATTTTGCTGCTGACGGTACTGATGTGGATTGCCGGCGACCGCCGCAGGCTGGAATCGCAGTGGGACGGCATTTTATACGCTTCGACCTTTATTACCGGCCTGGTCGGCATCGACGCGACGGACTGGCTCATGAGCATGCGCCGCGCCAACCAGTCGATGCTGGCGCGCTGCTATCCCATCGTCATCAACGCGGCGTCCATCGTCGGCTTGATCCTGGCTTATGGGATGTACCGGTATTTCTCCGTAGGCGCGTTGTTCGCGACGATCGGCGCGTCCATCGGTATCCGCTTCTTCGGCGTGCCGGAATACAGCGAACGAGGCGTCTTCTCGCGGGTGACCATCGCCCTGGCTATCGTGGCGGCGCTGATCTTTTTGATTTCCCAGCCCCAGCCGACGGGCATCTTAGCCGTTCCTGTTTCGAACGAAAGCGGCGGGCTGCTTCATTTCTAATCGTATATAGATGTATGAAACACAGTAATTTCTTCATGAAGTTGCTGTGTTTTCTTTTTGCGCCGACTGGATAAGGAGCACTCTCTGTGTTACAATTACAGGCAAGGAGAAAGGAGCGGTACTATGGCTAAGCGCAGCATGATGCGCGGTTATCTTTGTTCCGGCGGCGGAGCGATTATCTGGGGCATGTCGGGGACGGCCGGACAGTATTTGCTGAGCCGTTACGGCGTCGATCCCTTTTGGCTGACCAGCATCCGCATGGTTTGCGCCGGACTGGTATTGACCCTGCTGGCCGGCAGGGAATACAAGACGATGCTGAATATCTTGAGGAATAAAAAGGATTGCATCTCGATGCTGGGATACAGTCTGATGGGGCTCCTGCTCAGCCAGGTGTCGTTCCTCAAGTGCATTCAATACTCGAACGCCGGCACGGCGGGGATTTTGCAGACCCTGAGCGTCGTCATGATGGCGGTCATCGTCTGCCTGCGGACGCGGCGTCTTCCCGACTTCCGCGAAGGCCTGTCCATCGTCTTGGCTCTCGTCGGCGTCGTTCTCATTGCGACGCACGGCGATTTATCCCGGATGGCCCTGTCGCCGGAAGGGCTGCAATGGGGGCTGGCGGCGGCCGTGGCGACGGTATGCTATTCCTTTTTGGCGCAGAATCTGGTCTGGAAATGGGGCAGCGTGCCGGTCAACGCGCTGAGCCTTCTCGTCGGCGGAACGCTGTTTTCGCTGTTCATCCAGCCCTGGAATACGCCGTCCGTATTGGATACGGCGGGATATATCATTTTTGCTGCCATTATCTTAATCGGCACGGACTTGACCTTTATCTTATTCCTGCGGGGCGTCGGAGACATCGGCCCGATTAAGGCCACGCTCATCGGTACGCTGGAGCCCGTTTCGGCGTCCGTCGTTTCGGCCCTGGTGCTGGGGACTGTATTTTATATTCCCGAATTAATCGGGTTCGTCTGCGTTCTCATGACGGTGTTCTTAGTCATGGCCCGGCAGCATGTCGGGGGATAGCAGGAAATCTCAAGGAGGGATATGCTATGAGACTACATTATATAGCTGGTTTGGCGCTCTGCCTGCTCTGCGCAGCCCCGGCCGGCGCGGCGGATACGGCGGCGAGCGAGCCCATGCAGCCGGCCCTTACGGTGCAGACGTCCGGCCAGATCTTGCCGGAGTATACGATTCTTATCGGCCGGAACAGCGCCCAGACGCCCCTTACGGCTTCGGTGTATGAGAAAAACGGCGTGCTCATGGTGCCCCTTCGTCCCGTAGCGGAGCAGCTGGGCTATACCGTCGCCTGGGACGAAGAAAAACAGTGCGCCTTTATCGAGACGAATACGGTTTACATGCATCTCTATCCCGGCGTCGATATGTACGAGCGCATCGGCTCGCTGAAGACGGTGAACCTGAATCACATTTACCAATACGGTATCGGGCCGGAAAACGTCGAGGGCATGCTGTATGTGCCGGCCAAGCTGTTCGAAGCCTTTTTTAACGACGTGTTTATCGAGGAAGGCAGCCTGGTCATCGCGCCGCAGGAAGTATACCTGCACGGGGCGCCCTGAGGCGGGCCGGAAGAGGCCGACCCTAAATTGGCCTTATAGGTAGATAAAAAAATCTTGACTTTATAGGAATGGGTAGATACAATAATAAGAGAGAATAGACTGTCGGTCCAGAGAGGCCGGGTTATTCATCACCATATTTATGACTGTACCTTTAATATAGTCCAGAGAGGCTAAAAAGGGACATATGTTTGCCATGCATGCGATATGGATATGACCTTTGCCTTTCGGCAAAGGTCTTTTTTTATAAGGAGGATTCCAATGGCTAGTATCCAAGGAAAAAGCCTGTTAGGGCTGCAAGGAGTACCAAAAGAAGAAATTGAATTGATACTGCGAGTAGCAAAGAAGATGAAGGCCGTCGTCAACAGCGGCGATAAGAAGCTGTCGCTGCTCAAAGGCAAGTCTGTCGTCAATATGTTCTGGGAACCGAGCACGCGTACGCGCGGCTCCTTTGAAATGGCGGCAAAATACTTAGGCGCCGACGTCATCAACTTTACGCCCCGCGGCAGCTCTATCCAGAAGGGCGAAAGCTTCCGCGACACGCTGCTTACCGTTACGGCTATGGGCGTAGACGCCATCGTCATGCGGCAGAAGCAGGAAGGCTCTCCCTGGTTTGCCCGCCGATGCGTCGACCCGATCATCATCAATGCCGGCGACGGTGCGCACGAGCATCCGACGCAGGGCCTTCTCGACTTGTTTACTATTCAGGAAGCGAAGGGCCGCATTGACGGACTGAAAGTCGTCATCGTCGGCGATATCGACCACGGCCGCGTAGCCCGTTCCAATATTTACGGCTTGCAGACCATGGGCGCCGACGTACACCTCGTCGGTCCCCGCACGCTGCTCCAGCCGGAGCTGGAATCCATGGGCGTCACCGTGCACTACAACCTGGAAGAAGCCATTCAGGACGCCGACGTCATCAACGTCCTCCGCATTCAGAAGGAACGGCAGGGCATCGGGTTCTTCCCCAGCGCCGGCGAATACAATTCCCTCTTCGGTATCAACCGGAAGCGCCTGGCCCTGGCAAAGGACGACGTCCTGGTCATGCATCCCGGCCCGATGAACCGCGGCATTGAAATCGACACGGATACGTGCTACAGCGACCATTCGGCAATTCAGGAACAGGTTAAAAACGGCGTGTCCGTCCGGATGGCAGTTCTGTATTTGACAATCATAGGAGGCGATGACGTTGACATTACTCGTTAAAGGCGGCAGGGTAGTCAACCCGGCTGTACAGCAAGATGAAATATGCGATATCCTCATTGAAGACGGCAAAATCAAAGCCGTAGGAACGAATCTTCCGGCAGAAGGAGCCGAAGTATACGACGCGTCGGGCTTGGTCGTAGCGCCGGGCTTTATCGACATGCACGTCCATCTCCGCCAGCCCGGCCAGTCGGCGAAGGAAACCATCGCTACGGGCACGAGGGCCGCGGCGGCCGGCGGCATTACCCGTGTCGCTACGATGCCCAACACCAGCCCGGTCATCGACAAGGCCATTATCGTAGAAGGCCTGAAATATAAAGTAGCGAAAGAAGGCGTCGTCAAGGTCGAAGTCATCGGCGCGATTTCCAAGAACCTGGAAGGCCAGGAGCTGTCCGGCATGGGCGGCATGGTCAAGGCCGGCGTCGTTGCTTTCTCTGACGACGGCCGCTTCGTCGAAAACTCCGACTTCATGCGCAAGGCGATGGAATACGCCAGCATGTTCGATAAGGTAATCATCGACCACTGCGAAGAAACGGAACTCGTCGCCGGCGGCAATATGCACGAAGGCGTCGTGTCCAATCAGCTGGGCATTAAGGGCCGTCCGGCCGTCGCCGAAGACATCGCCGTAGCCCGCGACATCCTGTTGGCCGAAGCGACGGGCACGCCCGTTCACATCGCCCATATCAGCACGAAAAACGCCGTCGACATGGTACGGCAGGCCAAGAAAAAAGGCCTCCACGTCACGGCAGAAGCGACGCCCCAGCATATGATCCTGACGGACGAAGCGATTCGCTCCTTTGAAACGCGCTTTAAGGTCAACCCGCCCCTGCGCTCGGACGACCACCGCGCTGCCGTCGTAGAAGGCCTGAAGGACGGCACTATCGACGCCATCGTCACGGACCACGCGCCTCACGAATGGGAAGAAAAGGATCAGGAATTCAACCTGGCTCCCAGCGGCTTTGTGGGTCTCGAAACGAGCGTCGGCGCCGTACTGACCTACTTGTATCATACGGGCGAAGTCGACCTCATGACGATCGTCAACGCCATGTCTACGGCTCAGGCCAAGATCCTGCGCCTCGACGCCGGCGTCATCGCTCCGGGTAAAGACGCGGACCTGACGATTCTCGACCTCGACAAAGAATGGACCGTAGACGCATCGGCATTCTACTCCAAAGGCAAAGCGTCGCCCTTTGATGAAATGATATTTAAAGGCAAGGCCGTAGCGACAGTCGTCGACGGCGCCTTTGTAATGAAAGATGGGGAGGTCTTACGATGAAAGGAATTCTCATATTAGAGAATGGACAGAAATTTTACGGCCAGATGCTGATGAGCGAACCGGCTGTCGGCGAAGTCGTATTTAATACGGGTATGACGGGCTATCAGGAAACCTTTACGGACCCGTCCTATGCCGGCCAGATCATTACGATGACCTACCCGCTGATCGGCAACTACGGTTTGTTCCACGAAATCGAACAGGCCGACCGCCCCTACGCAGCAGGCTTCGTCGTCGGCGAGCTCTGCGATGCGCCGAGTAACTGGCAGAACGAAGGCGAGCTGGCGACGTTCATCCGGACGCACCACATTCCCTGCCTGTACGGCGTCGACACCCGCGCCGTGACGCGGGCGATCCGCAGCCACGGCGTCATGAAGGGGGTCATCGTTCCCGAAACGATGAGCGAAAGCGCCGTCAAGGAACTGTTTGACACGCCCTTGGAAACGCAGCTCGTCCGCCGCGTCACGACGCGGGACATCAAGCACATGGGCAGCGGCAAATTCCACGTCGCCGTCATGGACTACGGCGCGAAGACCAACATCCTCCGCGATTTGGTCCGCAACGGCTGCCGCCTGACGATTTTCCCGGCGGAAACGAAGGCCGAAGACGTACTGGCCATCAATCCCGACGGCATTTTCCTCAGCAACGGCCCCGGCGACCCGAAGGATGTTCCTTACATCGTAGAAGAAGTCAAGAAATTCATCGGCAAGAAGCCTATCTTCGGCATTTGCCTCGGCCTGCAGATGCTGGGCCTGGCGCTGGGCGGCAAGAGCCGCAAGCTGACCTTCGGCCATCGCGGCGCCAACCATCCGGTCAAGGATATCCGCACGAACCGCGTATACATTACGTCGCAGAACCACGGCTACGTCATCGACGAAGCGTCCCTGCCGGACAACGTCGTCATTACGCACCGCAACTTGCACGACAATACGCTGGAAGGCTTCGAAGTGCCGGAACAACATATCATGTGCGTGCAGTACCATCCGGAAGCATCGCCGGGACCGACTGATAACTTGTATTTATTTGAACAATTTATCAAGATGATGGAGGAAAATTAACATGATAGAAGGATTGAAGAAAGTTCTCGTGATCGGATCCGGCCCTATCATTATCGGCCAGGCCGCAGAATTTGACTATGCCGGCACGCAGGCTTGCCGGGCTTTGAAGGAAGAAGGCCTGGAAGTCGTCCTCATCAACAGCAACCCGGCGACGATCATGACGGACGAAGATATTGCCGACCGCGTATATATCGAACCGATTTCCCTTGATTACGTGACGGAAGTCATTGAAAAAGAACGTCCCGACGGACTGTTGGCGACCCTGGGCGGCCAGGTCGGCCTGAACATGGCCGTCGAACTGGCGAACGCCGGCGTGCTGGAAAAATACAACGTAACATTGCTGGGCACCCACCTTTCGGCTATTAAGGAAGCGGAAGACCGCGAGCTCTTTAAGGAAGCCATGAAGGACATCAACCAGCCCGTGCCGGAAAGCGACATCTTTGAAGACGTCCAGTCGGCCATCGATTTCGCCGATAAAATCGGCTACCCGATCATCGTCCGTCCGGCCTTTACTCTCGGCGGCACGGGCGGCGGCATCGCCCATGACGAAGACGAGCTGTTCATGATCGCGACCCGCGGCATCAAGCTCAGCCCGATCAACCAGATCCTCGTCGAACGGTCCGTTGCCGGCTGGAAAGAAATCGAATACGAAGTCATGCGCGATAAAGCGGACAACTGCATCATCGTCTGCAACATGGAAAACATCGACCCCGTCGGCGTCCATACGGGCGACTCCATCGTCGTCGCGCCGAGCCAGACCCTGAACGATTTGCAGTACCAGATGCTGCGCACGGCGTCCCTGGCCATCATCCGCCGCCTGAAAATCGAAGGGGGCTGCAACGTACAGTACGCCCTCGACCCGAACAGCAACCAGTACTACGTCATCGAAGTAAACCCCCGCGTCAGCCGTTCGTCGGCCCTGGCCTCCAAGGCGACGGGTTATCCCATCGCCAAGGTTGCGGCGAAAGTCGCCACAGGCCTGACGCTGGACCAGATTACCAACGCCGTCACGGGCAAGACGACGGCCTGCTTCGAGCCGACCCTCGACTACTGCGTCGTCAAGTTCCCCCGCTGGCCCTTTGAAAAGTTTGCCTTGGCTGACAAGACCCTGGGCACGCAGATGAAGGCTACCGGCGAAGTCATGGCTTTAGACCGCTGCTTTGAAGGGGCCCTCCTCAAGGCCGTCCGTTCCCTGGAAATCGGCGTGAACTACCTGACGCTGAAAAAGCTGGAAAGCAAATCCCTCATCGAAATCGCTGAGCTCCTGCAGAAGCAGGACGACGAACGGCTCTTCGTCGTCACCCAGGCTCTGCGCCTCGGCCTCAGCGAAGAAAAGATTCACTATATTACGGGCTACGACATGTGGTTCCTCAGCAAACTGAAGAACATCGTCGACCTGGAAGAAGCCCTGAAGAAGCAGGGCCTTACGGAAGACAACGTCCGGCTGGCAAAACGGTACAGCATGCCCGATGCCGTCGTCGCCGGCTTTGCCGGCAAGACGGAAGACGAAGTACGGGCCTTCCGTCAGGAAAAGGGCATTACGCCGACCTTCAAGATGGTAGACACCTGCGCCGCCGAATTTGAAGCGGCTACGCCGTACTACTATTCCTGCTATGCCGCCGAAGACGAAGTTAAGCCTCTGGGCGACAAGAGCGTCGTCGTTCTCGGCTCCGGCCCGATCCGCATCGGCCAGGGCATCGAATTCGACTACTGCTCCGTCCATTCTGCCTGGGCGCTGCGCAAGGCCGGCATGAACAGCATCATCGTCAACAACAACCCGGAAACGGTAAGTACGGACTTCGATACGTCCGACAGCCTGTACTTTGAACCGCTGACCGTAGAAGACGTCATGGCCGTCATCGACAAAGAAAAGCCCGTCGGCGTCATCTGCCAGTTCGGCGGCCAGACGGCGATCAACCTGGCGGCTCCTCTGGCAAAACGGGGCGTCAAGGTCCTCGGCACGTCTGTCGAAGGCATGGACCGGGCCGAAGACCGCGAACGGTTCGACGAAGTATTGGCGAAGCTGAACATTCCTCGTCCCGACGGCCGCATTGCAACCAGCGACAGCGAAGCCATGAAGGTGTCTCAGGAATTGGAATTCCCCCTCATCGTCCGTCCGTCTTACGTTCTCGGCGGCCGGGCCATGGAAATCGTATATAATGAAAAAGAACTGGAACGGTACCTGCGCGAAGCCGTTATCGCCTCGCCGGACCATCCGATCCTCATTGACGAATACATGACGGGCCGCGAAGTCGAAGTCGACGCCGTTGCCGACGGCACGGATGTCTTCATCCCCGGCATTATGGAACAGGTCGAACGGGCCGGCGTCCATTCGGGCGACTCCATCGCCGTCTATCCGCCGCAGCACCTCGACCAGGAAATGATCGACCAGATCGTCGACTACACGACGCGCATTTCCTTGGAACTGCAGGTTAAAGGCGCCGTCAACATCCAGTTCGTCGTATCGAAGGGCAAGCTGTACATCATCGAGGTAAATCCCCGTTCGAGCCGTACCGTCCCCTTCCTGAGCAAGGTAACGCACTTCCCCATCGTCGAAGTCGCGACGCGCATCGCTTTGGGCGAAACGCTGAAAGACATGGGCTACGGCAGCGGCCTCCTGCCGGCTAAGGGCCACGTCGCCGCCAAAGCGCCTGTATTCTCCTTCAGCAAGATCGGCCTGGCGGAAATCGCCCTCGGGCCGGAAATGAAATCGACAGGCGAAGTCATGGGTATCGGCAAGACCTATTCCGAAGCCCTGTACAAAGCCGTCAACGGCGCGAAGATGCGTATCCCCGCCGGCGGCACGATTCTCGTTACCGTCGCCGACCGCGATAAGGAAGAAGCCCTGCAGCTGGCTCATGGCTTCAAGGAACTGGGCTATCACATCATCGCTACGGAAGGCACGGGCCAGTATTTCAACGACCACGGCATGCCCGTCGACGTCGTCCGCAAGATTCATGAAAGCGGGCAGAACATTGCGACGCTCATCCGCAACGGCAAGATCGACCTAGTCGTCAATACGCTGACCTTCGGCAAGCATCCCGAACGGGACGGTTTCAACCTGCGCCGCATGGCCGTTGAATTGGCTGTTCCCTGCCTGACGTCTCTCGACACGGCTCGCGAAGTATTGCGCGTTTTCGCCAATAAAGGCAAAAACGACGGCTATCATCACGTCGCCGCCTTGCAGGATTATGACATGGATCGTTAAAAAATATGCGTTAGGATGTACTACATATGCAGACTGCAGGAACTTGGAAACAGGTTCCTGCAGTCTTTTTTGTCTTTTTACAGAAATTATCGAAGAAATTCGAAAAAATATAACAAACAGCGTGTATTTCCTGTGAGAATAGAGGCAAAGGGGTTATTTTTATGTAAAAAATCCTGCATAAATCTTGACAAACTATTAAAATGCAATTATAATGAATAAAAATTCATCAAAACGCCGCCGCGGCAAGAAAAAGGTAAAGTCGCGGGGCAATAAGGTATAGAGGTGCATGAAAGGTGAAGACGAAGGTATTTATACATGGGCATGAAGGTACGACGGGGCTTAGAATTCACGAACGGCTGAAGAGCCGCCAGGATATCGAGCTGGTTCCCATCGCCGACGAGCTGCGGAAGGAGCCCGAAGCGATTGCGGAATGCATGAAGAAAGCCGATTTGGCGTTCTTGTGCCTTCCCGACGGGGCGGCAAAAGAAGCCGTCGCCATTGCGGCCGACTGCCAGGTCCGCCTCATCGACACGTCGACGGCGCACCGTACGGCCGATGGCTGGACCTACGGCTTTCCTGAATTGTCACCGGCTCAGTATCAAGCCATTGCAGAAAGCGACCGCGTCGCCAACCCGGGCTGCCACGCCAGCGGCGTCATCGCCGTCGTCCAGCCGCTGGTACAGGCCGGCATCCTGCCGGAAGAGTATCCCATAAGCGCCGTGTCCCTGACGGGTTACAGCGGCGGCGGCAAGAAGATGATCGCCCAGTATGAGGGAGCGGATAAAGGCGAGGAGTTGTTCTCGCCCCGCCAATACGGCCTGACGCAGCAGCACAAGCACTTGAAGGAAATCGTCGCAGTCTGCGGCCTGGCTCAGGAGCCGATTTTCTCTCCCATCGTTGACGATTACTACAGCGGCATGGAAGTCATGGTTCCCTTGTTTACTCATTTGCTGAAGGGAACACCGTCGGCGCAGGACGTCTGGCAGGCCTTGGCGGCTCATTACGAAGGAAGCCCCATCGTCCGCGTCCTTCCCTTCGGCGAAGACAAGAGCGGCTTCGTCGCGGCCAACGCCATGAGCGGATATGACGATATGGAAATTCTCGTGACGGGCAATGACCAGCGCGTCGTCGTGACGGCCTTGTTCGATAACTTGGGAAAAGGCGCTTCCGGCGCGGCGATTCAGAATATGAACATCATGTTGGGCCTCGACCCGACGACAGGATTACAGATAACGAAGTAAAGGCGCAGCCATAGAAAGGTGGAGTTAGTATGAAAAAGGTATATGATGACAGCTGCTTACCGCAAGGATTCAGCGCGGCTGGTACGTACAGCGGCCTTTGCGACAGCCGCGTACGATTGGATTTGGCTATGATCGTAAGCCGTACCAACTGCTCCATCGTCGTCTCCAGCTCTCAGGGCGTATGGCAGAGCGCGGGAAAGGCCCTGCTGCTGCACAACGGGGCGGCTCTTCCCGACGGCCTGCGGGGACAGGAAATCCGGCAGGAAGTATGCAGCGCGGCATCGCAGTACTTGTCGATAGCCGCCCAGGACGTGGCCTTCGTCGCCAGCGGCGTAAAAGGCCAGCATTTCCGCCCGTCCCGCCTCATCGACAGCCTGGAAACCTTAGGCGCGTCGCTTTCGCCGTCTCACGGCGCTCAGGTCGGCGCGGTCATCGACAACTTAGGCGATATGACGGACAGCGCCGTGTCGCTGGGAAGCGGCTCCGTTCATATGAACGGCATGGCCGCCGACGGCACCGAGGCGAAGCCGGGATTGTGCATCCTCACGACGGATGCCGCAGCGACGCCGCAGCAGCTGCGGGACGCCCTGGCAGCCTGTACGGGCGCGATCAATACGGAAGGGTATACGATTATTGCCCTGGCCAACGGCATGGCGTCCGAGCCGGTCGGAGGCGCGTCGCTGGCCCAGGCCATGAAGCGCACTATGCTGCAGCTGGGATTCCAGCCGGCCTTACAGGCCTGCAGCTGAGCAGCAGAATCTGAAAGGACTGCGTGGTACAATGAAATTGCGGGAACGCAGTTTCTTGTACCACGTTACATTTTTGTACTGGGGGAAAGGTAAATGACAGAGTATAAAGACATAGCAATGCACGATATCCAATCGGTAACGAACGCCCAGAAGGCGCAGATTTTGATGAACGCCCTGCCGTATATTAAAAAATACAGCGGCAAAATCGTCGTCGTCAAATACGGCGGCAACGCGATGGTCAACGAGAGCCTGAAACGAGCCGTCATGGGCGACATCGTCCTGCTCAACCTCATCGGCATTAAGGTTGTCCTGGTGCACGGCGGCGGCCCGCATATCAAGGAAGTATTGGACCGCGTCGGCATCGAATCGAAGTTCATCGACGGCCTGCGCGTCACCGACGCTGAAACGATGAAAATCGTCCAGATGGTGCTGGCCGGCCAGGTAAACAAGGACTTAGTCAGCCTCATCGGCTCGATGGGCGGCAACGCCATCGGCCTGTGCGGCCTCGACGATCGGATGATCCGCGTCCGTAAGCAGAGCGACGACCTGGGCTTCGTCGGCAAGATTACGTCGCTGGATGTTGAAATCATTCAGGACAATCTGGATAAGGGATACATTCCCGTCATCGCTACCATTGGCACGGACAAAAACGGACAGGCCTACAACATCAACGCCGATACGGCGGCGGCTGAAATCGCCGGCGCCCTTAACGCCGAATGCATGGTGTCCATGACGAACATCGACGGCGTCCTGCGCGATAAGGACGACCCGTCGTCGCTGATTACGGACCTCACCCTGGCCCAGGCGGATCAGCTGAAAAAAGAAGGCGTCATCGCCGGCGGCATGATTCCCAAGGTGCAGTGCTGCATCGACGCCATTCAGGCCGGCGTCAAGAAGGTCTTTATCGTCAACGGCATGGTTCCCCACGCTATCCTGATCGAGCTGCTGACAGAAGAAGGCCTGGGCACGATGTTTGTCAACAAGTATTCCGAAGGCCGCTGAGCGGCTATTGCATGAAAAAAGGAGATGTGCGAATTGGCTATGGATTTTAAAGCTGCAGATAAAGAATATATCGTAAACGTATATAACCGGATGGACGCCGTGCTGGATCACGGCAAGGGTTCCGTCCTGTACGACGTCAATGGCAAGGAGTATATCGACCTCAGCGCCGGCATCGCCGTCAACGTCTTCGGCGTCTGCGACGACGTCTGGAAAGACGCCGTGACGGCCCAGCTCAACAAGCTGAGCCATATTTCCAACGTATTTTACACGGAGCCCCAGGTCATCCTGGCAAAAATGCTCTGCGAAAAGACGGGCATGAAAAAGGTCTTCTTTTCCAACTCCGGCGCAGAATCGAACGAATGCGCCATCAAGGCGGCCCGCAAATATTCTCACGACAAATACGGCGACGGACGCTATACGATCATCACGCTGAAAAACAGCTTCCACGGCCGGACGATGGCCACGCTGACAGCCTGCGGCCAAGATGAGCTCCATCAGGATTTCGGCCCCTTCCTGGACGGCTTCGTCTACGCCGAAGCGGATAACTTCGAATCGGTCAAGGCTCTGGCTGAAGAAAATAACGTCTGCGCCGTCATGATGGAACTGGTACAGGGTGAAGGCGGCGTCCATCCTCTCGACCCGGCCTTTGTCCATGCCGTCGTCGACTATGCCCATGAAAAGGATATCCTGGTCATTATCGACGAAGTACAGACCGGCAACGGCCGTACAGGCGCGCTGTATGCCTACATGAATTACGGCATTCATCCCGATATCGTCACGACGGCCAAGGCTATCGGCGGCGGATTGCCCTTTGCGGCGACGATGTTTGCCGATTCCTGCCAATATACGCTGACGGACCATACCCACGGCTCGACCTTCGGCGGCAACCCGATCTGCGCCGCCGGGGCTATCTCCATCATCGAACGGCTGGACGACGCATTGATGGCCGAAGTACGGGAAAAGGGCGCGTATATCAAGGCTGAGCTGGAAGGCTGCCAAAACGTCGAATTCGTGTCGGGCATGGGCCTGATGATCGGCGTGAAGCTCAAGAAGGACTTGGGAACCGTCGTAAAGGAATGCGTGGACAAGGGCGTCCTGGTCCTGACGGCCAACGGCCTGCTGCGCCTCCTGCCGCCCCTCAACATTCCCTGGGATGTCTTGAAAAAAGCCGTTGCTATCGTGAAAGACGTCATTGACGCAGAATAATACCTATGCTGAAAAAGGCGAGTCCTGCAGGGCTCGCTTTTTGTATTACCCGTAAGCGGTTAATTTTCCGGCAAGTCTTGTCAGGGACGGCCCTATTGTTTTAAAATGAAGTATGCCCCATAAAAACTATAAAAAGTAAAGGAAGAGGATAAGGAGACTAGATATGAAACATTTAAAGATAGCGTACAGCTTTGACGTACAATACTACTTCGTAGACAGCGACAGGGAAATCGTGCCTGTCGAACAGACGGACTTTACCGACGTAGCCGTCGCCGTGTTGTCCGACCAGGACTTCGCCTACATCGACAAGATCGATGCGACGGGCTTCGGCATTCCCATCATGATTATCATGCCTGGCGGCGAACGGCTTCCGGAAAAATATATCGGCAAGGTCGACGCCGTCATTACGGAGGAAATGGTCAACAAGAGCCGCTGCATTTCTACGGCAGAGCGGCTGGCCAGCAACTACGAGCAGTTTGTCCTGCCGCCCTTTTTCGCCGACCTCGTAGAGTACGTGAGCGAAAAAAACAATCCTTTCGACTGCCCTGGCCATCAGGACGGCGAATTTTTCAAGAAGCATCCGGCAGGACGCTATCTCTATGATTTCTACGGTCCCCATATTTTCCAATCCGATATATGCAACGCCGACGTTACGCTGGGCGATTTGCTGATTCACGAAGGGCCGGCCCTGGAAGCCCAGGATTTTGCTGCCGAAGTGTTCCACGCCGATAAGACCTATTTCGTCCTCAACGGCTCGTCGTCGTCCAATAAGGTCGTGACGAACGCCTTGCTGACGCCGGGCGACCTGGTACTGTATGACCGGAACAACCATAAATCCGTAGCCATCGGTGCCCTCATCCAGGCCGGGGCGACGCCGGTATATTTGGAAACGGCCCGCAACCCCTACGGCTTCATCGGCGGCATCGACGCCCATTGCTTCGACGAAGCCTACCTGCGCGAGCTGGCTGCTGAACGGGATCCGGAAAAGGCGAAGCAGCCCCGGCCTTTCCGCCTGGCCGTCATTCAGCTCGGCACTTACGACGGCACGCTGTACAACGCCCGCTACGTCGTCGACAAGATAGGCCATCTCTGCGACTATATCCTGTTCGATTCGGCCTGGGTCGGCTACGAGCAGTTTATCCCCATGCTGCGGGACAGCTCGCCGTTGCTCCTGGACCTGCACGGCGACGACCCGGGCATCATGGTGACCCAGTCGGTTCACAAGCAGCAAGCCGGCTTTTCCCAGGCGTCGCAGATTCATAAGAAGGACAATCACATTCACGACCAGAAGCGCTACTGCAACCATAAGACCTTTAACAACGCTTTCATGGCCAACGCCTCGACGAGCCCCTTTTATCCCATGTTCGCCACTATCGCCGTCAACGCCAAGATCCATTCGGGCGACGCCGGCCGGAAGATGTGGCGCGATTGCGTGAAGCTGGGCATCGACGCCCGCAAGAGCATCCTCCAGCGCTGCCACTACATCAAGCCGTTCATCGCGCCGACGGTACACGGAAAGCCCTGGCAGGACGGCGACACGGAGCAGATGGCCGATGACATCGCTTACTTCACCTTTGAGCCAGGCGCGAAATGGCATGCCTTTGAAGGCTACGGCCCGGATCAGTACCGCGTCGACCCGTGCAAGCTCCTGCTCACGACGCCGGGCATCGACGCCGAGACGGGCGAGTATGAAGACTTCGGCATCCACGCTAATATCCTGGCGACGTACCTGCGGGGCAACGGCGTCATTCCGGAAAAGTGCGACCTGAATTCCATCCTGTTCCTGCTGACGCCGGCGGAAAACTGGAATAAGCTCCGCTTCCTGACGTCGCAGCTCGTCCGATTCGAACGGTTTGTCGACAACAACGTGCCCATGCAGGAAGTCCTCCTGGGCGTGTACAACTCCCATCCGGCACGCTACGCCGGCTACACGATCCAGCAGCTCTGCCAGGAAATGCACGATTTCTACAAGGCGAGAAATGTAAAGGATTTGCAGAAGAAGCTGTTCCGCCGCGACTATTTCCCCGAATACGTCATGACGCCGCAGGAAGCGCAGCACGCCTTTATTCGCGGACAAGGCGAGCTCGTGCCTCTCGACGAGCTGGAAGGCCGGATCGCCCTTGAAGGGGCCCTGCCCTATCCGCCGGGCGTCCTCTGCGTCGTGCCGGGCGAACGGTGGTCGCCGACGGCCGTCCAGTATTTCAAGGCCCTCGAAGAAGGGCTCAACGAGCTTCCCGGCTTTGCCTCGGAAATCCAGGGCGTATACCTGGAACACGAAGACGACGGCCGCGTCCACGCCTACGGCTACGTGCTGAAAGAATAAAACGATATGGTAAACTAAAAGCCCTGTGCAGCGATGCTGTACAGGGCTTTTTTGGATTTCTTATAATAGATTTTTTACGGCTTCTGTAATCTTCTTGGCGATATAGGGGTTGTTCATCGTGTAGACGTGGATGCCGTCGACACCGTTAGCCAAAAGGTCGGCGATCTGGTCGATGGCGTAGGCGATGCCGATATCCCGCATGGCTTCGGCATTGTCGCCGTATTTGGCGATGGCCCGCTGGAACTTGACCGGCAAGGTCGCGCCGCACAGGGACACCATCCGTTCGATTTGCTTCTTATTGGTGACAGGCATGATGCCCGCTTCGATGGGGACGCTGATGCCGGCGATTTCGCACCGTTCGAGGAAGCGGTAGAAGGTGGCGTTGTCGAAGAAAAGCTGGGAAATGAGCTCGCTGGCGCCGGCGTCGACCTTCGTCTTTAAGTTGCGGATGTCGGCGGCCATGGTCTGGGCTTCCGTATGGCCTTCGGGATAGCAGGCGCCGATGACGTTGAATTCCGGGGCGTTCTGCTTGATGAAGGCTACGAGGTCGCTGGCATGTTCGAAGACATGGGCCCGTTCGCGGCCCGGCGTTTCGTCGCCCCGCAGGGCCAGGATATTTTCGATGCCCGCCTTTTTCAGCTCGTCCAATGTGCGCAGGGCGTCGTCTTCGGTCAGGTAGATACAGGGCATATGAGCCGCCGTTTCGCAGCCGTAGGTGTGCTTGATAGCCGAGGCCACTTCGACGGTGCGGTTGCCGCCGCTGCCGCTTCCGCTGGCGCCGCAGGTGACACTGATGAAATCGGGATAAAGCTGGCTCAGCTCGTCTAAAGCGGCGTAAATCGTCTCGATGGGCGTATCCGGCTTGGGCGGGAAGACTTCAAAGGAAAAGACTGTTTTTTTGGCAAATAATTCATTTGTGCGCATATATATTGCTCCTTGCTGCATAGCTGACAGGGGGTAAGCACGAGTACAGCCGCGTGTTTTTGTTTATATTATATCATGAAGTATGGCCGTATGTATAACAAAAGGGCCTGGAACGAGGCCCTTTTGCATGAATATATATGTGTGTTGTCTTAGAAGCTGGGCAGAATGGCTCCCTGGTATTTGTCTTCGATGAATTTCTTCACTTCCGGAGACTGGAGGGCTTTGACGAGAGCCTGGATTTCCGGGCGGTTTTCGTCGCCTTCGTGGATGGCTAAGATGTTAGCGTACGGCGAGTCTTTATCTTCGAGGAAAATCGCGTCCTTCAGCGGATTGAGGCCGGCTTCCATGGCGAAGTTCGTGTTGATGACGGCGATGTCTACGTCGTCAATGGAGCGGGGAATCTGGGCGGCTTCCAATTCGACGAACTGGAGGTTTTTGTCGTTTTTCACGATGTCCTGTACCGTAGAGGTGATGCTGCCGTTATCCTTCAGGGAAATCAGGCCGGCCTTCTGCAGGATGAGCAAGGCCCGGCCGCCGTTGGTCGGGTCGTTGGGGATGGCGACCTTCGCGCCGTTTGCCAATTCGTCCAGTTTGGCGACTTTATGGGAGTAAATGCCCATCGGTTCGATGTGGACCTTGCAGATGGCCTTGAGCTGCGTGCCGTGTTCTTTATTGAACGTTTCCATGTAGGGGCCGTGCTGGAAGAAGTTGGCGTCTAGCTCCTTGTCGTTCAGGGCCAGATTCGGCTTGACGTAATCTGTAAATTCGATGATCTTCAAATCGATGCCGTCCTTGGCTAAGAGGGGCTTGATTTCGTTTAAGATTTCCGCGTGGGGAACGGGCGTCGCGCCGACGGTCAGGACCTTATTCTGCGTCGACTCTTTGCCGCCTGCCGGGGCGTCGCTGCCGCAGCCGGCGGCCAATACGGCCAGCGCGCAGAGAGCCGCAGCGGCCAGGACGGTAAGTTTTTTGAAATGCTTCATAAATGATTCCTCCTAAATATAAAATGATATGGCGTAAGACCGTTTAGCCTTTTATCCCATGAAAAAAGCCCCTTTCCCAAGAGAAAGAGGTATCGTCGCAGGGTCTTTATCTCTCGGAAATCAATCCGCAGGAATTAGCACCGTCGTTATCGGTTGCCGGGCTTCATTGGGCCAGTCCCTCCGCCGCTCTGGATAAAAGGATGTAAAATTGTCTTGAACATAGTGTATCATGAATCTCAGATTTGTCAAATTGCTATATTTGCATAGCCTGTCGGCCTGATATGACGAGAACGAAAGTAACGGGCAGAACGGCAAAAATGTGATATAATCAAAGGACGAGATATTGCATTAGGAGGTAATACGAAATGGAATCGATTCAAGACGTAGTAAAAAAATACCAGCAAGGCGGTAATAACTGTTCCGAAACGGTATTAAAGGCCTGCAATGAATATTACGGCCTCAACCTGTCGGACGACGTGTTCCGCATGGTATCGGTCATGGGCGGCGGCGTCGGCGGCTCGGGCTGTCTCTGCGGCGCCCTGAACGGCGCCTGCCATATCCTGGGCCTTCTCGTAGGTCGCAATACGCCGGAAGAAAAGACCAAGGCGGAAATCTACGCTCCCGTAAAGGAATTTTATCAGCTGTGGATGGGAAAATTCCACGCGTCGTGCTGCCGCGTTCTCAAGAGCCCGGCCAACGGCGGCCCCGTATCCTGTCCGGAACTCATGATCGGTACGGCGGAGCTCCTGGCGGCCTTTATAGAAGAAAAGGGATTGCTTAAAAAATAAAGACATGGAAAAGACCTCGTACGGCGTCGTACGAGGTCTTTTTTTGCGGGTTTATTTATTCGGCAGGATGACGTCGCGGGCCCGGACGTCCTTGCTCAGGCTGTCGATGTGGTTGGCAAAAATCTTGGCCATGCGGATATTTATTTCATCTTTCATTGGCACTTGATAATGCGATGGCGTAAGGGTGTTCCAGGCTGAAGACGGATTGCCGTCAACGTGGATGACATCGTTTTCATCGGGTTCAATGAGAACGTATGTGGGAATTTGATGCATGTCGTTTTGCCAGATGCCTAGTTTTACGTCAGGGCTATCTTTCGTGTCATTCTGCCGGGCCATGATAAAGGTAAGGGGGTAATAGCTCTTTTTACCGTTCGAGAACTGGGTGTACTGTGTGCGGAAATGGATGAGCGACTGTTTGAATGGCACAACGGCAATGGAATCACTGGCTTTGTCGGCAATGACGAAACAAGGGCCGGCTGTCGTCTGGAACAATGCTAGGTAGCCGTCGTCATCTTCTTCGGAAACAGCCACGACTTCACCATGGAGAGTATGGTCTTTTGCCATTGCCTTGGCGGTGTCCAGGCTGTTGGGGGACGGAAGCGTTTGATAGGCTGAGCCTTCTGGCAACGCTTTGCTGATGATGCGGTCGCTGTCGGAGAAGGTGACCTGCGTTGCCGTAGCCGATTGGACGAGGCCGCCTAAGCCGACGAGGCAGACGATGGAGACGGCCAGGCCGATGAGATAGGGCTTGGATTGTCCCGTCGGCTGCTTGCGCTTGACGAGGACGGCGCAGACAATCGCCGCGATGACGAGGGCCGCGCAGACGACGCCTAGCAGGATGGCCGTCGTCTGATGGAAAATGCGGAACTGGGCCTGCATGTGAATATCCTGGCCTGCCGAGGCGCCCTGGGTGTTGATAAAGGCCGGCTTCAAATCCCAGACGAGGGTCTTGCCGTCGTCGAGGACCTGGTCGGCGTTTGTGGCGTCGACGGCCATGGGCAGGTGCATCGTAAAGTCGAGAGACGCCGAGTTGACGGCGGCGGCGACGGCCTGGTTATGGATTTCGTTGAGCTGGGCCGCTTCCCGTTCAGCCTGCTTGCGGTATTCCAAATAACTCCAGACGTCGACGCTGGATGGTACCTGGAAGAAATTGGGAATATTGTCTTCGTAATGGGCCTGTGGCAGGGCGGCGTTTTCCTGTCCCTTGATCCGCGTATGGATGGAATAATAGTCATACAAGAGGCCCTTGTGCAGCCGGATTTCACCGTATTCCGGGTCGGGCGTCCAGAATTCGCCGCCTGTATCGGCAATATCCTGTATGCCGGCGTAGGTTTTGCTGGACCGGTAGCCGTTTGCCGTATCTTCGACGGTGAAGCCGTTCTGCCGGTCTTCCTGCTTCCATTGATTCAGGGAAGCGGCCATGTCGGCCTGCATGGGAATCTGAAAGGATAAGTCCTTGCGCAGGACGATGGAGCCGTCGTCCTTAAAGGTCATGTCGGCGTGCAGGTCGGCGCAGCCGCTCAGAAATAGCCCGCTCACTACGAACAGGCAGGCCGCCGCAGCGCGGCGCATAACGTGTTTGTACATCATAATCTATCCCCCGCTTTCAAAAGGTGTCTTTGCCTTTACTGTAGCATATTCGCCGGGATATGACAACGGCCGGAAGCTGTCGCGGCGGCAGCAGATATGCTATAATGTATACTTAGCAAATTATATCATGATGCAGCATAGATGAGAGGATAACCATGGGAAGTATAAAAGTACAGAAATTATCGAAATCATTCGGCGTCCATACGGTGTTTCAGGACGTATCCTTTGAAATCCGCCGCGGCGAACGCATCGGCCTCATCGGAGCCAACGGCGCAGGCAAATCGACGCTCCTGAAATGCCTTATGGGTCAGGAAGAATATGACAGCGGCGTCTTCGTCGTGTCCGAAGGCGAATCGGTCGGCTACCTGCAGCAGGATATTGCCTTTGAAGACGACGTGACGCTGCGGCAGACCATCACCGAGGCCTGGCAGGACGTGCTGCGCCTGGAAGAACAGCTCAAGGATGCGGAGAAGGACATGCAGGCCCATCCCGACGATGAAAGCGTCATGAACAAATACGCCCGCCTGCAGGAACGGTTTGAATGGCTCGGCGGCTATGAATACGAATCCATGTCCCGGAAGATCGTCCACGGCCTGGGCTTCGGCGAAGCCGATTTAGACCGGCCGGTGCAGCAGTTTTCCGGCGGCCAGAAGACGCGCATCAACCTGGCCAAGGCCTTAGTGCGCCGTCCCGATTACTTATTCCTCGACGAACCGACGAACCATCTGGACATGGACATGCTGGAATGGCTGGAAGGCTACTTGCTGTCCTACGGCGGCGGCATCCTCATCGTGTCCCACGACCGCTATTTCCTGGACAAGGTGGCGACGGGCATACTGGAGCTGGAACACGGCAAGGTGACCAAATACAAGGGCAATTATTCCCGGTACATCGTCCAGCGGACGGAGCAGCGCAAGGCACTGGAACGGGCCTACCAAAAACAGCAGGACCATATCCGCCAGACCGAAGAATATATCCGCAAGTATAAGGCCGGCATCAAGGCCAAGCAGGCCCGGGGCCGTCAGTCCCAGCTCAACCGGCTGGAGCGCATCGAGCTGGCTCCTGAAGCGGAAACGCTGCATTTCCATTTTGCGCCGGCAGAAGAATGCGGCCAGAAGGTCCTCGTCCTCGACGATATCTGCGGCGGCTTCGGCGACCGGCAGTTATTTGACCACTTGTCCCTGCTGCTGCGCCGCGGCGAGTCGGCGTCCCTCATCGGGCCGAACGGCACGGGCAAGACGACGCTCCTGCGCATGATTATGGGCGAAATCGAAGCGGACAAGGGCCACATCACCTTGGGCAGCCGCGTGCATATCGGCTACTTTGCCCAGGAGCATACGGATTTGCACGGCGCCTGGACGGTGCTGGGAGAAATCATGAACGATTTCAGCTACGGCGAAGACGAAGCCCGTTCCGTGCTGGGCCGCTTCCTCTTTCAAGGCGACGACGTATTTAAGGTCGTCGACAGCCTGAGCGGCGGCGAACAGGCGCGGCTGGCCTTATTGAAGCTGTTTTTGCAGGGCGCCAACTTCCTCATCCTCGACGAACCGACGAACCACCTCGACATTCCGACGAGGGAAGTGCTGGAACAGGCCCTGCAGGAATTCGGCGGCACGTACCTCGTCGTATCCCACGACCGCTATTTCCTGGACAAGATTACCCAACGGACCCTCGTGCTGGAAGATAAGAAGATCAAGGAATTTTTAGGAAACTATACCTATTACCGGGAAAAGGTGCGGGAAGCGGAAGAACGGGCGGCTCAGGAATTGGCCGAACGGGAAGCGGAAACGGCTGCGGCAAAGCCTAAGCCGGCCGCAGCAGTAACCAAGACGGAACCATCGGCTAAGAAAGGGCCGGCGCGCAAGGAACCGTCGTACGGAACGGCCTTGAAGCTGGAAAAAATAGAAATGAAAATCGCCGAGTTGGAAGCGACGCTCAAGATGTACGAAGTGCAGATGAACCTGCCTGACGTGCAGACCGACGCCGACAAGATGATGGAGCTGACCCGCCTTTACGACGAAACGCAGGCACAGCTGGACGCTGCGTACGAGACGTGGGAGCAGCTTTCTGAGTAGGTATTCTAATCATGAATTGCATGACAAAATAATATATAACCAAAGAGAATTAATTTTGGTAAAACGTAGAACCATAAGTAATTATCGGAAGAGAGCCTATCTTTATAACGATGTCTTGCCTTGTAAATGATAAATATATTGAAAACAGCAGCCTTTACAATATATTTTAACGTGCTATACTATCTTCAATCGCTTTTTAGCCGGTAGGATTTCCTACACTCGCGAGCGGCTCAAAGTGAGGGGTATGAGCTAAATTTTAGATACAGAAAGAAGCGATTGAATGATGGCAACGTTTAATCCGGTTACGCCGGAATTACTGGAAAAATTACGAAACGTCGTAGGGGATAAATTCGTCAAAACCGATGAAGACTATTTGACGGCGTATCAGACTGATGAAGAAGGAAATTCGATTTACTTCCGCAAGCCCGAAGTCGTCGTATTTCCCGGCAGTACGGAAGAAGTAGCGGCGATCGTCAAGCTGGCGAACGAGTATTTGGTTCCATTGACGCCCCGTTCGGCCGGCTCCGGCGTCGCCTGCGGCGCTATTCCCATCTATCACGGCATCGTCGTCGAATTGGAACGCATGAACAAGATTTTGAAATTTGACGCCGACAATATGTACGCTACCTGCCAGACCGGCGTATTGACCGGCGATTTGCAGGCTGAAGCGCGGAAACATAATTTGTTGTACGCAGGCGATCCGTCCAGCGCCGAAAGCTGCCAGATCGGCGGCAACGTCGCCAACAACGCCGGTGGCAATAAAGCCGTCAAATACGGCACGACGCGCCACCAGATTTACAGCTTGAAAGTCGTTACGCCGACCGGTGATATCGTCACGCTCGGCGCGCGGTTGCAAAAGTGCTCTACCGGCTTATGCCTGGAACAGCTGCTGGCAGGTTCGGAAGGTATTTTAGGCATCATCACAGAGGTTACGGTCAAACTTCGCCCGCTGCCGCCGTATAGCTTCAACATGGTCTGCGTGTTTAAATCTGATGAAGAAGCCTTCGCCCTGCCGAATAGGATTTTAAAAGCCGGCATCGACCCGACGAGCATCGAATTTATGGATAACGAAGCATTGCAGCTGACCTGCAAATTCCTGGACATGAAGATGCCCCACGTCGACGACGGCTGCGACTACGTCATCGTTACGGTCGAATCGTTTAACGAAGATGAGTCGGACCGCAAGATGGAACAGCTCTGTGACTTGGCGGAAGCCAACGGCTCTATCGATGAATTTGAGGCCGATGCCCGTATCTGGAAGCTGCGCAAGCAATTTGCCGAAGCGGCCCGCAGCGTCGACAAGATGTTCCAGACAGAAGATTTCGTCGTGCCGCTGGACAAGATTCCCGATATTACGAAACAGCTGCCGGAACTGCGCCGGAAATACGACTTGTACTGCGTCACCGTAGCCCACATCGGCGACGGCAACATTCACGTCTTGCCTTTGAATGATAAAGGCTTATCGCCGGAAGAATGGTTTAATAAAATCAAAGCTTTTCATCACGATTTGTTCCCCCGCGTATATGCCTTAGGCGGCAAAATGTCGGGAGAACACGGCATCGGCTTTAAGAAATTGGAAGAATTTGAAGCCTGCACGCCTGAAGGAGAATTAAAGATGATTCGGGCTATCAAAAAAGCCTTGGATCCGAATGATATCATGAATCCGGGCAAGCTCGTCAACGTCGGCTGAGAGCGCCTTTGCAGGGCATAACAAAGATAACGACAGGGTTTATACTTTTTAAATATATTCCCTGTCGTTTTTTATTACCTTACGGAATATCATAATATGTAAAGAAAGAATGAACTTGTGCCATATTTTCGCGGAAAGGTAGTCATAAAAATGTTGATATAACCATACAAATAGATTATAGTTATATAAGGTAGATAATGAAGTAAATGGGAATGCGGTGTTCCCCGTTGTTGCAGTGGAGCTAGGGTGGTACGATGAAATATTATAGCCGTTTGAAGCCCCTTCGCCTGGAAGCGAAAATGTCCCAGGCCGATGTGGCGAAAGTGTTGAACTGTTCGCAAGTTGGATATGGAATGTACGAGCTGGGAAAACGAAAAATTTCCGTAGAAAAGCTCATGGTACTGGCTAAGCTGTACCATGTGTCGCTGGACTATCTCGTCGGCTTTACGGACGAACGGGAAGGCCGCAAGTCCTGGCACGACGAAGACGAATATATGTAAATCATGCGAAAAAGCGCTGCCCCTGATGGGAACAGCGCTTTTTTTATGCGTGTATTACGAGTATAGACTATTAGACATTGAAACGGAAGTACGTGACGTCTCCGTCCTGCATGACGTATTCCTTGCCTTCCAGGCGGACGAGGCCTTTTTCCTTGGCGGCCTGTTCGCTGCCGCAGGCGATGAGGTCTTCATACGATACGATTTCGGCGCGGATAAAGCCCCGTTCGATGTCCGTATGGATTTTGCCGGCCGCCTTCGGCGCCTTCGTGCCCTTGACGATGGTCCAGGCCCGTACTTCGTCGGCGCCGGCCGTGAAGAAGTTGATAAGGCCCAAAAGGGAATAGCTGGCTTTGATGAGCTTGTCCAGACCCGATTCGGGAAGGCCCAGTTCTTCTAAGAAGACCGAGGCTTCGTCATCGGGAAGCTCGGCGATTTCCGATTCGATTTTAGCCGACACGGCGACGACCTGAGCGCCTTCCTGAGCGGCGTATTCTTCGACGCGCTTGACGTTCGGGTTGGAGTCGGGATCGCCTGCTTCGTCTTCGCTGACGTTGGCGATGTAAATGATCGGCTTCAGCGTGAGGAGATTCAAGTCCTTGACCTGAGGCAGCTCGTCTTCCGTCAAGCCGGCTTTACGGGCCGGTTCGCCTTCTTCGAGAGCCGCCAGGACCTTTTTCAGGACTTCGTATTCCGCTTTCGCCGCCTTGTCGCCGCACTGGGCTACCTTGGCGATGCGGTCGGCCCGCTTCTGCGTCGTTTCCAAGTCGGCCAGGCACAGCTCGGTGTTGATGATTTCGATGTCGCGGATCGGATCGACGGAGCCGGCTACGTGGGTAATATTGGAATCTTCAAAGCAGCGGACGACTTCGGCGATGGCGTCGGTTTCGCGGATGTGGCTGAGGAATTTATTGCCCAGCCCTTCGCCCTTGGACGCGCCGGCTACGAGGCCGGCAATGTCGACGAAGCGCATGACGGCGGGAATCGTCTTTTTCGGATGATACATGTCCGTCAGGACCTGGATGCGGTTGTCCGGCACTTCGACGACACCGACGTTCGGTTCAATCGTGCAGAAAGGATAGTTTGCCGCTTCTGCCCCGGCTTTGGTAATGGCATTGAACAGGGTGCTCTTGCCGACGTTCGGCAAGCCGACAATGCCGACTTCCAGATTGGTACTCAATGGTTAAACCACCTTTTTATTTGAATAATTTTAAATCAGCAATACGTTTGACCGCTTCGATGGTGTTTTCCTTCGTGCCGAAGGCCGTCAGGCGCAGGTAACCTTCGCCGTGAGGTCCGAAGCCGGAGCCCGGTGTCGTGACGACGTGGGCTTTTTCCAGGAGCAGGTCGAAGAAATCCCAGCTCTTCATGCCGTTCGGCGTCTGTACCCAGGCATAGGGGGAGTTCGTCGCGCCGTATACCGTGAAGCCAGCCGCTACCAAACCGTCGCGGATGATGTGGGCGTTTTCCATGTAGTAGTTGACGTCGGCGAGGCACTGCTTCTGGCCTTCCGGACTGTAGTACGCTTCGGCGGCGCGCTGGATGACGTAAGGCGTGCCGTTGAAGAAGGTGCACTGGCGGCGGTTCCACATGGGGTTCAGTTCGACTGCCGTGCCGTCGGCTTTATAGCCTACGCAGGCCTTCGGGACGACGACGTAAGAGCAGCGCGTGCCCGTAAAGCCGGCGCATTTGGAGTACGAACGCAGTTCGATGGCGACTTCCTTAGCCCCTTCGATTTCAAAAATGCTGTGGGGAACGTCCGGTTCTGTAATATATGTTTCATAGGCCGAGTCGTAGATGATGATGAATTTCTTTTCTTTCGCCGTCTTGACCCAGTTTTCCAGTTCGGCCTTGGACATGGCCGTGCCCGTCGGGTTGCTGGGGTTGCACAGGTATACGATGTCTACGTCTTCCGTCGGCGGTTCGGCCTTGAAGCCGTTTTCAGCCGTGCAGGGGAGATAGACAACGCCGTCGTAAATGCCCTTTTCGGCGTTCCAGTCGCCCGTATGGCCGAGCATGACGTTGGAGTCGAGGTAAACCGGGTATACCGGGTCGGCTACGGCGAATTTCAAATCGCTGCCGAAGATTTCCTGAATGCAGGCAACGTCGGTCTTTGCGCCGTCGCCGACGAATACTTCGTCGATGTCGAGGTCGATGCCGCGCGTCTTGTAGTCTCCGTCGATGATGGCCTGACGGAGGAAATCATATCCCTGTTCGGGGCCGTAGCCGCGGAATGTTTCGGCCTTGCCCATTTCGTCGACGGCCTTGTGCATCGCTTCGATGATGGCCGGAGCCAGGGGGCGCGTTACGTCGCCGATGCCGAGACGGATGATGTTTGCTTCGGGGTGCGCTTTAGAAAAGGCTTCTACTTTTTTCGCAATCGTAGCGAATAAATAGTTGCCGGGGAGCTTTAAATAATTTTCATTTACATGAGCCATGATGCGGAGCCCTCCTTATATAGCTTCTAATCTATAGTATGATTTGCATAATCTTTTACTATTGTACTACAATACGCAGTCCTTGCAAAGATTCGCCAAATAGGCTGGCTTATGATAAAATAAAATCATCATTATTCGATTCATAAATGAAACTATAGGGATGAAACAGTTTTTGTGATGTATGAGGAGATGAGGCGATGAAATTTGCGATTTTGATGGGGAGTCCGCGAAAGCACGGCAATACGGCCCAATGTCTGGAGCCCTTCTGCGACGAATTGAAACGGGGCGGCGCAGAATATACGCTGACCTGGCTGTACGACAAAAAGATAGAAGGCTGTCACGCCTGCCGCGGCTGCCAGAAGGACTGGTCTGATTTCAACTGCGTCATCGACGACGATATGACGGCTATCGCCGCCGACATAAAGGACAGCGACGTCATCGTCCTGGCGACGCCTATCTATTCCTGGTACTGCACGGCGCCGATGAAAGCCCTGCTGGACCGCTGCGTATACGGCTTCAATAAATATTACGGCGACGAAGTAGGCCCGGCGCTATGGGCCGGCAAGAAGGTCGCCGTCTTTACGACCTGCGGCTATAAGCCGGAGCACGGCGCGGACCTCTTCGCCGAAGGCGTACGGCGCTACTGCAAGCATTCCAGGCTCCGCTACGCCGGACTGTTTGCCGAGCGGCATTTGGGATATAAGACCGTATTCATGGACGAAGGAAAAGCGGAACGTGCCAGAGCCTTTGCCCGGCAGCTGCTGCAGGGATAAGCGGCATATCGGGGCGCGGAGCATTGACTTGCAGTGCGAGCCTTGTTATAATGCAGTTAGGCAAGACTATATAGAGAGTGTTTTGCACAGGTATGAAAAAGCCCATGAGATGGCGGTCTCATGGGCTTTTTGACATAATTACGGAAATGTCAATCCGAGACTAGTTGCTCAGTAACTGGAAAAGCATGTCTAGTCCTTTGCAAATGTAGTAGGCGGTTACATTTACCATGACAGCTTTCCAAAATAAATAGAGAGTGTTTTTTGGCACAGGCTTCACCCCCTTCCTGTTGCCAGGATGGAGCGAGCAACGGTCTTAGTATATCATGACGATTGCAGAATGCATAGCCTGATACATGGGAATCTATTCGCGCACTGCATAACAAAATGATTCGTTATGCCGATGTCTTGTCTGTCTTCACGGAAGGCTGCTTTTGGCATATAATAATAGATGCCGCAGCAGGTAACATCTGCGGCGTATCTGGAGAGAAGGGATGCGAGAGCATGAAGTATAGGGAACAAAATTGTCTCATTGCGTATTTTTCTCACGCCGGCCAAAACTATGCCAGCGGGAAATTAGTCGATCTGACTGTCGGCAATACGGAGCGGGTGGCCCGCATGATACGGCAGTATACGGGAGGCGCGTTGTTCCATATACGGCGCGATATTCCCTATCCGTACGATTATAAAGAAACCGTAGCTGCCGCCAGACAGGAAAAGGCCGACGGCGCCCGCCCGGTTCTGGAACGGCAGCTGGACAGCGTTGCGCCGTACGACGTCGTGTTCCTGGGCTATCCGAACTGGTGCGGCACGATGCCCATGGCCGTGTGGACCTTCCTCGAATCCCATGACTTCGGCGGAAAGCTCATCATGCCCTTCTGCACTCACGAAGGCAGCGGCTGGGGCACCAGCTTGCAGGATTTGCACGACCTGTGCCCGACGGCGACGATTGGACAAGGACTGACGCTGTTCGGCACGACGATCCTCGATGCCGAAGACGACGTGCGCCGCTGGCTCCAGCAGTAAACGGCCCGTATACAGTTGACATACGGCACAACAAAAGCGCAGCTTTGTGGAATAACTCACAGAGCTGCGCTTTTTAGCACTGTAATTAATTATTTTGCTTATTTCCGTTTTTTGGTCTGTTTAATGCGGCGAAATTTTAGATTAATTTTTTGATTAATTGATTAATGGAAAAATCAGCAAAAACTGGTTCTATAATAAATAGGTGTTGAGGTAACGACAGACATCATATATCTGCCGCAACCCCATTTTATAAAAAAATGGACATACGACGAATCTCCTGTTACTATTAAAGCGACCAAACCCAATAGAAAGGAGATGTCCTATGTCCAATTTTTATTATATCGAAGAAATGCTCTCTTTAAAAGAGGCTGAAGTAACTTCTTTGGAAATGCTGGAAGATAAGCAGATTCTTCATCTGTCTATACCAAAGAAAGAACAGTGCTGTCCGCATTGTCATACCCGTACTTCCCGTATTAAGGATTACCGTTCGCAAACCGTGTTCATTGCCATTGTAAATGACCTTCCCGTATATGCGCAGTTTCGTAAACGGCGGTATAGCTGCCCGGCCTGTTATCGTACCTTCTATCCGTCGCTGTCGTTTGTACAGCCGTATCAGCGCCGTAGCCAGTAAGTACAGATGCTGATTCTCAAGGAATGCAGACAACGCCAGACCTTTACCTCCATTGCCGCCCGCTACCGAGTGTCTGTTCCTACAGTAATTCGCTATTTTGACCGCATACAATATGCTAAACCAACAAGACTGCCATGGCTGTTGGCTCTGGATGAATTCAAAGGCAACGTCCAAGGGCAGAAGTATCAGACGAGCATCACGAATCCCTTTACGCATAAGATTCTGGATATCCTGCCCAACCAGAATACGCAGGATATCATCAAGTATTTCCGTTCGTTCCCAAAGAAACAGCGAAACCGGGTGCGCTGGGTCATCATGGATATATCTAACCTGTTTCGGAAAGTCGTACAAGAAGTCTTTCCCAATGCCGTCATTATATGCGACCGGTTTCATATCATCCGACTGGTGCTGCGGGCTATGGAACGAGTACGCAAGTGGATCCAGAAATCATTCCCCAAGAAAAGCCGTTACTTCAAGCGGAATAAACGGATTCTGCGGAAAGCCGGCCATACGCTGACGCCGGACGAACTAGTATGCCTTGAGGAAATCCTGTCGCATTCGGAAGACTTATGGAAAGCGTACGCACTCAAAGAAGCCTTTTATAAGGTACTGGATATGAAGAGAACTCTGTATGCAGAACCAGAACTGCAGGACTGGTTGGAATTAGTCCGGTCTGCTGGCCTGGAAGAATTTCAAGCGCTGTAAAAATCGTTTACAGACTGGTTTGAGGAGATTGTAAATGCCCTCCCATGGTCCAATGGGTATACAGAAGGGTGCAACAATAAGATTAAAGTACTAAAACGGACCAGCTTGGTGAACTGACCCCCAAATGTTAGACCAAAAATCTAACGATTGGAGGTCAGTTTTTTTATGGGGCGAATTGTCAAGCTAAGTGCAACTTTTTAGAGTAATGTACTTCGTATGGCGTTTTGTATCCTAAACATTTTCGGGGACGGCGATTTAGTTCTGCAAAAACAGCTTGCACATAGGCTTCTGGAACGAG
>NZ_JAOQKD010000027.1:0-25375 GCF_025567065.1 Megasphaera stantonii
GTTGTATAATGTTCATGAGAAGGACTCCTTTGCGTGAGATTGTGGTGATTTCATTATACCAAAGAAGTTCCTTCTCTTTTTATATGTTCTTCAGAAGTTCCTTCTCTTTTTATATGTTCTTCACTTTTGTGCAGTAAAGTTTTCCCACAATTATTTTACACTAACTCCGACTATTGGCAATATCAAGTCAAGTTATTGTGGGATTTTTTTTGACTGGCCATTTTTGATAGATAGCTTATATTTGTTATTAATAGATTAAAATTTAGTTAAAAATAAACCCCCTCGCCCTTCGTCTACAGACAATGCAAATCCGTCTATGATATACTAAACGCGTTGCTTTTACTTCCTGCAACAGGAAGGGGGTGCGACATGTTTGAGCTCGCGGTTTCATTACTAGTTTCTATCGCGGCAAATGTGATATCCTATTACATTTGCAAATGTCTGGATAGAAAACACTAAGCAACCAGACTAGCCGCCAGCGTTCGGCATATAATAAACGTTAAAACCCCTCCATAGCTAGCACCTATGGAGGGGTTTGTGCGTCATGGCAACTCGCGATTTCATTATTGCCTGTCTTTAGTATAACAGGAAATTCAGAAAAGGCAAGGCTAAAATAAATATTTTCGGGCTATTTAACTGAGTTTTCATATAAAAGAAGACCGCCCGTAGTTGAGCGGTCTCCGTGTATATAGATTCAATGGAATTAGAATGCAAATACAAATTCTGCGCGGGTCTGTTCTTCCGGATCGGAAGCGTTTCCATCCTTGATATCCGACGCAAAGGACTGCATAACGCTGAATTTTGCATTTTTAGCAAAGATGTAGTCCACGCCGGCGCCCCAAGAGGTGATATTGTCCATCTGGTCGCCAAATCTCCACGAATCAGTCGATCCATCGAGCCATACACCAGATTCTGCATCAATATATTCAACCCAAATATCCCAGGATTTGGGAGCCGACATATTGGCCTTGCCATACGTCAGTCTGCCAACCCATAAATCAGCACTATCGTCATTTGTAACATCGTCTTTCTTTGTAAGGCTGACATTTTCATAGTTAGCTAAGAAATTCCATTTGGAACCGAAGTTTATGCTGGCATAGGCGCCCCAAAGATCATCGCCGTCGAAAGAATCATTAGGGACAGAACCGCCGCCTACAGTAAAGTCATTGTAGTATACACCGGCAGCCGAGCCGTTGCCGAAGAAGCCTTCGATTTCTGCATAGCCAGTCTTTACGCCGTCCATTATTGCATTGTCGTCCTTATCAAACGTTCCCGACATATCTTTCATTTTAAATTTACCATAACCAGCTGTTACAGCAAATTTATCGCCGCGGAACTGCATTTCGGCACGGTCGAACACATCGCCGTAGATATAGCCGTATGCGCGAGGGCCGCCGATTTTATATTTATCAGTCCGGCCGAGGCTAAGGCCAAAGGATTTCGTATTGTAGTCCACTTTAATGTCATCAGCAAAAATATTGGTATCGCTGGCTGCGCCATTGTCGCCAAAGCTCTGGCTATCCGTGCTGAGGCCTAAGGTTGCAGTCATTCGGTCATTGATCTGCGCCTTGCCGCGGAGACGAATACGGTAGTCCCAAGACTTATCATTTTCTGTTCCTTTGTGCCCTTCCACAGCATTTTGATAACGATACCGGAGACGAGCGTCACCGGTGAATTTGATATTGCCGACTTTGTTTTCGAGATTCGATACGCGGACACCGAGGTTGTTCAGTTCGTCAGCGTATTCGTCGGCCAATTTGTTGATGAGAGCCCGCTGTTCAACTGTTGCGCGGTCCATGTGAGCCATGGCTTTGGCTACCATTTCAGCAGCTTCGTAACGGGTAATGTTGCGCTGGCCCTGGAAATACTGGCCATCGACGCCTTGAATGATGCCGGCATCAGCTAATTCTACTACGGATTTGTAGGCCCAGCTGTCTGTCGGTACGTCGACGAAGGGATTGGCCGCAAAGGCGCAGGTCGCGCCTACGGCCATCAGAGCTGCTACAGATGCTAATACTTTGGATTTCATTTGAAAAACCTCTTTTCTTAAAGTTAAGTACTCTTCCTATCTCGTTACATGCGAGCGTCTTTAGGAGAAAAGAAAAGGGTTCATTGGCGAGTCGTCCTGGTTTCCTCTCTTTTACTGCCTTTTCTTGTCTTTCTATTCCGCTCTTTTACAAAGAGACGCCTGCCCAGGATTCATTCCCGGCACCGCTCTTTTCGTAACTTAGTATACCGAAAGTCCGCCAGTACGTCAAAACGGCTGAAAACCGCATCACCATGCGATTTTCAGCCATTTTTACACGCTTATTACAGAGATTTTTCTGTTTCTTTTCCTACATTTTACGTAAAAGACAATGGCTCTTTTTGTCTCTTAGAAGAAGAAATTTAACTCTACATCGGTAAATTCGTCAGGGTCTTTCAAGCCGTTTTTGCCTTCAGTACCAAAGGTTTGTCCTACTGTCAACACTACGTTTTTGCCTACGGCATAATCAAATCCGACGCCCCACGAGGTAACGCCGTTGAGAACACTGTTGTCGCGCCAGGAGTTCGTCGCCCCGTCAATAAGTGCTCCTTTTTCCGCGTCAATATATTCTAACCAGGCATCCCAGGAGCCTTTCTGTTCTTCGCTGACCGATCCATAGGTAACCTTTCCAATCCAGACCTTCGGATCGCTGACACTGTCGCCCGAGGCATCACGGCTGATGCTTTCGTAGTTTGCTAAAAGATTCCATTTCGAACCGATATTTACACTGGCATATGCACCCCAAAGGTCGTCAACGTCAAAGTAATCGGCAGCTGTCCGATTGCTGCCGCCGGCCGTGGAAAACTGGTTATAGTATACACCGACAGACGAGCCATTGCCGAAAAAGCCTTCGATTTCACCGTAACCGGTCTTCACGCCGTCCAGCGTCACGCCGTCTTCGTTTTCGCCGCCGGCAATACCGCCTTCTTTAAATTTACCATAGCCAGCCGTTACGGCAAAGGAATCGTTCTGGTATTTCAATTCGGCTCTGTCAAATACGTCACCGTATTGGTAGCCATAGGCGTTCTCGCCGCCGAGGACGTACGTATCAGTACGACCCAAGCTCAAATTCCAGTTCGGGCTGCCGAAATTGTAATCGATTTTGATGTCATCGGCAAATACGTCGGCATTTTCACTGGCCGCGCCGTTGCCGCCAAAGCTTACGTCACCTGTACTGATGCCCACTGTCGCCGTCGTACGGCCATTGACCTGGGCTACGCCGCGGAGGCGAATACGGTAATCCCAGGCATCATCATTTTTCAAGCCGGCATCACTGCTGTGCTGGAAGCGAACGCGGGCGTCGCCGCTGAATTTAATATTGCCGACGCGGTTTTCTAGATTCGACACGCGGACGCCGAGGTTGTTCAGCTCGTCGGCATATTCATCGGCAAGCTTGTTGATAAGGGCCCGCTGTTCCACCGACGCCTTATCCATATGAGCCATCGCTTTAGCTACCATTTCCGCCGCTTCATAGCGGGTAATGCTGCGCTGGCCCTGGAAGTACTGGCCGTCGACGCCCTGAATGACGCCGGCGTCAGCTAATTCTACGACCGATTTGTAGGCCCAGCTATCTGTCGGTACGTCAACAAAGGGATTGGCCGCAAAGGCGCAAGTCGCGCTGACTGCCATAACGGCCGCTAAGGATGCAAATACTTTTGATTTCATGATGAATTACCCCTTCCAAATGAAATATGTTTTCTTTTTTTTACATTTGTCAGATGGGTATCGTTCTCAGCAATTTCAGTGGCGAGTGCGCCTAGTTTCCTCTCTTTTACTCTTGTGAAAACGATAGACTCCGGCAATATGCAAGGCATGTATGCATTTTCATTACCTTGGTGATAACCAAATTATACAAGAATAATTCTCATAAGTCAATAGACATTGATTCATTTTATCATTTATATTGTTCGCATGCAAAAAAAGACCAGCCCGCACACGTCAGGCTGGTCTTACGTCTCTATGCAACTATGATGGGTCTATTACAACGGCTGATGTACCGTCGGTTTGAATCGCGTAGACATGGGGTTCGTTTCCGGCGTCAGGTTCTTCATCTTACCCAGCTGATCGGACTTATCGCTGAAGTAGGTATGAAGGGCCCATTCGGCCATTTCCGACAACGGTTCGTCAAGGAAAAGCTTGTACAATTCTTCGATTTCCGGATTCTGCCAGCTGGCTTTGATATCCGTTTCTTCATCCGATTTATACAGCGAGGCAATACGGGCTTCATTGACTTTTTTCACCTGAGGCAGTTTGACCTTAGGCTGTCCGCCGCCGCCGATGCAGCCGCCGGGGCAGGCCATGACTTCGATAAAGGAATAGTTTTCGAAATCGTTGTTCTTGATGAGATCGTCTATAAACGCACGGGCATTAGCCAAGCCGCTGATAGAGGCGACGTGAAGGACGAAGTGGCCAAAAGCGACGCTGGCTTTTTTAACGCCTTCCTGGCCGCGGACTTCTTCAAAGGGAATGAAATCCTTCGGAGCCGGACGGCCTGTAAACAGGTGGTACGCCGTGCGGATAGCCGCTTCCATAACGCCGCCGGAGTTGCCGAAAATCTTGCCGCCGCCGGACGATTCGCCGAAAGCGGTGTCGAACTTGCTGTCTTCCAAGGCAGCGAAGTCGATATTTTCTTCTTTAATCCAGTTCGCCAATTCACGCGTCGTAATACAGATATCAGTGTCGCGCATTTCCGGGACATCCCAGAAAATAGACGAGCTGTTGAATTCAGGACGAAGAATTTCCGCTTTTTTCGCCGTACAGGGCGTAACGCAGACGTTGACGATCTTGCCCGGGTCGATATCTTTCTTTTGCGCAAAGAAGGTCTTGATGACCGGGCTCAAAATGCTGATCGGGCTCTTCGTCGAGGATAAATGCGGAAGGAGATCAGGATAGAAAATTTCAGCAAATTCTACCCAAGCCGGGCAGCAGCTCGTAAACTGCGGGATAGGGATTTCTTCGGACTGGAGGCGGTGGAGCAGCTCCGTCGCTTCTTCCATGATCGTCAGGTCGGCGCCGAAATCCGTATCGAATACGTAATCGCCGCCAAGAGCCCGCAGGGCTGCGACCATCTTGCCTTCAACGAAAGTCCCCGGCTCCATGCCGAAGGATTCGCCAAGGCCGACGCGGACGGCCGGAGCCGTTTGGAAAATAACGATTTTATCCGGATCCTGAATTGCTGCTTTTACTTTTTCTACGTCGTTTACTTCCGTAATAGCGTCAAAGGGGCAAGCTGAAGCGCATTGACCGCAATGGACGCAAATCGGCATATCGCCCGTACTTGCCAAACTGTAATAGTCCATGATGCTCTGCGTGTTGGAGCAGGCTCGGCGGCACAATGTGCAATTTTTGCACTTAGTTTCGTCAAATTGAACGGCACAGTTGTGTTCATCTATGGGAACGCGCCGCTGAAGTTCTTTGAATCTGGAACGGAATACAGACATCTTTTTCTCCTTTTTGTAAAAAATATTTACATGCAAACTATGTAATCATTTATCACAAACTTTTTTCGTTACCTATAGAATAACATAAACAGAGAATTGATTTCCATTACTTTACCGTATTTTATTTACTGATTTTTACATGATTTTTATGCTGATTTTGCATAGTTAAGAATGAATGCTCAAACTATCATAGATACGAAAAATACCATGTCATACCCGTCCATATGTTTATATTTTTACTCCGCTTTCAAGTCTTCCAGCTCGCACCATCGTTCTGTCAGCTCGTCGACCTTCCGCTGCGTCTCCTGCTGCTCTTTTAAGAGCGATTCTACCTGTTCGTAATCGCTTCCGGCCGCCGCGATGGCCGCGTTGATGCCTTTTAGTAATCCTTCATACTGCGGCAGTTCCTCCAAAATACGCCGGAGTTCTTCCTCCTGCCGGGCCGTCAGACCAACTTTGCGGGCAACCGGAGCCGCTTCACCCTTTGACTGCGCCGCAGCCGGCGATTTTTTCACGTCGTCTTTCTCGCTGCGGACGGCAAGGGTTTCGGCCAGATAGTCGCTGTAATCGCCGTAATATCTTTTCCACGTCCCGTTTTCGATGATGAACAGCTTATCGGCTACGCGGTCCAGAAAATAGCGGTCGTGGGATACGACGAGGACGACGCCCTGATAGGTGTCAAGATAGCGTTCCAGCACCGTAAGGGTCGGTATGTCCAAATCATTGGTCGGTTCGTCCAGAAGGAGGACGTTGGGCTGCTCCATGAGCAGGCGCAGCAAATAAAGGCGCCGACGCTCGCCGCCGCTGAGTTTATAAATATAGGTATACTGCATCTCGTCGGAAAAGAGAAACTGCTCCAGCAGGCGCGTCGCCGATATGCGCTGGCCAAACTGGTTGGTCACGAAATGGCCGCGCTCCTGGATGTAGTCGATAACCCGCATGGATTCGTCGAACTCCGGCAGCTGCTGCGTAAAGAAACCGAAGCGGACGGTCTGGCCGATAGTCAGTGTTCCCGCCGTAGGCTGCAGCTCACCGGACAGCACTTTCAGCATCGTTGACTTCCCTACGCCGTTTTCGCCGATGATGCCGATGCGGTCGTGCTTGACGACGTGATACGTCACGCCGCTGAACAACGCCTCCTGCCCCGGATAGGCAAAGGCCACGTCGTCAATATCCAATATGGTCTTGCCGAGCCGTACGGACGTATCGAAGATTTCCACGTTTTCCACAGGCTTGCCGTCTTCAATGGCGCAGAGCTGCTCGTACCGGTCGCGGCGGGCCTTCTGCTTCGTCGAGCGTGCCTGGGCGCCCCGGCGGATCCAGGCCGTCTCGCGCCGTATGAGGTTGCGCCGCTTCTCTGCCGATGCTTCCTCCTGCTCCAGCCGCGCCTGCCGCAGCTCCAAATACGCTGCATAATTTCCCTCATATGTATAAACCCGGCCTCTGTCGAGTTCAATCATGGAATCGACAACCGTATCGAGAAAATACCGGTCATGCGTACTGACAATAAGCGCCGCCTTGCTGTCCCTGAGGTATTCCTCCAGCCACACAATAGTCTTATCATCCAAATGGTTCGTCGGTTCGTCCATGATGAGAAGATCGCAGGGCATGATCAAGGCCCGGGCTAGGCCCAGCCGCTTGCGCTGGCCGCCGGATAACTCGTCGACGCGCTGCGTCAGGTCGTCGATGCCCAGTTTCTGCAAAATGACCTTGGCGTGCTGCTCCAGCTCCCAGGCATGGCTCGCATCCATTTCTTCCGTCAGCTTGACGACTCCCTCGTCGTCGCCGCGCTGGACCGCTTCTTCATAGCGGCGCAGGAGCTGCATGACCGGCAGGTCGCCGTCCAGCACGCTTTCCAGTACGGTGCGGCCCGGCAAAAACTGCGGTTCCTGCGGCAGGAAATGAATGCGGGCCTTCTGATTTTTCCAGATTTCCCCGCTGTCGGCTTCAGCCAGACCGGCGATAATTTTCAGCAGCGTCGTCTTGCCGGCGCCATTTAAGCCGATGAGGCCCAATTTCTGCCCGCCGTCGACGGCGAAGGTCACGTCGTCGAAGAGAACCCGCAGGCCGTATGATTTTTTTACCTTGTCTAACGTCAGTATATTCATAACTGTCTCCCATTCTTCTGTATGCAGTGATTGGCATGCGTTTCGCCGGGCAGCGGCGCGCCGCATGGGAAAATTCATCAAAAATGTATTTAGATTCTATTATTATAAATACATTTAATAATTTTTTCCACTTTATCACGATAAAACCCTTGCCTGCCGGGCAAAAGTACAGTACAATGAAACCATTATTTTATTTATATACAGAATGCTATTACAAGACAATCGCTCGAGCAGGCCTGCCGACGCGTCCGTTCGGCCTGTTGGAGCAGGGGGAGGAATTATTTCATGATTGAATCAAATGTGTCCGTAATTACGGCATTTGCTATTTACCTGCTGGCAATGCTGCTCATCGGCGTATATTACTCGCGCTCCCAGCGGCACCTGAGCGACTACATCCTCGGCGGCCGTAGCCTCGGTCCGTGGATTACGTCCATGAGCGCCGAAGCGTCCGACATGAGCGGCTGGATGCTCATGGGCGTGCCGGGCCTGGCCTACTCTACGGGAGTGTCCGCGTCGTGGATCGCCATCGGCATCGCCATCGGTACCTATTTAAACTGGCATTATATTTCGCAGCGCCTGCGCAATTATACGGAAATCGCCAACAACAGCCTGACTATGCCGGACTACTTAAAAAACCGCTTCCACGACGACCAGAACCTGATCCGCATCATTTCGGCCGTATTTATCCTCATCTTTTTCCTGATTTATACGTCGTCGGGCTTCGTATCCGGCGGGAAGCTGTTTGAAACGGTCTTCGGCATGGATTACTTCTCGGCCCTGCTCCTCAGCGCCGGCGTCGTCGTCGTATACACCTTTTTGGGCGGCTTCATGGCCGTCTGCTGGACCGACTTCATCCAAGGCTGCATGATGTTCCTGGCTATCGTCCTCGTGCCTCTCGTCGGCATGATCGTCGTCGGCGGCCCCGTCGAAACGATGACCCGTATCGCCGCCGATGCACCCCAGCTGCTGGAAATGGTGCCCGACTCGAGCACAGCCGGTATCATCGGCATTATTTCGTCACTGGCCTGGGGCGTCGGCTACTTCGGCCAGCCTCATATTCTCGTCCGCTTCATGGCCATCGGCAATCCCGACGAATTGAAGAAATCGAAGCACATCGCCATGACCTGGGTCGTCATTTCGCTGGCAGCGGCCGTTCTCGTCGGCCTCGTCGGCAAAATCGTCTTAGTCGATCCATTGACTGGCGCCGATACAGAAAAGGTATTTCTCGTCATGAGCCAGCTGCTCTTTTCTCCCTTCGTAACAGGCTTGATTTTATCAGCTGTATTAGCCGCTATTATGAGTACGGCATCGTCTCAGCTTCTCGTCACGGCGTCGGCCATTTCCAAAGACTTCTACCATACCTTTATCCGTAAGAACGCCAGCGACAAGGAATTGATCCTCGTCAGCCGCATCACCGTTCTCGTCGTCTCGGCCCTGGCCATCATCCTGGCCCTGAATCCAAACAGCTACATCCTCACCATGGTAGCCTACGCTTGGGCAGGATTTGGGGCAGCCTTTGGACCCACCATTTTATTATCTCTGTATTGGCGGCGGATGACAAAAAATGGCGCCTTGGCCGGCATCATCGTCGGCGGCCTGACTGTCCTGATTTGGAAGCAGTTCGGCTGGCTGGGACTGTACGAAATCGTACCGGGATTCATTTTCTCCCTCATCGCCATCTACGTCGTCAGCAAGATGGACAAGGAACCGAGCCCGGAAATGCTTAAAGAGTTTGACGAAGCCATTCATTTTAAACAAAAAATCACCATCTTAAAAGGTGATGAACGATAAGATTCTGCAAAACGTTGCCCTCTCGCCTGACGGCAACGTTTTGATATATCTTCAAATAAGACTATTATGTACAACTATGCGCAGGAGGAGGGCATACAATGGACTGGGAACTCTTATTTAAACCGCATATACTGCATCGCGGAGCAGAGTATTACCGCGATGCCGCCGTCGAGGATCTCAAAATTACAGACACGCAAATAACAGCTGTCGTCTTGGGAACGGAAGACTATGACGTTGAAATCGATATAAAAGACGGGATCATTGAGGCGATGTCCTGCACCTGCCCTTACGCGGCTGACGACAATAACTGCAAGCACATGGCCGCCGTCCTGTTCGCCTGTCAGGAAACAGAGGACCTCATATTGTCAGCAAAGCCCGATGAACCGGAATGGAAAAGCGGAGAGGAAGAAGATGATGTCTTAGACGACTGGAAAGCCGACGTTCTGCCTGATTTCCCCGAAATGACCTGCAAGCCGGACAAGGAAACCCTCCTCGCTGAACTTATACACAACGCCGACGACTTAACGGTCCGCGCCTTTTTATACTCCATCTTAGAAAAAGATCCGGCCCTGCAGAACCGGTTCCGCATGCTTACGCAAAACGTCATGACCAAGGGCCTGCTGAAAGAATGGAGACGGGAAATTGACCGCATTTTCGCCGACGCCGGCTGGGATGACTATATAGATTATGAACAGGCCAGTTATTTTACAGGAGAGCTGTACTCTTTTTTATCGTCCCTGGACCAGCGTATATCCGCAGCTACGGCAGACGGTATTTTCAAAACGGTAGATTACACCCTGTCGCAGCTGCAATCCACGGACATGGACGACTCCGACGGCGGGCTGTGGTGCTTGTTCGATTTCTGCTATCAAATCGTCGGCAAGCTGCTTCCCTACTGCACGGCAGAAAACCAGCTCCGCATCTTCGACTGGGCAGCCCGGCAGCTCGATTACACCCATAAGGACGGCCTATGGTATGAGCTGGCCCAGGACTGTGCCATGCAGTTTATCTTGCAGCAGTTCCCCGGCCCGGACTTTTTAGACAAAAAGCTGGCCTTGACCGATAAGGAAGTACAAAAAGCTGCCCGGCAGACAGATTTTGAAAACGTCATCTTGCCGCAAAAAATAAAAACCCATGTCCTTCTGATGGAGCAAAAAGGCTGTCCTGCCGAGGAACAAGCAGCTTATATTGCCCAATACAAACAGTACGGCAGCGTCTGCCTGCTGCTGAGTGAATTTTACGAATGGCAGCAAGACGACGCCAATGCGATTGCCGTCTTGGAACAAGCCTACGCCGCCGACAGCACGCCGTCGTACATCGCCCGCGAATGCTGCGAAAAACTCAAGGAGTTATACAAAAAGACAGGAAATCAGGAACGCTACCTCCAAATGCTGTGGGATTTAGCCCTGACCATCCACGTCGCCAATATCGATTTGTACAGGGAATTAAAGAGTCAATATAAGCCGGAGGAATGGCGGGAACAACGGGAAAAAATCCTGACCAGCTGGGGAACCAATCCCTACGCCGGCCAACTATACGCCGAAGAAAAGCTCTACGACCGCCTCCTTTGCCACGTCCAAAAGCATTGCCGCCTGTCGGAAGTACAGCAATACGAATCCATCCTCAAAGAGAATTTCCCCGACGAGCTCCTTCAGCTTTACGAACACATCGTCACAGAGATTGCCGTCCAAGGCCTTGGCCGTCCGAGCTACGTCAAAATCGTACGGATTCTGCGCAAGATGAAACACCTTCCCGGCGGGCCGCCCTTCGTACAGGCCCTCGTCAGTCAATGGCGGCAGCAGTACAAGCGGCGCCGGGCCATGATGGAAGAGCTGGATAAGCTGACGTGAGACGGCCCGCATAGTTGACGAAGAAGGCCTTCGTCTGCTAGTATCAATACAGAAAGGAGCCTGTCATGGATTTATCACTGCAATTAGGTCAAAAAATAAAAAGCTACCGCCTGGCCCGCGGCCTGACGATAAAAGAACTGGCTGAAGCGTCGCAAATCACGTCGTCTATGCTCAGCCAGATAGAGCGAGGGCAGGCGTCTCCGTCGCTGAATACGATTCGCCTCTTGTCCATCGCCTTAGACGAGCCGCTATACCGATTCTTTTTGGACAGCCCCGACATCCAAAGCGACGTCGTCCGCAAGGAAAACCGCCGTCAGCTCATCGACCAGGGCATTCATTACGAAGTCCTGACGCCGGACATGAACGGCACCATCGAAATGATGCAGCTCACCTTGCCGCCTAAGGCCAAAAGCTGCCAGGAACCGCTGGCTCACAAGGGAGAAGAAGTTGCCCTCGTCCAGGCTGGTACCGTCGAGTTAACCCTGGATTTCGAAACCTGCGTCCTCTATGTCGGCGACAGCGTGCGCATCAAAAGCGAAACGAAGCATACCTGGCAAAACGTAGGAGAAGACCCAGCCGTCGTCATCTTCGCCGTTTCTCCGCCCTCATTTTGACATCATATACGACAACAACGCCGTACATCCGATGTGTGATGTACGGCGTTCGTTTTTTTGAATATAGTTTTGCCCGTTAACGCTATTTCAACGTCTTGAATTGTTTGTAATACCACGCGGCAAAGCCGCCCTGCAGCATATACGCCAGAAGCTCGGCCAGTTCTTCTATATTGCCGTCCAAGTAGGAATGGAAAAGCAGCCCTTTATCGCCGCATGCCGCCAAAATAGCGGATAAAACTAAAATGACAAATCCCAGCTTGGGAAAGGGCAGCTCATGAAAAATCTTCTTCCATGGCACCAGCCAAATCAGCGATACCAACACAGCCGCCGTATAAATGGATATGCCGCCATGAATGTATTGATGTCCGGGGATGGCATTCATCGCAATGAAAGTCGGGCCATGCTGATCCATTCCTGTCTGAAAGAAGATTCTGCCCCAGCTCATTTCCCATCCCAGCAGCAACAGAAAATATCCAGCTCCCGACAACCAGATCAGATGAAATTTCTGCCCTGCCGTTTTACGAAATAAGACAAGACAGAGCACGACATCACAAAATAAAACGATGTTCTGCAGTATTTCCAACGGGCCATTCTCCCAAGCCAGATGCTCCGGCATCACAAACGCCACGGGAACAATCAGCAAAAAATATACAACTATGCCGACTTTCAAAACCAATTCCGGCATCGAATTCCCTTCTTTCAACACAACCATTCTCCCTCCCGGCAGTTCAGCGAGACGCCGCTGTCATTTGTAAATATACTGTAAACATTTTATAAATATATCATAAACAACGGCCAATAACAAGAACTTGGAGCGATAAAAAAAGAGCATCCTCATCAATTACAGCGCTGACGCACAAAAACAAAAGGATGCTCTTACGTTATGTGAAGTTATATCTTTACTTTTTTAAGGCTTCAAGCTCTTCCCGCAGCCTTTGGTTTTCCGCTTCCAGCTCAGCTAACTTCTGCTGCAAGTACGCTACGCTGACTGCCGACGTCGGATCGGTTTCATCCGTCTGTATTCCAGTCACAACGCCCTGCCCTGCAAAGGCAACGCCGCCAATCGTCCCTGTCGGTGCTTCCACGCGTCTGCCGTATATATTTCCTAAATCCGCACCGGAAGCCTGCACATGCTTCGCCGCTATGGTATTCGCCGTCACGTTGCCGTCTTTCAGCTGGATGCCGTTCATATAGCCTTCCACATGGCGTCCCCTGTCGTCCGTATCCCACGTCAGAACGCCGCCGTTTCCATCGACCGTCGTCACGTCCGATTCCGTCACGCCGTTGCGCTTCGTCACGACGCGATGATAGGTCTTGCCGTCAGCCGTATTTCCATAGGAAACAGACTGGTATTCATAGCTGGAAACGACATTGGGCTCCTGGCTTGGATTTCTCGTGTCGGCAGCCTGCGCGCCCATGGCAGCACATAGCCCCATCACAGCTGTCATAATTATATTAGATACCTTTTGATACCGCATCGTCAGTCATCCTTTCCAGTAAAATATATCCTCTCTTGGATTACGATCATTATATATCTGCCCATATATAGAAATCAATATTCCTTCCAAAAAGTTTATATTTACTACTCGTACTTGCAAAAATTAACCGGGACGCGATGCTCATACAGCAATCATCCTATTGACGAAACAACATAATAAATAGTAATATAAGCAAAAATTGTACTTATTATTAGGAGGTATCCCATATGATCAATATCCTGCAAAAAGGCATTGCCGCCGCCTTAATCAGCGGAGCCATTTTATTTCCCTGCGCAGCTCAAGCGATGGATTGGAACGACTACGACGAAAGCCCTCACTACGCGCCGACAGCCATGCACCAAGGCTACTATCAAGTCGACCTGGTCGACACACTCTCCATCGACGAATACGCGCCGCCTATTTACGTCCTATCCGTCAACTCCTTCCTCGTCTCGCCCGACGGTACGACAAAAAACATCGGCCGCACAACCTATAAGCTGAACTACGAAACAAAAGAAGCCTGGCTCCTGACCCTGAAAAAACCAGAATGGTTCCCCATCACCACAGCCACCACCTCGTCCCGCGATCTGTTTAATAAGCTGTTCATGAAAGCTTATGGTATTCCGTTTATTGCCGATTGGGAATAAACCATAGAATACATAAAAAAACTCTTGCCGTTATAGTTTATAACGGCAAGAGTTTTTTACTAAATCATGAAGCTCATTTTTCATTTAAATCATCTGCAGTTAATTCTAAAATAGCCTTTCTCAAAAATTCTAATTTTTGACTAGAAAAATTAAAGCATCCAGCCTTAGCAGCTTCTCCAATCTTCATACCGACAAAAAAATTCGTTCCTGAAAAGTAGGCATGCAATTTATTTTTATGCGGCGTTTTAAATGGTACTCTGTGCAGATTCCCTGTCCCTTCAAGAAAATAATTTATATACTCAAAAATCCTATTTTTAATCGCTGCATCCTCGTCAATAATAGAACAACATAAGTCCTCTAATGTTCCATTATGATATGCACCGTTCTCCCCTTTTCCAGGCAGTAATACAAATCCATATTTTATCCCATTATCACTAACAAAAAAATCTCCGTTATCAGAAATACATACTCCAAAGGCTTTCGAAAAGCTTTCCTTCAGTGAGCATCCAGCACCTACTGCATCCTTTTCAGCATCTCTGACTACAAGAAATCCTTTCATCTCATGATAATGATCTACTTTAGGTAAAATAGGTAAATTTTTACGAAGTTCTTCATTACCTCCCATATTAATAACGTTTATGGAATCTGAAATTTCATGCTGCTTTACCAAATACCCAACATACTGCACTAAAAAATACCATTCATCTTGCCCTTCACAAAGAATAACATGTGGCAATGATTTATTAAATTGATACTCTTACGTTCCGCCATGTTTTAGCGCACCTCCAACTGAATATCCAGCGCTGATTCCAATTCTTCTCCTGAAAAAGAATACGCATGGCGTTTTCCTTGGGAAAAATCAATTCGCTGATAACATACAGAATCCAATTGTTCTAATTTTCTCATGACGTTTGCCGATTCTCTTAATATATCAACATTATGCGTCGTAATAAATAATTGACACTGTTTTTGCAATGCTGTCTGATACAATACGCGCAATACTTTAGCATATGTACTATAGTGAAATCCATTTTCTAATTCATCAATCAACACCACACCCTTTGGCGTCGTAAGAATGCACAATAATAATTGCAAAATTTTATTAATACCATCACCCATATAAGTGATTGGCATCTTCTGCCCATCATGCAATATAACATATACGTATGGAACAGCGTTTTCCACAATAGTTGTAATATCCTTAATTCTGCTGTCAAAGCTTGTTAATACATACAATATAAGGTCTTTTTCTCCATCTAATATCAATCGACTGATCCATTCCGCTATCGTCGTATTGTCTGGGATATATATACTCTTATAAAAGATAGCTTTAACTATAGGCAATTGTGCTTCTTTTTTCGGCACAGATAAAGATATGTATTTTATCTTTTTATCTTCAAAAGAGAATTTACCAATGCTTTTCTGCCCATCCAGAGTATATTCATATTGCAATGAAAAAAAATACGAACCGAGACTGCTCGGATTATACCCTTGCTTTAATATATTCGTTACTGTATCTGTATTTACATCTAAATCCACAGATTCATCAGAAATCTTCCTCATAGTTAAAGTAGATGCAATACCAGTATCTCGCAGCAACATCAAATCAAATTGAGCATTTTTTTCAAACATATAAAACAAAGGATTCCAAATTCTTTGAGGAGTAGGCTGCAGTATTCCATTGCCATTTCTGCCTGCAGCTAATGCTAAAAATATATTTGGGTTTTTATATCCAACTGCCAAAAACAACGACTCTAAAATAGCAGATTTCCCTGTATTATTGCGACCGCCAATTAAAGTAATAAGTTTTAAATTATCTAGCTCTAACATATCAAAACATCTAAAATTTTTAATTATTAACTGAGTAAACATGATATCACCTAATTTTCAATATACGAAAGCTCATAATAATTATATTGTAACATATATTATCCCTGTCTGCCGTATTTATTTCAAATTTACACCATCTGCATACAGTATTAATCGGACATTCCCGCATTTCTCAGCTTCATTCCTCCCTCGTCGCCAATTGTTAACATAATTTTAGACATATTCCTTATCTCATCGTCTGTATATCTTGCCATATTTCTGCCTCCATAAAATTATTAATAAAATATGATAAAATCTTTTATCTAATAATTCTACTTTAATTCGTTTGTGTTCTTCAATAAATTTAACTATATAACAATAGAATACCTGGAAAAGCAATTCCAAAACAATAACTTATAGTCATTTGATAAAACAGGATAAAGAAACCGCATATACGTCTGCATTTACGTCTACTTTCTTCTGGCTTTCTCAATATCTTCTAATACAGTCAAAAGTACCAACGCACGTTTTCGCTTCCGACCTATATACATAAGCAAACCAATAGCAATCAAAAAAAACAAGCAAGGCCGCAGCTATCTTTTGCTGAGCCATGTAAGATCCATAATACATTAATATAAGCCCAATAAAAGTTACAGCAACTGTCAGTAATATGGTAAGAAGCAGAAAAATCTCCCGTTGATATACTGCTGCGGCTTTAGCTAAGTTTCGAGTAGAAAAATCAGACCGACTATATGTATCATAAAAAATTTCGTACAAGGAAGCAATCTCTCCATATTTTTTCCGATTTTCTTTGCTTATATACATAACTTATTCTCCCAATCTAAATCATAAAGATTATACGACGTAGTCCATTTTTCTAAAAAAATGATAACGTATCAATCAAGATTTCTCGTCATATAACAATAACCGACCCCACCATATGAGCTGAGACCGGTTATTCTGCATTTATTCTTTTATAATCCCCTGCAAATACTCCCTAAACTCATCCTTCAGATCATCCCGCCGCAAAGCATACTCCATCATGGCCTTTAAATATCCCAGTTTATCGCCTGTATCATATTGCTGGCCTTTGAAGTTATAAGCATATACGGCTTCTCGCCTGGCCATGATTTTGATGGCGTCGGTCAGCTGCAGCTTGCCATGAGGTTCTACAGGGATGCGCTGCAGGATTTCGAAAATATCAGGAGTGAAAATATATCGTCCTAATGCCGCAACGCAGCTCGGAGCCTGATCGGCCGTCGGCTTTTCTACCATATCTACCACTTTTAATAGATCCGGACAGCTTGTCGGTATGCCGTCGACAATTCCATAGGACGCTACTTGCTCTTTCCGTACCTTCTGGCATCCTAATACAGTCGCGCCTACTTTAGTATATACGTCCAGCAGCTGACGCAGCGCCGGCTGACTTTCGTTATACACGACGTCGTCGCCCAACAGCACCGCAAACGGCTCGTCGTCGACAAAGGACTTAGCGCATAATATGGCGTCGCCTAAGCCCCGCATATGCTTTTGCCGGATATAATGGACATTGATTTCAGAAATATGCTGCACCATGCTGAGCAGCTTCGTCTTTCCCTTTTGTTTCAGCAGCAGTTCCAAATCCATATTAGTATCGAAATGGTCTTCAATAGCCCGCTTTCCATGACCGCTGATAATCAGGATTTCTTCAATGCCGCTCTGCAGCGCTTCTTCTACGACATATTGAATCACTGGCTTGTCTACAACAGGCAGCATTTCCTTAGGTATGGCTTTGGTCATAGGCAAAAAACGCGTACCATAACCGGCTGCCGGAATAACGGCTTTGCGAATTCGTTTACGTATCATATTAACTCCTTTTATTGTATGAGTTGCACTGTTCGGGCAATCTCTTCATTAATCACGACCACCTGTATTTTCCAAATAGACCGCATCGAGGTTAATGCTTTATGCAAAGCCTCCTGCAACCCGTTGCACCAGCTTGGTTCATGCTTTTGAATAATAACTACATACAAAATCTGTGGCTGTGCCTCTAGGCATGACCGCAATACCGCCCCCATGTCATGCGAAGTACTGTCCTTTATACCATGAACATCATGCAATATAGCATAACACATCGCCAGAGAATGTCTGAATTTAACGCAAAGTTCTTCCACAAATTCTTCGAATCGCCCTATCCCTTTCGGGCCATTCGGATTGGGTGCCGATGCTTTGGCTTCTATAAACAGTACCTTATGATAGTTACGATGTGTCCGTACTGTAATACATTCTACAGAAGAAACCTGATGATTTCTTAAACTAGTCTCATACAACTCACTTTTCTCTATGTAAAATGTATTCTGCTCTTCGTACGAAAAATTCATTCCTGATTCGGTAAATGTAATCATCGCCTATACTCCCAGAGCCATATCGACTTCAGCTTTATACAATCGAATGGACTCGTCAATAATACTATTATCAGGCATGCCATCCTTCATATCGTCAAAATGCGGTTCCTTCTGCCCATCCAGTGATAAAACAGGAATAGACATATTATGTTGCTGTGAAAGAAGGCATAACTTTTTGATAACAAAGTACGAATGGGTCGCAATAAAAAACTGTATGCCATTTTGTGCCAAATCAAAAATAATATCCAAATACTCAGAAATAGCTTTGGGATGCAGCGCCGCATCTACTTCATCAATACAAATAATAGAATGATTCGATAAATACCGATTGGACAGCAAACGATTCAATATAGCAATTTTCTTAATCCCTTCCGAAGTAACGCCTATAGGATACTTTGTATTTCCCTGCTGAAAATGCCATTGATTCTGCTGCACGTCATATACAATTTGCCCATCAAAAATATTTTTTAACTTTTTTTTGCTTCTTGAAAAAGCAGAGTAATTTTTCTCCTTCATTGGCGGAACCTGCAACGCTTTCACTAAATCCAAATACGTATCGTCAAACCCAAACATAGCGTCTTGTTCCCGCGACTTTAATATAACTTGAAATAAGGAAACCACTTCTTTAGCCGGAATAAAAATAGAGGAATCCTTCCTCGATTCTGTATAATTAGTATTGACCTTGGATATCTGGTGATTTGTATCCTTTCCGAATTCATAAGAAAAACTATGATCCTCTTCCTGCATAGAAAACGACAGGGAGTTCTCCCCTTTCGTAACTAAATCCCCTAATTTATCTACTTGAAATGTCCAGTATAGCTTGTCAGATAAAATATCCGCCAAGCCCTTTACTTCTTTCCCTTTTTTATATTGTTCCAACGTCTTTAACGCTGTATAGATAGCTTTTAATACAAATGTCTTGCCGCTGCTGTTTTCACCGATAATAAGATTTATCCTGCTTAAATGATCCCATCGTATATGCTTCTGCAATCCAAAATTAGTCATTTCAACGGATGTTATCATATACTCACATCACTTTCTATAATGCATGTCATATTTTTTACATTGGTAGTCAACTACATATATATTCTAACATATATATCATATGTAAAGATACCCTGAACCACTGCTGAAAAAACAGAAACCGGCCTTGTCATCAGCGGCCGGTTCTATATTATACAGAATTATTAAATTATAAGATGTAAAACTCCAACTCACCCTCAATATCTGCAAACCAAGGATTCTTTTTATCCTTTTCACTCAAAATCGGATCTGTCACGCCCCAGTCTACGCCGATCGTCGGGTCATTCCAGCGGATGCCGGCGTCGGCCTGAGGAGCGTAATAATTATCAGCTTTATACATGAATTCTACGTGGTCGGTCAGCGTGACGAAGCCGTGACCAAAGCCTCTGGGGATGAGGAGCTGTTTTTTGTTTTCTTCCGACAGCTCTACGCCGACCCATTGCTTGTACGTCGGGCTATGTTTGCGCAGGTCTACGGCTACATCGAGAACGGCGCCGCGAGTGCAGCGCACCAGTTTGGCCTGGCACCATTCGCCTTTTTGGAAATGGATGCCTCGCAGCGTGCCTTTTACCGTCGATGAGGAGTGGTTATCCTGTACAAAATCATAAAACAGTCCCGCTTCCTCCATCTTCCGCTTGCTCCAGCTTTCCATAAAGAATCCCCGGTTATCGCCAAATACCTGTGGTTCCAAAATAACTACGCCGTCTAATATCGTCTTCGTCACCTTCATCGTCGTTCCTCCCACATAGTAGCACGTTATCATTCATTTACTTCGTTCCGTATTTCCGCTAAAAACCGGGCTACGGCATCACGCCAATCCGGCAGCGGCGCAAATCCTTGTTCCACTAATTTAGATTTATCCAGCCGACTGTTAAAGGGTCTCGCCGCCTTGGATAATCCGTATTCCGCCGTCGTCACCGGCACGACCTTTGTCGTATATCCAGCCTGACGGAAAATTTCACAGGTAAAATCATACCAAGAAATATAACCGCCTTCATTCGTAGCGTGGTAATAACCGTATTTCTCCGTTTCAATCATATCCACGAGAAGACGGGCCAAGTCCAGCGTATACGTCGGCGTGCCGATTTGGTCGTTTACAACGCGGACCGTATCGTGGGTCTTGCCGACATTCAGCATCGTCCGGATAAAGTTCTTGCCGTTTAAGCCGAATACCCAGGCGATGCGAACGATGAAATAGGCATCGAGCGTACAGGCTACGGCCAATTCCCCTTCCAGCTTCGTCTGCCCATATACATTGAGGGGCTGGTACTCCTTACAGTCCGGCTGCCAAGGCTCCGTTCCCTGCCCGTTGAAGACGTAGTCCGTGCTGATGTACATCATCTTGCAGCCGGCAGCCTTGCAGGCTTCGGCGATGTATTTCGTCCCGTCGGCGTTAATAGCCCGTACCTTGTCAATTTTATCTTCGTCTTCGGCCAAATCGACAGCCGTCCAAGCCGCACAGTGTACTACCGCATCGGGATGCACTGCTGCTATCGTCTGCTGTACAGCATCCTTATCGGTTATATCCACCTGCATATAGGGCATCGACACCACTGCCGAACCATCGGCTGCTCCTACATACTGTGCCGTAATGTCGCTGCCGACTCCTTCATGCCCCCGCTTCGCCAGCTCATTCATGACGTCGTGACCCAGCTGGCCGCAGACGCCCGTTACGAATACCTTCATCCGACTTGCTCCTTTCCCTTACCGATTGCCATACATCTTCTCATAATACGCCATATACTCACCTGATATGATAGGCCGCCACCAGTCTTCGTGGGTTACATACCATTGAATCGTCTTCTGAATGCCGTCGGCAAACTTCGTTTCCGGCAGCCAGCCCAGCTCGCGATGAATCTTCGTCGGGTCGATGGCATAGCGCCGGTCATGGCCTTTCCGGTCCGTCACAAACTGAATTAAGCTTTCCGGCTTGCCCAAGGCCTTGCAGATGAGCTTGACGATATCGATATTTCTCATTTCATTGTGGCCGCCTACATTGTACACCTCGCCGACAGTCCCCTTATGGAGAATCAAATCAATCGCCCGACAATGGTCCTCTACATACAGCCAGTCGCGCACATTCAGGCCGTCGCCGTATACCGGCAGCGGCTTATCATGAAGAGCATTGATAATCATGAGGGGAATCAGCTTTTCCGGGAAATGATAGGGCCCGTAGTTGTTGGAGCAGCGGGAAATCGTCACAGGAAGCCCATAGGTCCGATGATAGGCCAGCACCAGTAAATCAGCCGAAGCCTTAGAGCTGCTGTACGGGCTGGACGTGTGAATCGGCGTATCTTCCGTAAAGAACAAGTCGGGCCGGTCCAAGGGCAAATCGCCGTATACTTCGTCTGTCGACACCTGATGATAGCGCGTAATGCCGTATTTCCGGCAGGCATCCATCAACACCGCCGTCCCCATGATATTCGTTTCCAAAAAGATACTCGGATTTTCAATAGACCGGTCCACATGGGATTCGGCGGCAAAATTGACAACCATGTCAGGATGCTCTTCTTCAAACAGCTGATACACCGCCGCCCGGTCGCAAATATCAGCTTTAACGAAACGGAAATTACCATTCCCCATAACCGGCTCCAACGTCGACAAATTCCCGGCATAGGTCAGCTTATCCAAGCACACAATGCGGTACTCAGGATACGTCTGAAGCATGTGAAACACAAAATTACTGCCAATAAATCCGGCGCCGCCGGTAACGATAATATTCATGTATGATAACCCTCTCTATTCCATTTCATACCAGGATGCAAAAAACAACTCCCCTATCCATCGCGGCGGAACCGCCCTTCAGCTACCTTCTTTAAATACTGTCCATAGGGACTCTTGCCGTATTTTTCAGCGCTTTCTTCCAATATGTCTTTTGTAATCCAGCCGTGCATATAGGCAATATCTTCCAATGCCGCAATCTGAATGCCGGCCCGCGTCTCTACAGCCTTTACAAAATCAGAGGCGTCACTCAGACTGGCCACCGTCCCCGTATCCAGCCAAGCATAGCCCCGTCCCAAGGTAACGACGTTGAGCTGCCCTTGTTCCAGATACATCTTGTTCAAATCAGTAATTTCCAGCTCGCCCCGGGCCGACGGCTTGACCTTCTTGGCATATTCGCAGACCTTTTCGTCATAGAAATACAAGCCCGTGACGGCATAGTTAGACTTCGGATGCTCCGGCTTTTCTTCAATAGAAATGGCCTTGCCGTCATCGTCAAACTCAATGACGCCGAACCGCTCCGGATCGTCGACATAATACCCAAACACCGTCGCGCCCTGCTCAGTGGCTGCCGCAGCCTGTAAATGCTTGGACAACCCGGCGCCATAAAAAATATTATCGCCGAGAATCATCGCGCAAGGCTCACCGTCAATAAACTCTTCTCCCAAAATAAAGGCCTGAGCCAGCCCATCGGGCGACGGCTGCACCTTGTAGCTCAAATGAATCCCATACCGCGAACCATCACCCAAAAGCCGCTCAAAATTCGGCAAATCCGTAGGCGTAGAAATAATCAAAATATCTCGAATCCCTGCCAGCATTAAGGTAGACAAAGGATAATAAATCATAGGCTTGTCGTATACGGGCAGTAATTGTTTTGATGTTACCATGGTTAGCGGATATAAGCGACTCCCCGAACCACCGGCTAATATGATTCCTTTCATAGAAATGCTCCATTTCATACATAAAAAATGCTATTGCAGTAAATCATACAATAGCAAGAATATAAACTCATTATACTTAATTTATTTTGAAAGGACTATGAAAAATGTTGCAAGTCTCGTTCTAATTCTTTTACTCGTTTATATATCATTCCTAAAAAATGTTCTTCTATATCCTCCATCCTCCAACCAGTCTTTTCATTCATTTGTTGTTTACAAATATCATTTAACAACCATAATTTATCTTCATTAGACCAATTATCAAAATTTGGGATATATCTGGTATGATGCAAATTATTAGTAATCTCACTATATGTGCGTACAAATCGTTTTACCTTTATTCTACAACCTGACATATCAATTTTATAACGTTTTATATATTTTTTAATTAACCAATCAAGATGAAATAATAACTTCTTGTCATTTATTTGGGAAAAGAAGAAAAGCCATCCATATTTTATGTTATTATGAATACATCCGGTTATTCTCAAATTTAATAGCCATATAAATAAATCTATATTTTTCTTTTTCAAATGTGTATATCGTTCAAATATTTTTTGTAAACTATCTTCAAATTTTTTTATTGATGACGGTCTAACGCTTATATTCTTTCCATCGAATTTATATCCCAAATAAGTAAATCCATTTTTTATTTCTCCACAATTACACTTTTCCTTACTAACAGACAAGTCATAGTCCTCTTTTAATAATTTAATACATTGTTCTTTTATTAACTCACGTTGACTGGACTGGCATAAAATTAAAATATCATCGACATATCGAAAATAAAGAATATCCTTTCTTTGCATGTATTCCTCATCAAATGCTTCTAAATAAAAATACGATAAAATATTGGAAATAGGAATTCCTTGTGGAATACCGCATAAATTTTTCTCAAGACCAGATCGCCTATTTATTGAAACTGTTGGATTCTTTATCGCTTTTAATATTAACTCTAGTGCCTCAAGAAGTATCCCTTTATCTTGTAATGTCTGTTCTAATCTATTGTGATTAATTGATCCATAAAAATCATGTATATCAATTTTTATAAAACTATTGTAATTGCAAATATTATTAATCAATTCAGCAATTAAAATTTGTATAATTTTATATTTTTCAGCGCCATATTGCTCAATCAAATATTCTTTTAATAATCCTAATACAATCTTATCTTTTATTGTCGGTAAAGATATTTGCCTATTTTTATCCTTATTTTTTATGATCAATTTTTCTTTATATGGCGTAAATTTATACTCACCTGAAAATATTTTACTTGAAATGCTTTTTTGATAAAAATCAAGTTTATATTCAAAATATTTGGTATTGACTTTATCAAGGCCAGGAGATGCATTTCGTTTTACATTGTTCAAATAATAATTTTTTATACTTTCTGGTATAAATTTTGCATAAAACAAATCGTGAGTATTCATATTAAATAATCCTATCACTAAAACAGTCTAACAAAAAAACAAATTACACTATAATAAATTAATATTAGAGGAGCAAGAAAAAAAGCAAAGGCTAAACCATACCATCGGTAAAATAAAACATTTGCATACACTATATCTTTCACTTTTTTTAATAATCCATGATTATTTCCAAAATAATCATCATATTTTTCATCCCATTGATATCTAATAAGATCTACAAAAGCATGGTTTGCAGAATTCTCTAAAGAAGTTAAATACTGCTTTTCAATCTCTTCAATATCCGAATAATTGATCTGCTTTACTTCTAACTTATACTCTAAATCTCTATTCAACCGATCCAATTTGTGGTAATTCCCTTTAAAGCAAATAGCCCTTTCCTTAAAATTTTGAGAAGAAAAAAATAAAGAAAAGAATAACGTAGCACTAGAATATATCGGAAGTAATAATGTTAAAAAATCATTCGGCATATGTTTAGAAAAAAAATAAAAATTTGCAATTGTCATTATAAAAGATATCGTAGAATAATATATTTGAAAAAATTTTGTTAAAGCAGCATATGTTTCCAATCGTTCAGAAGCATTAATACGACATTTTCTTGTTACCCAAATTCGATTAGATAAATTTTGAGCATATTCCCTTATTTTTTCTTCATTTTCTATTTTTTCCACGTATTAAACCCCTTTTTTTGTTTAGGGCTCTTCTCTATAGTTCTTATTTTTTCAAATCTACATACAAGCCTATGTAAAATGAGTTTTACCACATTTGTTGATTAGGAAAGTTATTATCCACTAATAAAATTAGTCATTTTCTTTCGAAAATAAGAGCCCTTATAAACAGTATATCACAGTCGTCTTAATTAATACAGTTAAAATAAGATGTCGGATAGTGTAAAGTTGTTGTGGGTATTTTTTGACAAGACATTTTCGATCGTTCCCTTAACCAGTTGATATTACTGCTATAGTTGCGTCATAAACGCCATGCAGCAATATGCCGGTACGGGTACTGCCGTTATCCCACTGGGTACCGGCCACATGGCGCAGCCGGGCACAGACCAGCATGAGGGCGGAGTTGCCGTCCGGGAAGCTGCCCACCACACGGGTACGGCGGCGGATCTCC
>NZ_JAOQKD010000028.1:0-24545 GCF_025567065.1 Megasphaera stantonii
CTGTCCAATACAGGCGGTCTCTATCCGCTGCATAAAAAAGTAACGAGATAGCAAAAACTACCTCGTTACTAAAGTCTAACTTTTGGGGTCACATCAAAGGGCTGCACTGTGATGCGGCCTTTTTTTATGCGGCTGTTACTAGCCACTGCCAATATATTATGATATTATTAATAATAGGCTTCAATACAGGAAGCTTTGACTACTATGTGGTACACAAGCGGCGGCTCCTGGAGCAAACGGGCGCCGGCCGCTGTATTGTCTTGCAGAGACGGCAGATGCGGCAGAGCCGCGTCGTGCAAAAAGGGGGGAATATACCATGCAGAAACGAGTTGCCGTTGCCATGAGCGGCGGCGTGGACAGTTCCGTTACAGCGGCGCTGCTGAAACGAAAGGGATATGATGTCATCGGCATTACGATGCGCCTGTGGGACGGCGAAGCGGCGGAAAAAAGCGCCGCCGATGCCAAGGCGGTAGCCGATATATTGGGAATTCCCCATGACACGCTGGACTTTAGCGACACCTTCCGGCGCGATGTCGTAGAATATTTTATTGACGCTTACGGCCGGGGAAAGACGCCCAATCCCTGCGTCGCCTGCAATCGGTGCGTTAAATTTGGCCGGCTGTGGGACGAAGCGCGCCGTCGAGGCGCCGACCTGCTGGCGACGGGGCATTATGCCCGCACGGCCTACGATACGGAACGGGGCGTGTATACGCTGCTTCGCGGTTCAGACCGGCGCAAGGATCAATCGTACGTGCTGTATCAGCTGACGCAGGATTTGCTTCCCCACGTCTTGTTCCCTATGGCTGATTTTGAAAAAAGCGATACGCGGGCAATGGCGCAGGAATGGGGGTTGCCCGTGTTTAATAAACCGGAGAGCCAGGATATTTGCTTTATTCCCGACAATGACTACAAGGGATTTCTGCGCCGGGAACGGGCCGGCATGTTTAAGGCCGGAAATTTTGTCGATGCAGACGGCCGAGTTGTCGGCCGGCACGAAGGCATTCCGGCGTATACAATTGGCCAGCGCCGCGGCTTGAATTTGGGCGGTCCCGGCGGGCCGTATTACGTTACGGCACTGGATGTGGCTCGTAACCAGGTCGTCGTCGGTTCGAACGACGATTTATTTTCTGCAGAGGTACGGGCCGAAGGCGTATCGTGGGTAGAAGGAGAGCCTGAAGGACGCTTTCGCGCTTTGGGAAAAATACGCTATGCCGCCAAGGAATCGCCCTGCACGGTCCGACTGGAAGAACACGGCCGTATCTGCGTTACCTTCGACCAGCCCCAGCGGGCGGTCACGGCGGGACAGGCACTGGTCCTGTACGACGCCGAGACGGGCGACCGCGTTTTAGGCGGCGGCATCATTATGTAAATTGAAATACTGAAAGAGGAGAGATAACGTGGCGACAAAATATATTCGCAATTTTTCAATTATTGCCCATATAGACCATGGGAAATCGACGCTGGCCGACCGGCTGCTGGAACGGACAGGGACCGTTTCGCAGCGTGAAATGGAAGATCAGCTGCTCGATACGATGGATTTGGAACGTGAACGAGGCATTACCATCAAAGCCCAGTCGGCGCGTCTCATGTACGATGCGAAAGACGGTCATCAGTACACGCTGAACTTAATCGACACGCCGGGCCATGTCGACTTCAATTACGAAGTATCCCGCAGCCTGGCGGCCTGCGAGGGGGCGCTGCTCATCGTCGACGCAACGCAGGGCGTAGAAGCGCAGACATTGGCAAACGTGTACTTGGCCTTGGAACATGATTTGGAAATCATTCCTATCATCAATAAGATTGACTTGCCCAGCGCCGATCCCGACCGGGTGCGTAAGGAAATTGAAGACCTTATCGGGCTGGACGCGTCGGAAGCTATACTGGTCAGCGCGAAGACCGGCGTCGGCATAGACGACGTGCTCGAAGCGATCGTAAAGCACGTTCCCGAGCCGGCCGATGCTCCCGACAAACCGTTGCGGGCTCTTATTTTCGACTCCCATTTCGACCCGTACAAAGGGGCTATCGCCAACATCCGCATCATGGAAGGCAGCGTCAAGCCTGGCGACCGCATCCGCATGATGGCTTCGGGCAAGGAATTCGAAGTCATCGAAACGGGCGTTTTCCTGCCGCAGATGTATCCCGTGCCGTCGCTGGAATGCGGCAGCGTAGGCTATTTAGCTGCCAGCATGAAGAACGTCCGCGACTGCCGCGTCGGCGATACGGTGACGCTGGCCGATAATCCGGCGTCGGAAGCCCTGCCGGGCTACCGCAAAGCCGTGCCGATGGTATACTGCGGCTTATATCCCGTTGAAACGAACGATTACGATAACCTGCGCGACGCCTTGGAAAAGCTTCACCTCAATGACGCGGCCCTGTTATTTGAACCGGAAACGTCGACGGCCTTGGGCTTTGGTTTCCGCTGCGGCTTTCTGGGCCTGCTGCACATGGACGTCGTCCGCGAACGATTGGAGCGGGAATACGGCTTGACGCTGATTACGACGGCTCCGTCTGTTATTTACCACGTGTACTGCACGGACGGCACGATGGTTGAGGTAGACAACCCGGCCCTCATGCCGGATATGACGAAAATCGATCATATCGAAGAACCCTTCGTCAAGACGACGATTATCATTCCGAAAGAAATGGTCGGCACGGTCATGGAAATTTCCCAAAACCGCCGCGGCCAGTATGAGACGATGGACTATCTCGATGAAACGAGAGTTTCCCTTGTATATAATCTTCCGTTGTGTGAAATATTATACGACTATTTCGATGTTTTGAAATCGGCGACGCGAGGGTATGCGTCTCTTGATTACGAGCTCAACGGGTATCAGTCCTCGCCTATGGTGAAGATGGATATCCTCATCAACGGCGAAGTCGTCGACGCCCTGAGCGTCATCGTACATCGCGAATTTGCCGCCCGCCGCGGCCGGGCTCTCGTCGAAAAGCTGCGCAGCCTCATTCCGCGCCAGCTGTTCCAGATCCCCATCCAGGCCGCACTGGGCAACAAGATTATTGCCCGGGAAAACGTCGCGGCCCTGCGCAAGGACGTATTGGCCAAGTGCTACGGTGGCGATATTACGCGTAAGCGCAAACTGCTGGAAAAGCAGAAAGAAGGGAAGAAGCGCATGAAGCAGTTCGGCACCGTCGAAATTCCTCAGGAAGCCTTCATGGCCGTCCTGCAGGTAGACGACAAATGATCGGCCTGTACGTGCACGTCCCGTTTTGCGTCAAAAAATGCCGGTACTGCGACTTTCCGTCGTACAGCGGCGTCGAATCGTATATCGACGCCTACGTCGACGCCGTATGCCGCGAAATCAGCCTGTTTCCCCGCGGGGAGCAGGCTGATACTGTTTATTTCGGAGGCGGTACGCCGTCGCTGCTGCGGGCCGGCCAAATCGGCTCCATCATGAAATGCCTCGAGGCGCGTTTTGACATTGCCGCCGATGCGGAAATTACAGTAGAGGCGAATCCGGACAGCGTGAGCCGCCAGTACGTCCGCGAGCTGGCGGATCTTGGCGTCAACCGCGTGAGCCTCGGCATTCAGTCCTTCGACGACGGTATGCTGCGCTTTCTCGGACGGGTTCACACGGCAGACGAGGGAAAACGAGCTGTGCAGGCCGTTTGGGACGGCGGCGTCAGAAATATTTCCATCGACCTCATGTACGGCCTGCCGGGGCAGACGGAAGAGATGGTCCGCGCCGATATGGAAGAGCTTGCGTCCTTGCCCGTATGCCACGCGTCCATATACAGCCTTATCGTAGAAGAGCATACGCCCTTGTGGGATGATTTGCGCAAAGGCCGCTGCCTTCTTCCGAACGACGAGGAGATAGAACAAATGGGGCAGGCCGTTCATCGGTCTATGCACTGGCTGGGCTTTTCGCACTATGAAATTTCCAGCTATGCCAAGGCCGGCTGTTTGTCCCGGCACAACTGCAAGTACTGGCAGTACGAACCGTACGTCGGCTTCGGGCCGTCAGCTCATTCCTTTTATCATGACGAACGCTGGGCTAATATTGCGAATATTCCCCTGTATATCCGCAAGGCCGGCAGGGAAGACGCGGCGGCGGAACGCATTTCCATCGGCCGAAACCGAGCCGTCGAGGACTATTGTTTTTTAGCCCTGCGCATGCGCAAAGGCATTGACTACGCCGATTTTCGGCAGCGCTTCGGCTGTTCTGTAGAAGACGAGTTTGCCGACGTGCTGCATCGTCTTCTGGCACAGAAACTGTTGGAGGCAACGCCGTCCGGCTGCCGCATGACTGCCTTGGGCCGGGATTATGGGAATTACGTATTCAGTCAATTTATTCGCGAGTAGGCGGGATATTACGATATTTTTACTGCAATATAGAGCCTATTTGACAGATTTATGTTGTCTCCATCGTACGATGCTCCTGCCGAAAGGGGATAACAATGCGGCGAAACAGCTCATGGTTGCTGGCATTGCGGCCTGTGTAACGATGCAAGGGCGGTCAGTCAGTCCCATTTGACAAAATGACTCATTTTGAGTATAATTTCATTGTGTGCAATAAAAGCACTCCCTAACATAATTTGGAGGGAGGGATAATAGATGGCAGAAATCAAAGTAGGTAAAAACGAAACGTTGGACAGCGCACTTCGCCGCTTCAAACGTTCTTGCCAAAAGGCAGGTGTTCTCTCCGAAGTACGGAAACGCGAACACTATGAAAAACCGAGTGTACGGAGAAAGAAAAAATCCGAAGCAGCACGTAAACGGAAATACAGAGCATAATCGTCAACAGTAAGAAGGGTGATACCATGTCTCTAAAGGAACAACTGCTTCAGGACATGAAAGACGCAATGAAAGCGAAAGAAGCAGGAAAGACGGCGTTATCGGTGATCCGCATGGTCCGCTCGGCTATCCGCAATACGGAAATCGACGGCAAATGCGAATTAGACGACGCCGGCGTCGGAGCAGTCATTGCGAAAGAAATGAAACAGCGCAAAGAATCGTTGGCAGATTTTGAAAAGGCCGGCCGCGCCGATCTGGTAGAACAGGTAAAGGCAGAAATGGCCGTCCTGGAAAAGTATATGCCCAAGCAGCTTTCGGAAGATGAAATCCGGAAAATCGTGACGGACATCGTCGCCGGAAACGACGGTATGAAGATGGGTGACGTCATGAAGGCGGTTATGCCGCATGTAAAGGGCAAGGCCGACGGAAAAGTTGTTTCGGCTATTGTCAAAGAAATTTTACAACATAATTAGTTTTTATCATAAAATATATTGACAAATAAACTAATTGATTGTATTATTTTAACATGATTTACGACAACAAAATCATGTATGCAAAGTCAAAGAAGACTTCGAACCTATATCTGAAAAGATAGCAGGGGCGGAGTCTTTTTGTATTAAAAGGAGGATGTACCTATGGTAAAAGATGATTTGGTATACGTAATTCCGGCAGGGCAGTATGGCAAGGAAGGCGTGCTGGCGTTATTGGAACAGCACCCGGAAATTAAGTTCGTATCTCTCGTCGGTGTCGATCTGGCCGGCAACGATACGGATGAAAAGATTCCTATTTCCGTATTTTTCGACGATTATGAAAAATTCTTCAACGGCACGGCTGTGCAGACTGATGGTTCTTCTGTCGTACTTCCCGGGATTGCTACATTGTCGGACGCTCGCGTCGATATGAAAGCAGATCCTAGCGTCAACTGGTTCGTAGACTACAACGACGGTAATATCGACCCGGCTACGGGCCGTCCTGTAGGCACACTGCGTATTCCGAGCTTTTTGTGCCATGCGACGGGATATATTGATTCCCGTTCGATTCTCCGCAATACGACGGATTATGTTGGCGAACAGATATTAGCGCTGATTAAAAAATACGGGATTAAAGGCTTGTCTGTAAATCCCGACGACATCGAAAAAATCGTATTCACGACAGCGACGGAATTGGAATTCTGGGTCAAGACGCCGAGCCAGGACGTAGAAACGCGCCTCCTTTCGGCTTCTCAGAAATTGCAGGAACAGTACTGGCAGCGTACGCACGGCGTCGTCCGCACGGCCTTGGAACAGACTGTCGAACGCCTTGAAAAATACGGCCTCAATCCTGAAATGGGCCATAAGGAAGTCGGCGGCATTAAAGCTCAGATTGACGATTCGGGCAAATTGATTTTCGTATTGGAACAGATCGAAGTTGACTGGAAATTTACCAACGATCCCGTACAGACGGCGGACAACGAAATCCAAGCCCGCATCATCGTCCGCGAAGTATTCCGCGAAAACGGTCTCGAAGTTACCTTCCAGGCCAAACCGATTCAGGGTGTTGCCGGCTCCGGCGAACACACCCACTTCGGATTGGGCGCTATCTTAAAGAGCGGCAAGTTCGTCAACCTGTTCAACCCCGACGATATGAATGAAGAATTTATGTCGTCCCTCGGATACGGCGCTATCATGGGCATACTGAAGCACTATGAAGTCATGAATCCCTTCGTTTCGGCGACGACGGACTCGCTGAACCGCTTGAAACCGGGATTTGAAGCGCCGGTCTGCATCGTAACGTCCCTGGGCGGCGAAACGCCGGACGTTCCGACCCGTAATCGTTCCGTCCTGATCGGCTTAATCCGCAGCGTTGACAGCCCGAACGGAACCCGCTTCGAGCTGCGCGCTCCCAACCCCTTTACCAACACGTATATCGCCATCGCCATGGGCTACCTCAGCGCTCTCGACGGCATCAAGTACGCCCTTTCCAGCGGCAAGACGCCGGCCGAATTGCTGGCTGAATTGTCTAAGAAACCGGGCGAAGCCGCCGATTATCTGGAAAAAGACCGGGCATATCGCTCTGAAGTCGACGTATTTGAAGAATTCACGGCGGCGGAACGGGACGCCATGTTCGGAAAAGCTCCGCGTACCGTATGGGAAAACTTCAAAGCCCTCGAACTCCATCCGGAAAAATTGGATACCTTGGCCTGCCCAGCTTTTGAAAAGCGCATCATGGAATCGTTTAAATTGGGCGCCCTGAATCGCTGGGCCTTGGAACTGCAGTTCCGTATTATCCCCGACAACTTGTCCAAGGTCATTTCGGCAAAACCGCTGCACATGGAAGCCGATACCAATCCGCTGGAAGCCGAACGGTGGACGAAGATCAACGCCCTCCGCACGGAATTAGGCCGCGATACGGATAAGAGCTTGTCCATCTTCTCCAAGATTAAAAAGGCCTTGGCCGCTAACGACTACGACGCCGCTTCGGATCTCATGGTCGTCATGAACGACAAGATGGATGAACTGACCGATTTGTATTATGAATATTCTCACAACGCATTTTAATAGATAGCATAAATATGCATGCAAATACCCCTGCCGCGCCGGCAGGGGTATTTTTATAAAGGCAGGTATACGATTTACTTCAGCACTAATCCGACTGGGCAATGGTCGCTGCCTGTGATGTCGGTGTAGATCTCGGCTTGTTCCAACCGGCTGTCCAAATCTTTGGACGTGATGAAATAGTCAATGCGCCATCCGGCGTTGTTCTGACGGGCTTTGAAGCGATAGCTCCACCAGGAGTACACGCCTTCTTTGTCAGGATAGAAATAGCGCCACGTGTCTGTAAATCCGGCGGCCAGCAGTTCTGTCATCTTCTGCCGTTCTTCGTCGGAAAAGCCGGCGTTTTTGCGGTTGGTCTTGGGATTTTTTAAGTCGATTTCTTCGTGGGCCACGTTCAGGTCGCCGCACAGCACGACAGGCTTGGTTTTGTTGAGCTCGACGAGATAGCGGCGAAAATCGTCTTCCCAGGTCATGCGGTAGTCGAGACGGGCTAGTTCCGACTGACTGTTGGGGGTGTAGCAGGTGACGAAGTATATGTCATCGAATTCCAGCGTAATCAGGCGGCCTTCATGGTCGTGTTCGTCGATGCCCATGCCGTACGAGCAGGACAGGGGCTTGCGTTTCGTAAAGATGGCCGTGCCGCTGTAGCCCTTCCGGTCGGCGTAGTTCCAATATTGCTCGTAGCCGGGCAAGTCCAGATCAATTTGACCTTCCTGGAGCTTTGTTTCCTGCAGGCAGAAAATATCGGCGTCCAGAGCGGAAAAAACATCCATAAATCCTTTTTTCATTACGGCGCGCAGGCCGTTTACATTCCAGGAAATGCATTTCATGGGTCTTCATCCTTTCTTTGGATAACTTACTGTCGTAATTCAAGAAAATTTGGTATAATAAACATAAAATATTACTTTTGCAGCATGCTGCAAGCAGTAAATGTAAGTTTGCCTTTATATTGCATTCTTATTGTATAGAAAAGCAGTATGCTTGTCAAAATCGAATCAGGTGATCAGAAATGGCAGTACATGAATTAGCAGGAACGAAAGTAAGAAAAGAGGATTATATTGATTTGCAGGCTATTGCGGCGGCCTATGCCAATACTCATCCTGACGTAAGCGATCCGCATCAGCAGGTGCGCTTTGGCACGTCGGGCCATCGCGGACAGGCTGGAAACGGCAGCTTTACGGCCGACCACGTCGCGGCTATTGCCCAGGCTGTCTGCAACTTCCGCAAGCAGTTCGGCGCAGAAGGCCCCTTGTTCGTCGGTGAAGATACCCACTATTTGTCCAAGCTGGCCTATGAAACGGTCTTGGGCGTATTGGCGGCTAACGGCGTTACGGCTTATGTAGACAGCGAAAATGACTTTGTGCCGACGCCGTCCGTATCGCGGGCCATTCTCCGCTACAATGACTGCCGCAGCGAAAAGCTGGCCGACGGCTTGATCATTACGCCGTCCCATAATCCTCCCGAACACGGCGGTATCAAGTACAACCCGATTACCGGCGGCCCGGCAGAATCGGATATTACCAAGGCGATTGAAGCGGAAGCAAACCGCCTGCTGGCCGGCCATAACGCCGAAGTCAAGAGCATGTCCTATGAAGACGCGAAGAACAGCCAGTGGGTCGTGCCGTACGACTACAAGGGACTGTATGTGGCAGAACTTGAATCCATTATCGATATGGACGCTATCCGCGGCGCGAACCTGCGCATTATGGTCAACGCTCTGGGCGGCTCGGGCATGAATTACTGGCACAAGATTTCGGAACAGTATCATATTCCCATCGACTTCGTCAATGATACGTACGATCCGCAGTTTACCTTCATGAATTACGACCATGACGGCAAGGTCCGCATGGACTGCTCGTCGGCATACGTCATGTCGGCCGTTACGCAGAGCAAGGACAAATACGACCTGATTTTAGCCAACGACCCGGACTACGACCGTTTCGGCATCGTTTCCGGCGCGCAGGGCATGATTTCGGCCAACGCTTACCTGACGGTGGCGTCCCACTATCTGATGACTCACCGCAACTTTGCCGGACGGGGTATCGCCAAGACCGTTGTCACGACGGATATGCTGGCCCGCTCGGCGGCTATGCTCGGTATTCCCTGCTACGAAGTGCCCGTCGGCTTTAAATATTTCGGCTCCTTGTACACGGAAGGTAAAATCGCCTTTTCCGGCGAAGAAAGCGCCGGCGGCTCCTTTGTCGCGAAAGACGGCAGCGTCTGGACGACGGATAAAGACGGCATGATCATGTGCCTCTTAGCTGCGGAAATCAAGGCCGTTACGGGCAAATCGCCTATCGACTACTACAATGATTTGTGCGAAAAGCTGGGCCGTCCGTACACGATGCGCAGCGATGCGCCGGCGACGCTGGAAGAAAAGGATCAGATCAGCTCCCTGACGGAAAGCGACGTTACGGAAAAGACCCTGTGCGGCAGTGAAATCAAGGCGGTGCTGTCCAAGTCCCCATACGGCGACTTCGCTATCGGCGGCGTCAAGATCGCGACCGACGACGGCTGGGTAGCGGCGCGCCCGTCCGGTACGGAAGATCTGTACAAGCTGTATGCAGAAAGCTTCGTATCCCAGGAACAGGCGGCGGCGCTGCTGGAAGAAGGCAAGGCGCTGATTTCCAAGGCTTTGGCTAAATAAGACAATACTATACCTTAACGGAAAGAAGAAAGGACGGGCGAAAGCGTGTCCTTTCTTTTCCGGGGAATTTCCGTAAGCGGCGCGGCGAAACGGCGCTATTATGTGGCGCAGCAGTAGAATTTTGCGATTGACTTATGGTATAATAAAAGGCATGGTAGATTAGAAAGAAATTAAAGATATGCAATAAAGGAGTGGAATCCCCATGAAAGTTGTTATCACCGTAGTCGGAGTAGACCGGACTGGCATTATCGCTACAGTAAGCCAGGTCATGGCAGAACACCAGATTAATATTATGACGATAAATCAGGTCATTTTGGACGGTATTTTCAATATGGCGATGATCGTAGACATGGAGCAGTCGACCGTCGATTTGGAAGGCCTTCAGGCTATCCTGCGGGAAAAGGGCGACGCCCTGGGCGTAGAAATCCGGGCGCAGAACCAGGCCATTTTCGATGCGATGCATCAAGTAGGATAAGGAGAACCGGGTATGCTGACAATCCATGACGTATTAGAAACGAATCAAATGATACAGAAGAATAATCTGGACGTCCGTACGATTACGATGGGGATTAGTCTTCTTGACTGCTGTTCCAGCGACGGCAAGGTATTATGCCGCAATATTTACGATAAAATCACGTCGTACGGCGAGAACCTCGTCAAGACGGGCGAAGACATTGCCCGCGAATACGGCGTGCCGATCATTAACAAGCGCATAGCCGTTACGCCTATCAGCCTGGTAGCCGGAGCCAGCGATTTGACGAATTACGTTGAAATCGCCAGAACGCTCGACAAGGCGGCGAAGGAAATCGGTATCGACTTCATCGGCGGTTTTTCCGCGCTGGTGGAACGGGGCTTTACGGACGGCGACCGCCGTCTCATCGACTCCATCGCCGAAAGCCTGGCCTGCACCGATTTGGTATGCAGCTCCGTTGCCGTCGGCTCGACGAAAGCCGGCCTCAACATGGATGCCATCGCTGAAATGGGCCGGGTATTCAAGGATTTGGCCGAACGGACGAAGGATAAGGATGCCTTAGGCTGCGCGAAATTGGTTGTATTTTCCAACGCCGTTGAAGATAACCCCTTCATGGCCGGCGCCTTCCACGGCGTGACGAACGGCGACTGCTGCGTCAGCGTCGGCGTCAGCGGACCGGGCGTCGTCAAACGGGCATTGGAAAATGTCAAGGGCGAACCTTTCGATGTCGTTGCCGAAACGATCAAGAAGACGGCCTTCAAGATTACCCGCGTAGGGCAGCTCGTCGCCATGGAAGCGTCGAAGCGGCTCAACGTTCCCTTCGGCATCATCGACCTGTCCTTAGCTCCTACGCCGGCTGTCGGCGACAGCGTAGCCGACATTTTGGAAGAAATGGGTCTTGAAAGCTGCGGCGCCTGCGGTACGACGGCGGCTCTGGCTTTGCTGAACGACGCGGTGAAAAAGGGCGGCCTCATGGCTTCGTCCCGCGTCGGCGGCTTGTCGGGCGCGTTTATTCCTGTCAGCGAAGACAAGGGGATGCTGGAAGCCGTCGGCAGAGGCAGCCTGACCTTGGAAAAACTGGAAGCTATGACCTGCGTGTGCTCCGTTGGCCTCGACATGATCGCCATTCCCGGCGATACGTCGGCGGCGACGATTTCCGCTATTATTGCCGATGAAGCGGCTATCGGCATGATTAACAACAAGACGACAGCCGTCCGCGTCATTCCCGTTCCGGGCAAAGACGTCGGCGATACGGTTGAATTCGGCGGCCTTCTTGGCTACTGCCCGATTATCAACGTAAATAAATACAAGTCGGACGCATTTATCGCCCGCGGCGGACGCATCCCTGCACCGATGCGCAGTCTGACAAACTAATGATGTTACGGAAAGTAGGCGTGTGTTGTGCTTGAATATTTTGTGCCGTTTTTGATTGCCCTCATAGTTGCATATGTATTGACGCCAGGCGTTAAAAAGTTGGCAATTAAAGTCGGCGCCGTTGACAAACCTAATGCGAGAAAGGTCCATACTCACGCCATACCGCGGCTGGGCGGGCTGGCTATCTACGTCGGCTTCATGGCGGCCGTACTCTTTTGCGTACCCGTGCGCCACGAGCTGCTGGGCCTTCTCCTGGGATGCACGGCTATCGTCGCCTTGGGCATTTGGGACGATATCTGCAATATTCCGGCTAAAGTAAAATTAGTCGGACAGATCGTTGCGGCATGTATTCCCATCGCCTTTGGAATTCAGATCGAATGGCTGACAAATCCCTTCGGCACGCTCATCGTGCTGCCGGAGCTCGTCGCTATTCCGGTGACGATTTTCTGGATTATCGGGTTTACGAATACGGTAAATCTGATTGACGGCCTGGATGGATTGGCGGCCGGCGTGTCGTTTATCGCGTCGGTATCGATGTTTTTGCTGGCTTATACCATGAACCAGTACCTGCCGGCTATGATCATCGTCGCAATGGCCGGAGCAGCTCTCGGCTTTTTGCAGTACAATTTTAACCCCGCCAAGATTTTCATGGGCGATACGGGAAGTATGCTGCTGGGCTATACGATGGCCGTCGCAGCTGTGCTGGGGCTGGTTAAGACGGCGGCGACGATCGCGTTGGTAGTGCCGCTCATCGCTCTGGGCCTGCCCATTTTGGATACGTTATTCGCTATTATCCGCCGCAAGATGAGCGGCGTGCCCATTTTTCAGCCTGATAAGGGACATCTGCACCATCGCCTGCTGGCTTTAGGCATGTCGCAGAAGCAAGCTGTATTGATCATGTATTTCGTCAGCATCGTTCTGGGGATCGTAGCCCTGTTTGTCGCTAACGTAAGTTATCAGACAGGCATTGCGACGGTATTGGTCGTCCTTGCTGTGATTATTTATACGGCGAAACGCCTTGGCATATTGCAAAAAACAACGGCCAATTCTACCCGCAAAGAATAGGCGGGTAGAATTGTTTCGTCTAAGGAGGTATTTCTATGATTAAGGTAATGACTGTATTCGGCACGCGTCCGGAAGCAATCAAGATGGCTCCGGTCGTACTGGAACTGAAAAAGCATGCCGATAAAATCCAGACAGTCGTGGCCGTTACAGCCCAGCACCGGCAGATGCTGGATCAGGTACTGGAGTTATTCCGCATCGAGCCTGATTATGATTTAGATATTATGTCGCAGGGACAGACGTTATACGACATTACGACGAAATCCCTCATGGGGCTGAAATCCGTGTTGGAACAGGAAAAGCCGGATATTGTCCTCGTTCACGGCGACACGACGACGACCTTCGCCGGAGCCCTGGCGGCGTATTATCAGCAGATTCCCGTAGGCCACGTGGAAGCGGGCCTGCGCACGGGCAATATATATTCGCCCTTCCCGGAAGAAATGAACCGCAAGCTGACCGGTTCCATTGCAGCCATTCACTTTGCGCCGACGGCGACAGCGAAAGCCAACCTGCTGAAAGAAGCCGTAGCGGAAAAAAATATCTATGTCACGGGCAACACGGTAATCGACGCCTTGATGAAGACCGTCGACCCGGCCTATACCTTTGAAGACGAAATGCTCAATCATATCGATTTCCTGCGCCACCGGGTCATCCTGATGACGACGCACCGCCGGGAAAACCTGGGCGAGCCGATGCGCCATATCTATAAGGCCCTGCGGAGCATCGTAGAGGAAATTCCCGATACGGAAGTCGTGTTCCCGGTGCACCGCAACCCGCTGGTGCGAAAAGTCGTAGAAGAAGAATTATCCGGCGCAGACCGTATTCACCTTATCGATCCGATGGAATACGAGCCCTTCGCCAACCTCATGAATAAATGCAGCCTCGTGTTGACCGATTCAGGCGGTATTCAGGAGGAAGCGCCGTCTTTGGGCAAGCCGGTGCTGGTGCTGCGCGATACGACGGAACGGCCTGAAGCCGTGGCAGCTGGTACAGTACGCCTTATCGGAACGGAAAAAGACGTGGTGTATCGCGAAACGAAGCGCCTGCTGACGGATCGGCACGCTTACGATACGATGAGCAACGCCGTCAATCCCTATGGCGACGGGAAGGCTTCGCAGCGCATCGTTCAGGCCATCCTGCGCGACTTCGGCGGAGAAGAAACGGTGCTGGAGGAATTTTCTCTATAACAATAATGTATAAAGAGGCGCCGGTTCATGCCTAAAAAGATATGCATATATTTCTTTTGTTAATAGAAAATATTGACAAATTTAAAATGTTGCTTTTAAATTTTTTCCATGCTAAAATAATTCAATAGCGATTGCGGGTAACGCAACGTCGATATTCGCAACCGCTACTATGCCATCAACGGAAACAGAGGTGTCTGCAGCATGAAGCGGAGGCGTACTGAATCTCATGATGACAATGCAAATCAGATGAAGCTCTGGAATATCGTTGCAATTGCCGGTTCCTTAGGGCTGACCTTGTTTGTCTGCATCTGCGCGGGCGTAGCGTTAGGACGTTTTATTGACTCACATGCCGGAACGGCGCCGTGGGGCATGATTGTGTGTTCCCTCATAGGCGCCGCGTCTGGTTTTTTGTCCTTGTATAAGAAAGCCGTGCGCTTGAATGAAGACAAGCCGTCTCATATGGAAAAAGACAAATAAGGGTGGTGCTGGTGGAAGAATTTGTAAGGTATGTAAAAGCGACGTTGTGCAAGCTCATCGGATTTACATGTTTTGTCGCTGCCGTCCTTGCCGTAAGCGGGGAAACGCAGTACATTACGGGCTGGTGTATCGGCAACGGAATCAACATCGCCTATTTTTTGATGCTGACCAGCCGCTCTGCGCGAGCCGTACAATTACCGCCGGCGCGGGCTGTCGCCTTGATACGGGGCGGCGCCGTCCTGCGTCTTGTCATGATCGCGCTGGTATTAATCGTCGTGGCGCAGTTCCCGTCTATTCATTTTGGGGCTGCTGTAGCCGGATTGTTTACCTATCGGGTGACGATTTTTGCCGACATGCTGATCCGGCATGTACGCCAGCGGTAAAGAAAGGAGGTAAAACGTATGGAATTACATACGGGGCATCATTGGGTCGTCCAGATCCTTGGGATGAACGTCAATATGGATACGATTATCATGACGTGGATCGTCGGTATCTTAGTCATCATCGTTTCCTTGGCAGCCACGCGAAAGCGGTCTCTCGTCCCGTCAGGGATGCAGAACGCCATGGAAATGGTTGTCACGGCGCTTCTCGCCCAGTTTAAGGAAACCCTTGGCCCCAAGTACAGTCAGGTTGTATCTATCTTACTGACCATGTTTCTGTTCATCTTGTTTTCCAACGAATTGGGGCTCTTGCCGACAAACCATCTTCTGGCGTCGCCTACGAACGATTTGAATACGACCGTAGCCTTGGCGCTGGTATCTTCCGCGATGGTTCATGTTATCGCATTGAAAAACCAGGGTGTGAAGAAGCACTTTAAGCACTTCTTCCAGCCATTTGCTCCCTTTGTCATCATCAATGTGCTGGAAGAATTTACGAAGCCGCTGACGTTGGCTTTCCGTCTTTTCGGCAACATTCTGGCCGGGGAAATCCTGTTGGAAGTGCTGTACTTCCTCGTTCCGGCAGGCGTGCCGATTGTCTGGCTGATCTTCAGCTTGTTCATCGGCTTAATTCAAGCGTTTATTTTTACTATATTGACGACATCGTACTTAGCTCCTTCCTTCCAGGGCGGGCATTAAACTACATTGTATATCGTATTTAGGAGGTCATTGATTATGGAAAATGCATTGATATTAGGGTTATCGGCTCTTGGCGCAGCAATTGGTATCGGTTTGGCAGCTCTCGGCGCTGCAGTCGGCGACGGCCACGCTGCTTCTAAAATGCTGGAAGGCGTAGCACGTCAGCCTGAAATGGGCGGCAAGCTGCTGACCAACTTCCTCATTTCCGTCGGCTTGATCGAATCCATGCCTATTATCGCAGCCGTTATCGCCATCGTGCTCGTATTTGCCAATCCCTTTATTTAATGGTGGAGGAACTGGATTCCATCATGAAAGGAGGGTGTTACGTTGGTTAGTTTAACCGAAGGAACGTTGTTGTTCCAAATTATCAACTTCTTTATCTTAGTGGCTATTTTGGCAAAATTTGCGTATAAACCGCTGCTGAAGGTTTTGGAAGAACGCCGCAACAAGATCGAATCGGATCTCGAAGCCGCGGCCCAGGCCAGAGAAGCGGCAGCGCAGCTGCAGGCCGAATACGAAGCGCAGCTCCGCAGCGCCCGCGCCGAAGCCCAGGCTATTATCGATAAAGCCGTAAAGCAGGCTGATAAAGAGGCGCAGGCCCAGCTCAGCGCAATACGCGAACAGATTGCCCGGGAAAAACAGATCGCCCAGGCGGAAATTGCAAACGAACGGGAAGTTGCTATCCGGGAAATGCGCAACGAAGTAGTAACGCTGTCTATGGCTGTGGCAGAAAAGCTGCTTAAAAAGAATCTGGACCCGGATATGAATGCAAAACTGGTTGCAAACTGCATCGATCAGCTTCAGGAAAACCGCGTAAAGGGGAACTGACGCTATGATACCGGAAGTCGTATACAGCAAATACAGCCAGGCTATGTTCGATATTGCAAAAGAACAGGGCAAACTTGATATATTTGGAACAGAGTTGAAAGCTGTCCGCGATGCCATGCAGGAAAATCCTGATTTGCAGAAGTTTATCTGCCATCCGCTCATACAGCCCGGCGTAAAGAAGGATACGCTGCAGAAAATATTTGCCGGCGACGTAGAGCCGCTGGTACTGCAGTTTCTCTACGTCATGATCGACAGGCGGCGCGAAGCGGCTATTGTTCCCGCTATCGACGGGTTTATCGACCTGGCGCGGGCGGCGCATAACATCGAAGTCGCGAAGGTGCGCGTCGTCAAGGCGCTGACGGCGGCGGAAGAAGAAAAACTGGTTGCCGGATTGGAAAAGATGACAGGCAAGAAGATCGAGCCGCTGTATTACATCGATCCGTCTATCATCGGCGGCATGGTCATCCAGATTGGCGACAGATTAATAGACGGCAGCCTTGCGCGGCAGCTGCGTGATATGCAGCAGTCTCTTCTGCAGGCTGGCGTAACGAATGGGGTGACGGACGAATAATGAAGATGAAGCCAGAAGAAATTACGGCTATAATTAGACAGCAAATCGAAAATTATAATGTGGAGATGAACGTCGATGATATCGGCACCGTTCTGGAAGTCGGGGACGGCATCGCCCACGTTTACGGTTTGGATAAAGCCATGTCCGGGGAATTGCTGGAACTGCCTCGCGGCGTATACGGCATGGCCCTGAACTTGGAAGAAGACAACGTCGGCGCCGTACTGCTCGGCGACGACTCCCTGATTAAAGAAGGCGACACGGTACGCCGCACAGGCCGCGTCATGCGCGTTCCCGTAGGCGAAGCTATGATTGGCCGCGTCGTAAATCCCTTGGGCGCGCCTATCGACGGCAAAGGGGAAATCAAGACGACAGAATCCCGTCTCGTCGAAGTGCAGGCGTCAGGTATTGCCGACCGTCAGCCTGTAAAGGTACCTCTTCAGACGGGGCTTAAATCTATCGATTCCATGGTTCCTATCGGACGGGGCCAGCGAGAATTGATCATCGGCGACCGTGGTACGGGCAAGACGGCTATCGCTATCGACACGATTTTGAATCAGAAAGACAGCGGCGTTATTTGCGTTTACGTCGCTATTGGACAAAAAGCCTCGACGGTTGCCCGCGTCGTCCGTACTTTGGAAGAAAACGGCGCGATGGCGTATACTATCGTCGTCGCTGCTACGGCATCTGACGGCGCGCCGCTCCAGTACCTGGCTCCGTATTCGGGCGTATCTATCGGCGAATACTTCATGTATCAGGGCAAGGACGTCCTCTGCATATATGACGACTTGTCCAAACACGCCCAGGCATACCGTGCCATGAGCTTGCTGCTCCGCCGTCCGCCTGGACGTGAAGCCTATCCCGGCGACGTATTCTACTTACATTCCCGTCTGCTGGAACGGGCAGCAAAGCTTTCTGATGATTTGGGTGGCGGCTCCATTACAGCCTTGCCGATCATTGAAACGCTGGCCGGCGACTTGTCGGCGTACATCCCGACAAACGTTATTTCCATTACGGACGGTCAGATATTCCTCGAAACGGAAGCCTTTAACTCCGGTATCCGTCCGGCTATCAACGTCGGCTTGTCCGTATCCCGCGTAGGCGGCTCCGCCCAGATTAAGGCTATGAAGAAAATTGCCGGTACCCTTCGCTTGGATTTGGCGCAGTACCGCGAATTGGCGGCCTTCGCCCAGTTTGGCTCTGACCTCGATAAGAGCACAAAGGCCCAGATCGATAAAGGCGAACGGACGATGCAGCTCTTAATTCAGCCGCAGTATCATCCTATGCCGGTCGAAGACCAGGTTATGCAGATTTATTTGGCCGTTAAAAACTACCTCATGCCGATTCAGGTATCGGAAGTACAGCAGTTTGCCGACGGCTTCATCACGTTCATGCATACCAATTATCCGGAAGTCGGCGAAAGCATCAAGACGACGAAGGAACTCGGCCAGGACGCAGAAGCAACCCTCCAGAAGGCCATCGGCGAATATACGAAGCAGTATAGCGCCACCCATGAGCTGATTAAAGAGGAGGAATAATCTATGCCGAGTGCACGCGAAATAAACCGGCGGATCAAATCCGTTACGAATACTCAGCAGATTACGAAAGCCATGAAAATGGTATCGTCTGTACGACTGCGCCGTGCACAGGAAAGGGCGTTGGCCACAGCGCCGTATACGGAAAAAATCGAAGGCATGCTGCAGCGCTTGGCAGCGGCGTCTACAGGCGAAAAAGTCGCCTTGTTTACGCCTCATGACGAAGTGAAGAAGACGTGCTATATTATCGTCGGGGCTGACAAAGGCCTGGCCGGCGCGTTTAATTCCAATATCAACAAGGCCATGGTCGCCGTGCTGAAAGACAAGCCCCGCAGCGCTTCGATGCTGCTCGTGACAGGCCGTAAGCCTGCTGAATATTTAAAGCATCTGCATATCGTGCCGGACCAGAAGTGGACGGGTTTTTCCGATAAGCCTCAGTTCACCGATGCCCAGCAGATTGCCCATGTTGCTACAGAACAATTTTTGGCTGGCGAAGTAGACGAAGTGTATATCATTTATACGAAGTTTAAGTCAGCCTTATCGCAAGAAGTACAAACCGTCAAAATGCTGCCTATTTCGCAGCAGGACGGCTCTGAAAAAACCGGTCCGAAAGAAGAGTATCTCTTTGCGCCGGATGCCCATCAGGTCTTGGAATCGCTTTTGCCTCAGTATCTGGACATGCTCGTGTACAACAGCCTGCTCCAGTCAGCGGCCAGTGAGCTCGGGGCCCGTATGACGGCTATGACGTCGGCAACGGATAATGCAGGCGAGCTGATCGACAGATTGACTGTCCATTACAACAAAGTCCGTCAGGCCGGCATTACGAACGAACTGACAGAAATTGTCAGCGGTGCTAATGCCCTGCAGTAGGGCGTGAGTAAAACTAAGAAAGAGAGGAGAGCCTCTTCATGAGCAATAACATTGGGAAAGTAATCCAGGTCATCGGCCCGGTTATTGACGTGCGGTTTGCTTCCGAAGCAGATTTGCCCGCCATTTACACTGCCCTTCACGTCACCGGCGGGGAAGGCGAACAGGCCGTCGACTTGGTAGCAGAAGTTATGCAGCACTTAGGCGACGACGTCGTCCGCTGCGTTGCTATGAGTTCTACAGATGGTCTCGTCCGCGGCATGGCTGCGGAAAATACGGGCGGCCCCATTAAGGTTCCCGTTGGCAAGGGCGTGCTGGGACGTATTTTCAACGTTCTCGGTCAGACCGTCGACAAGGTAGACGAAGTAGTAGAAGCTGAAGATTATTGGCCTATCCATCGGCCGGCTCCGAAATTTGAAGACCAGTCTACGGGTACGGAAATTCTCGAAACAGGCATTAAAGTCGTCGACCTCATCGCTCCGTATGCCAAAGGCGGCAAGATTGGCTTGTTCGGCGGCGCCGGCGTAGGCAAGACCGTTCTCATCATGGAATTGATTCACAACGTTGCGACGGAACACGGCGGCTATTCCGTATTTACCGGCGTAGGCGAACGGACCCGCGAAGGCAATGACTTGTGGAACGAAATGAAGGAATCGGGCGTTATCAGCAAGACCGCTCTCGTATACGGCCAGATGAACGAACCGCCCGGAGCCCGTATGCGCGTCGGCTTGACGGGCCTTACGATGGCTGAATATTTCCGTGATAAAGAACATCAGGACGTGCTCCTGTTCATCGATAATATTTTCCGTTTCATTCAGGCCGGTTCGGAAGTATCGGCCCTGCTGGGCCGAATTCCTTCGGCTGTTGGGTATCAGCCGACATTAGGGACGGACGTAGGCGCGCTGCAGGAACGCATCACGTCGACGAAGAACGGTTCCATTACGTCCGTACAGGCCGTATATGTCCCTGCCGACGATTTGACCGACCCGGCTCCGGCTGCGACCTTTGCCCATTTGGATGCGACGACCGTATTGTCCCGTCAGATTGCCGAATTGGGCATTTATCCGGCTGTCGATCCACTGGATTCGACATCTCGTATTCTCGACCCACATATCCTCGGCGAAGACCATTATCAGACGGCCCGCACCGTTCAGGCTATTTTGCAGAAGTACAACGACCTGCAGGATATCATCGCTATCCTCGGTATCGATGAATTGTCGGAAGAAGACAAGCTCACCGTTGCCCGGGCTCGTAAGATTCAGCGTTTCCTGAGCCAGCCTTTCTCCGTCGCCGAACAGTTTACTGGTCAGCCGGGCCGTTATGTACCGCTGAAAGATACGATCGCCGGCTTTAAGGAAATTCTGTCGGGCCGATGCGACGACATGCCGGAACAGGCGTTCTACATGGTAGGCGATATCGAAGAAGCATATGAAAAGGCCAAGACTCTGAAAGGAGAATAGGCTATGGCAGAAAAAGGAAAGACTATCCGTTTGGAAGTAATTACTCCCGATGCTGCCGTATTAAACGAAGATGTGGAATTCGTCCTCGTGCGGGCCTTAGACGGCGATTTGGGCATTATGCCCAATCACGCGCCGCTCATCGCGTCTTTGGATATCTGGCCGCTTATGTACGATGTAGGCGGCCAGCGCCATTGCCTGAGCGTAGCTTCCGGATTTTTGGAAGTGAGCAATAATGCGATTACCGTCATTACGCCGGCGGCGGAAAAGCCTGAAGACATCGACGTCGAGCGGGCAGAAGCCGCCCAGCAGCGGGCAGAAGCATTGCTTCACAGCCAGCGGAAGGACATAGACGTACATCGGGCGGAAATGGCGCTCAAGCGCGCCTTGTGCCGCTTGGACACGGCAAAAAAATACGGCGGACATTAAAAAATGCTGCATATAAAAGAGAAGCAGGACATGAGATTTCTCATTTCTTGCTTCTCTTTTTTGCAGCATGAAAGATTTTATGTTTTGAAAATCATGTGGCTTGTGTCAAACTTTTGGAGAATAGGGGCGCGGCAAAAACGTGTTCAGACTGTCGTAATGCCAGCGGGTTTTATGTTCCCGTATGTTTTGGCTCAGTGCAAGCTGCGTGTGTTCTCGCTGCACGTAGTGACTTGAATAAGATGTTTCCCAGATCGGTTCGTTCGCATTCTGTGCTTTCAGCATGTGTTGGGCCATAGTGTGTTTGCAGTGCGATATGAACCATTTGACGACGCGGTCGTTGCATCGCCTGTACAAGACGAGCAGATGGACGTGATTGGGCATGATGACGTAATCCTGAATCAGAACGAGCTGAGATGAAAGCTTCAGCTTCCGCAGCCCTTCCTCTGCGGCCATTCCCCATACCGTCGGCTGCCAGACGAATCCGTTTTTATCCTTATAAATCCTTCCGAGGGTAGTCTGCTTTTCGTGCGTGCAGAGTGTAATAAATTGGACGCGATGGGCCGGCCAGGGAGAGTTTGTTTTGTTAGTATTCATAAGTCGGTCACCTCCAACAGATGTTATATGTCATTATATAAGATGAAAATAAAACTAAAATTAAAAAAACGAAGAATGTACATTAAATTTTAATTAAAAAATGATATAATGATAATGTATATTAAAATTCAGCTAGTTTAAATAAAATGAAGAAACGCTATTATCAGCTTTCTACCTATAAACTTGTAAACACATTGCTTATATACTTGGCAGCAGCATAGGACTGTAAAAAATAAGAAGATTAGAAATTATAGATTTTGTTATGATACATGTATAGAGAGTATTCATGCAAGGGAGGCAGGATTATGCAGATTGTGTTGGCTTATGACAAATTGGACGATATACGGCATCTGTTTCAGGAATATACGGCCATGTTGGTCGAGACGGATGAGACGGTAAAGGCTTGCCTGGCGGCGCAGGGCTACGGCGACGAGCTGGATCATGCAGAGGAAAAATACGGCTTGCCTGACGGGCGGCTATACGGCATCTGCGGCGACGACGGGCGGCTCGTAGGCTGCGCGGCTATTCATCGCCTCGACGAGACGTGCTGCGAGCTGAAACGGCTGTATATCCAGCCAGCCTGCCGGGGACGGGGCCTGAGCCGGCTGCTCATGGAGCAGTGCATCGGCGAGGCGAAGCAGATCGGTTACAGGCAGATGCGGCTGGACACGCTGCCCTTTATGACGGCGGCCATCGGCCTCTACCGGCAGTACGGATTTTACGAAATCCCGCCGTACTATGATAATCCCATTCCGGCTATTTTCATGCAGAAGGACCTGTAAGAAACGGCTTGACTTGAAGCGCCCTCCATGTGCTATGCTTACAGCAGAGAACGTGATATGTCAGGAGGTATAGTATGAAATACAGAGTATTGGGACGGACAGGCCTTTCCGTCGGCGAAATCGGCTTTGGCTGCGAAGGCATGGTAGAGCATCCCGAATGGACGGAAGCGTTTATCGACGTCATGGAAGAATATGGGGCAAACTGCATCGACTTGTACGCGCCCCATCCGGATTTTCGCGACGCCTTGGGCAAGGCGCTGCAGGGACGGCGGGATACATTCGTCTTGCAGGCTCATTTGTGCACCATTTGGAAGGACGGACAGTATAAGCGCACCCGCGATATTGAAGACGTGAAGGCTGGCTTTGAAGACCAGCTGAAACGGCTGCGGACCGACCATCTGGAAATCGGCATGGTTCACTACGTCGATTCTTTGTCGGACTGGCAGCAAATACAAGACGGCGACATCATGAAATATGCCTTGGAGCTGAAGAAAGGCGGCGTCATCGGCAGCATCGGCATGTCGAGCCACAACCCCGAGGCGGCGTTGGCGGCTGTCGAAAGCGGCCTCGTCGACGTGCTCATGTTCAGCGTCAATCCCTGCTACGATTTGCAGCCCGGCAACGAAAACCTCGAGCTGCTGTGGGCTCCTGAAAGCTACGCAAAGCCCCTGCTCAACATGGACCCCCAGCGGCAGCGGCTGTATGAAACGTGCCAGCGGCTGGGCGTAGGCATTACGGTCATGAAGGCCTTTGGCGGCGGCGACCTGCTGAACGGCGATATTTCGCCGGCAGGGAAGGCTTTGACGCCTTTCCAGTGCATGAGCTATGCCTTGGACCGGCCGGCCGTAGCGTCTATTATGGACGGCGCGCGGACTGTAGAGGAAATGAAGCAGAACCTGGCCTATGAAGCTGCCTCTGACGAAGAAAAGGACTACGCTGCGGCGCTGGCGTCCTTTCCGAATATCAGCTGGAAGGGCCATTGCATGTACTGCGGCCACTGCGCGCCCTGTCCGCAGGGAATAGACGTGGCAGCGGTGACGAAATTCCTAAACCTGTGCAAGGCTCAGGGCGATATTCCTGAAACGGTGCGGGAACACTACGCCGTACTGTCGCATACAGCATCGGAATGCATTCAGTGCGGCGCCTGCGAAACGCGCTGCCCCTTTGCCGTCGATATACGGCGGAATATGGCCGACGCGGCGGCCCTGTTTGGCAAGTAATGTCTCTTCATGGTATAATGAATCTTGATTATATCATAGGAGGGGTTATGAATTGGAAAGTGTATACAAGCTTGCCGAACAATATCATTTAGAAGGAAATAACTGCGTCGAATCGGTCGTCAAGGCCTGCAACGACAGCATGAACCTGAATCTTCCCGACGTAGCCATCCGCATGGCCTGCGGCTTGGGCGGCGGCATCGGCCGTTCGGGCTGCGTCTGCGGCGCATTGAGCGGCTCCTGTCTGATTATCAGCGCCCTGGTTGGCCGTCTCGACCCGTCGGAAAAGGAATTGCCGGAAGTATATCAATATACCCACGAATTCCACGACCGTTTCAAGGCTCATTTCGGCACGACCTGCTGCCGGGCCCTGAACCGCTTGAGCTTCGGCACGCCGGAATACCGCAAGCAGTGCATTAACATCACGGCGACGGCTGCCGATATGGTGTCGGACTTCATCGAAGAAAAAGGCCTGCTGAAAAAATAAACGGCATGATCTGTATTGCCGTATAAAGGAGCGAAATCCTGTTGGGTTTTGCTCTTTTTTTGTTGTGCAGGAGACAAAGGCTATAGATCATTTTCATTATTTGGTTAATTGTAAAATGAATTTGAACAGGTAATCAAAAAACAAAAATCCATAGTGAAGCTTCATGTTAAAATGGTTTTGCGAGAAATCATCAACAAAGGAG
>NZ_JAOQKD010000029.1:0-5111 GCF_025567065.1 Megasphaera stantonii
GGTTTCCTCCGAGATATAGATTTTGTTTGGTAGCATTATTATATCAGAAACCTATGTGTCATTTTTTATAGGTGTTGCACTTGTATTGTAAATTCGCCATACAGAAAAACCGCCGCAGGAGCCCCTATCTCCTGCGGCGGTTCTCTTATTCTACGATGAGCGCGCCGTCTTCGCGCTGCGCCGCGTAGCCGACGATTTCCGCGCAGGGAATGGCCGACTGCAATTCCTTCAGAAAGGCCATGCAGTCCCGTTCCGAGACGGCAATAAGCAGGCCTCCCGACGTCTGCGGGTCGTACAGGACGTCCATCATAGCCCGGCCGACGTCGCCCCTGACGACGACCTGCCCGTCCGTATAAGCCCGGTTGCGGTATGCGCCGGCGGGAATAAAGCCCATGTCGGCCATCTCGCAGGCTTCACCGTAATAGGGAACGCTTCCCGCCATGACGTGCAGCGTAAGGCCGCTTCCCCGGGCCATTTCAAAGGCGTGGCCCAAAAAGCCGAAGCCCGTCACGTCGGTGCAGCCGCCGACGTCGTAGCGGACCATGATATCCCTGGCCGCCTTGTTGAGCTGCGCCATTTGGCTGTGCAGCTCGCGCAGCAGGCCTTCCTCCACCATATCTCCCTGGGCCGCCGTCATGAGGATGCCTACGCCTAAGGGCTTGGTCAAAATCAATACGTCGCCTTCGCGGGCCGACGAATTGCGCAGGAGCTTCTGCGGATGGACGAAGCCCGTCACGGACAGGCCGTACTTAGGCTCCTTGTCTTCTATGGTATGGCCGCCTGTAATGAGGACGCCCGCTTCATAAGCCTTATCATAGCCGCCCTGCAGGATAGCCCGGACGGCATCCTTTCCCATCTGCGAATTGATGCACATGACGTTCATAGCCAGCTTCGGCTCGCCGCCCATGGCGTACACATCGCTCAGGGCGTTGGCCGCCGCAATTTGTCCAAATAAGAACGGGTCGTCGACGATGGGCGGAAAGAAATCGACGGTCTGCACCAAGGCCAATTCCTCGCTGACGACGTATACCGACGCGTCGTCGCTCTTATCGTAGCCGACGATCAGCCGTTCGTCATATCTTGTTGGAATACCTTCCAACAGCTGCGCCAGTTCCCCGGCGCCAATCTTAGCACCTCACCCCGAGCAGGACGCCATTTGAGTCAATTTGATCCTTTCATCCATAGCCGGCACCTCCCTTCTTCAGCTTCCATATCCCTACAGGATACGGTTTACCGGCCTTCCCGTTCCAGGATTTCCTTGCCGACAGTTACGCCGGCCGCCGAGGCCTGCACCAGCCCCCGCGTAATGCCGGCGCCGTCGCCGATGGCAAAGAAATTGGGAATCTTCGTTTCCAATTTGTGATTCAGTTCCAGCCGGTTGGAATAAAATTTAACTTCCACGCCGTACAGCAGCGTATGGCGCGAATTGGCACCGGGAGCCACCTTGTCCAGCGCCTCGAGCATTTCCTTGATGTCCTGCAGGTGGCGGTACGGCAGGACGAGGGACAAGTCGCCCGGCGTCGCGTCGGGCATCGTCGGCCGCACGAGGCCCCGCAGAATGCGCTCCGGCGTCGAACGGCGGCCGTCGAGAAGATCTCCCAGCCGCTGGACGATGACGCCGCCGCCGAGGATATTGGCCAAATTGGCGATGTACTTTCCGTATTTGATCGGCTCGTGGAAGGGCTCGGTGAACTTCTTCGACACGAGGATGGCAAAGTTCGTGTTTTCGCTGCGCTTGTGAGCATAGCTGTGGCCGTTGACCGTCAAGAGGCCGTCGTTGTTTTCTTCTACGACGAAGCCATAGGGATTCATGCAGAAGGTACGAATCCTATCGTCGAAGGACTTGCTGAAATAGATGAGCTTCGATTCGTACACTATGTCGGTAATGGTCTCTAAAATTTCTGCCGGCATTTCTACGCGCACACCGATATCGACGGCGTTGGACGTCAGCTTGAGGCCCAGCTTGTCTACTTCGCCGACAAACCATTCCGAGCCTTCCCGGCCCGGCGCGCAGACCAGGTAGCGGCAGGCATACAGCTGATCTGCTATGATAACGCCCCGCACCTGCCCGTCTTCCACGACGATATGGTCTACGGCCGTATCGGCCATGATGTCGATCTTGCCGTCGAGGAAGTCGCGCATATTCGTCAGTATCTGGGCGTTTACATCCGTGCCGAGGTGGCGTATCCGCGCCGGAATAAGCCGTAAATCAGCCGCCGCGGCCTTGCGCTGCATCTGGCGGATGCACTCCTTATTTTCGTCGCCGTATACCTTGCGGTCTGCGCCGCCGAAGCGGCAGTATACGTCGTCGACATAGGCTATTTTTTCCATGAGCTCGGCCTTGGACATGTAGTCGTCCAAATTGCCGCCGTATTCCGTCGTCAGCGTCAACTTGCCGTCGCTGAAGGCGCCGGCGCCGCCCCAGCCGCACACGACGTTGCGGACCTTATCCTTAGGCAGGGCGTTTTTATTGCGGCTCGTCGCAATGCGCTCGCGAATGTCCTGCCCCTTTTCCACGATGAGAATACTCAGGCCCGTATCAGCCAGCTCCAGAGCCGTAAAAATACCGGCCGGCCCGGCCCCGATAATGATGACGTCATAGGTTTTTACAGCGTTCATCGTCTATCTCTCCTTTCGCCGCGGCCTGCTGCCGCGCAGTCGGGATATCTGCGATTGTATATCAACTATCCTCATTTAGCGTATCATGGGGCACGGGCCCTGTCAATATAAGGCGACCCCTGCTCTTCCCGGCAGGTTGTGCTATAATAAGGGCATGACTATACAAGCAAGGAGAGGTTTCATATGGCACAAAAACGAAAAGACCGACGGCAGCAGGCTGTCGACGACCCGAAGGAAGAGCTTCGGCTGCAGGAATACATCTTTCTCTGGACCTTCCTGCTCATGGTCCTCCTATTAGTGTCCTTATATCTGCAAATCAATCCGATCGTCCCGGCAGCGGCAGGCGTCGTCCTCGTCGTGTCTACTATCGCCCTGTACGTCAAATACCGCGAATTCTACGCCGTCCGCGACCGAGGCCAGCGTACCTGGTGCTCCGTCCTGTCGATGTACGCCAGCCTGCTCCTCACGCTGGGCTGCGCCTATTACTACTCGCAGCACGAAAAGCTGACCGACGAATACGCCCTCGTGTTCCTCTTCGGCTTTCTGTTCTTTACGTACATGGCCTACCGCACGCTGAGCCGTTCCATGGTCGTCGGCAACAAGCGAGTTCGCGTAAAACGCTGACGGCAGCGGGAAAAAGCCGGCAGGAAACAGTTATGCCGAAAGGCCAGGCAAAAGGCCGAAACGAATCAACTGCATACTTGAGAATATAAAAACAGCGCACACGATATCGTATGCGCTGTTTTTATGCACGCCGCTATAAACGGCGCAGCCTGTCGCTCTTAGCCTTCGAAGGGATGAGCGGCCTGTTCTTTCATGATATCTGTCGTAATTGCGTCAGAGCAGCAAACGGCGACGACGTCTACGACGTCTTCTGTCGAGCAGCCACGGGACAAGTCGAGAATCGGTTTTGCCAAGCCCTGAACCAAGGGGCCAAGAGCCGTTGCGTTGGCAAAACGCTGAACCATCTTGTAGCCGATGTTAGCAGCATCGAGGTTCGGGAAAATGAGGACGTTGGCATGGCCGGCAACCTTGGAACCCGGAGCTTTGCGTTCGCCAACTTCCGGTACCAACGCGGCGTCAGCCTGCATTTCGCCGTCGAAGTCGAATTCTACGCCGCGGTCTTTCAGGATCTGTACAGCCTGACGAACTTTGTCGACAGATTCGCCGGCGCCGCTGCCCATGGTGGAGTAGGACAAGAAGGCAACGCGAGGTCTTAACATCTGTACAGTTCTTTCAGCACGTTCCACGCAGATGCAGGCAATGTCAGCCAGCTGTTCTGCCGTCGGATCGGGAATAACACCGCAGTCGCCCAGTACGAGGATGCCGTTATCGCCGTACTGCGGCGTATTGGTCAGCAAAATGAAGGCACTGGATACGGTCTTGTTGCCCGGACGGGGGCCTACGACCTGAAGGCCGGCGCGGATAACGTCGGCAGACGTCGTAATCGCACCGGATACGACACCGTCAGCTTCGCCGAGAGCAACGAGGCCGGCAGCGAAGAAGGTGTAGTTGTTAACCATAACTTCGTATGCTTTTTCCGGCGTCATGCCTTTCTTTTCGCGGCGTTTTGCAAAATATGCGCACAATTCGTCCATGCGGTAATACGTTGCCGGGTCGATTACTTCAACGCCCGTAAGGTCAATCTGGTATTTAGCAGCATCTTTTTTGATTTGTTCCAGTTTGCCTACGAGGACAATTCTGGCAAAGCCTTCGGCCAAAACACGTTCGGCAGCTTTCAGTACGCGGGGGCTGCTCGTTTCCGGAAGAACAATCTTCTTCTGCGCTTTCGCAACACGGGCTTTCAAATCTTCAGTAAATCGCATGAGGGAACCACTCCTTAAATAAATCTTAAAAATGAATGTTTGACAGCTTTATTATAATACAAAATGGAGTCGAATCAAATACGTTTCGCCCGCTTATTGCAATAATACGAACAATTCGGCATGAAAGTTAATCATTTTATAATATACTATTATGCATTTATGCTATCATACATGAGTCTATGTGTTATCTTAAAGGCCGGCGGCAGAACGAAGGGAGTTTCGTTCCTGACCAGAAGACGAGGAATTTCAGCAAAGAGGGGATATCTTCGTATGCCAACAGGAAGCAACGACAGACATTCGGTACGCAGCGTCTTGGCCAATAACCGTCATACATGCAAAAAAAGACATACACCGAAGTGTATGTCTTGTAAAAAAATTGGTGGGCGATAACAGGATCGAACTGCTGACATCCTGCTTGTAAGGCAGGCGCTCTCCCAGCTGAGCTAATCGCCCGGATAGTGGTGACCCCTACGGGATTCGAACCCATGTTCTCGCCGTGAAAGGGCGGTGTCTTAAACCACTTGACCAAGGGGCCATGCTAGAGTAAATGATGGTGATCCACCCGAGATTCGAACTCGGGACACCCTGATTAAAAGTCAGGTGCTCTACCGACTGAGCTAGTGGATCATAAATTTGGCAGGGGTAGCTGGATTCGAACCAACGATG
>NZ_JAOQKD010000029.1:5424-20799 GCF_025567065.1 Megasphaera stantonii
ACTTTCGTTTGTGCTTGTCAACACATTTTTTGAAAGTTTTTTAAGAACTTTTTTGCGACGTTCTTTCTAACCTTCTCTGTGTCGGCGCGTTCATCAGAACGCTTAATCATAATATCACGCCTCCTGTAATCTGTCAATAGATTTTTTCACTTTTTTCGCAAATAGTTGATGGAATTGATTATATGATGAATTCTACCAGATATACTCTACTTTCTCCATAAAAGAAGCGCCGCAAAAAATATCTCCGCGGCGCCTTACCTATCTTACGTTTATGTAGCTGTCATGAGCCAAGACATGCAGGAGAATCGTGTCTGTCCTGCCGCCGTTCCTTACCGCCATGATTCAGCTTCTCCGATAAAGCCGCGGACGACGTTGGGGATTTCCAGGTCTTTCGTGCCTGCGCCGTAAGCCGTGATGTCATGGACAAAGGACTTGGGCCGGGGGCCGATATAGGAAGCCAGGGTCTTGACGAGGGCCGCGCCGGTCGGCGTGACGAGTTCGCCGCGGATGTCCGTAGCATAATAGGGAATGCCTGCCAGCAGTTCTGCCGTAGCCGGAGCCGGTACGGGCATAACGCCGTGGGCGCAGCGTACGAAGCCGCTGCCGACGTGGAGAGGCGACGCGCCGATTTGCTCTATGCCCAGATATTCGAGAGCCCAGGCAACGCCGACGATGTCCAGGATGCAGTCGACGGCCCCGACTTCATGGAAATGAATCTGGTCGACAGGCACGCCGTGAACCTTTGCCTCGGCTTTTGCCAGCTCGCCGAATACGGCGAGGCTTTTCGCCTTAACGCTGTCCGACAGCGGCGACGCTTCGATAATCGCCGTGATTTCCTGCAGGCCGCGGTGCTGGTGATGATGGTGATGGCCCGTCGTATCGACGAGATGCTCGTGGCTGTGCGAACCGTGCTGTTCGTGATGATGATGGTGCTCATGATCGTGCCCGCCGTCGTGCGCATGGTGATGACGTTCCGCATCAAGAATTACGTTGTAATAGACCGATTGAATTCCCAGCTTGGAAACGGATTCGCAGACGAGGGAATATCCTTCCAGCTTCAGCGAAGCCATGGCGTCCTGAAAGGCGTCGAAGGGCACGCCGGCCTGCAGAAGCATGCCGGTGAACATATTGCCGCTGATGCCGGAAAAACAATCGAGGTATAAGGTCTTCATGTATAATCTCCTTCCTGCCGCAAAGGGGCATCGCTATCGTCTTATTTCAATTCCTTATTCATCATGTCTACTGCCGCATCCAGCAGGGACAAGCCGATGACCGAGCCCATGCCCTGATCCGTATCCTGCCCCGTTTCAAAGAAGGCCTTGAGGCCCATCTTTTTCATCTGCATCTGATGAACCGGCTCGGCATATCGCGCCGAAGGGATGACGTAGTCGTCTACCTGAGAGCAGAGGGCCCGGCTGAGCAGTACGGCCGCTCCCGTCACCGCGTTGTCGAATACGACGAGGAGACGGCGCTGGGCCGCCGCCAATATGAGGCCGACCATGGCGGCGATATCGGGCGAGCCGGCGCGGCGCAGCAAATCCAGAGGATCGCCGGCATCCAGTCCCAGCCGGTCCATGAGGGCCGTCAGCTGCTCCAGCTTGCCCTGTGATTTCATATGGGACGGCAAGTCGTTCATAGAATCGCGGAAGAAGGCCGCTGTGAGGATAAAGGCCGTCAGCAGACCCCGTTCGCCGATATTGCCGAGGCCGAGGGCGTTGTAATGCTCGTCGGCCAGATTTTCTCCGATTTGCAGGCCGCTGAACATGGCGTCCAGCATCTGGTCTTCCGTCATGGCCGGCCCTTTGGCCCAAAAATGGCTGCCGTGCATGACCTTCAAGTCCTGAACGCCTTCCGATTCGGGAATATTCTGCTCCAGTCCCATATCCAGCAGCAACACGCCGGCTCCTATCTGATGGGCCACCTTGTTGATATGGCCCTTTCCGGCGGCGATTTCCAGCGCGGCGGCCTTGCTGCCCATGCCCTTCGTTTTATTTTCCCCGCCGTCGACGGCGTGGTCGGCGGCAAATAAGACGACGGCTTTTTTCAGCAGCGATGGCTGCAGCGTATCGGAGACGCCGGCAATACGGCCGGCCAAGTAAGTCAATTTCCCGTCCTGAGGGACGGCAAGGCTCGACAGCTTCGCGTAGCACTCGCCGGTCTTTTCCAGATTCAGGGGGCCGATACCGGCGATTACCTGTTCCAGCACACTATCCATTGCATACCTCCTGGTTACTCATTTTTGTCTATTATACCATAAAAGGACGGCTCTCCTGCAGAGAGTCGCCCCTTTTTATGCGGCTGAACAGTTTTATAATGCGCTGCCAAAGGCGTCCGTGTCGACGATCGCCTGCTTGAAGGCTTCTTTCGTCAGCGGAGACGGCACGCAGTTCCATTCCGTAATGGCCGGCGCTTTTTCGACGATCGCGTCGATTTCGTCGGCTTTGATATCCAAATCGGCCAACTTGACCGGATAGCCGGCTTTCTTGTAGAAGGCGGCTATCCGGTCGCGCAGTTCGAACTGCTTGTCGTACGTCAAGAGGACGAGTACGCCGAAGGATACGATTTCGCCGTGGAGATGGCCTTCTACGACCTGCGGCAGCACCGTCGACGAGTTGTAGAACAAGTGGGCGATAGACGAGTTATAATAGTATACGCCGTTGTGGCCTGTCGTGCAGTTGGAAACGAGGCCCGTGCTGATGATGATGTCCAATACGACCTGCTGCAGCTCATAGGTGACCTTCTTTTCCTTGAAGTCAGCCAAGGCTTTTTCACCGTATTCGAGAAGCGGTTCCGTGCAGACCTTGCCCAAAGCCCGGCCCAGGAGAACCGTATGGAAAATGTCGGCTGCGCGGCTGGCCAATTCGCTTTCGCATTCCTTGCTCATGGCGTCGCCGATGCCGGCCCAGAACAAGTCGAAGGGCGAGTCGGCGATGATGTCCATATTGATAAACGTATGGACCGGCGGCGTCGGCAGGTAGTAGTAACCGGCGAAGGATTTATCTTCGTTGTACATGACGGCGATGGCCGTAGACGGAGCGCAGTTCGAAGCGACCGTCGGGAAGGCGAAATAGGGCTTGCCGACTTTATCGGCTACGACCTTGCAGGTGTCGATAGCCCGGCCGCCGCCTACGCCGAAAATGAGGTCGGCATTTTTAACGGCGTCTTCAGCCATCAAGGCGTCTACCCGTTCGTACGTCGCGTCGTCGCCGTACCACAGCACGCCGAGAACTTCCAGATCGGTGTTTTTAATGGCGTCGAGGAGCGGCTTTTCCGCTTTGGACAAGGCCGTTTTGCCGCCGATAATGACGACTTTTTTGCCGAAAGGCTTCGTAACCTGGCCGATGGCATCGTAAGCGTTGGCGCCGATCGTAAAGGCCGGCAGCACCAGTGTGTAATCAGACTGAGACATAATTGTACCCCCTATACAAGTTATGTAAAATATAAATAAGTAATAGCTGAAGCCGTCATGCTATACGGCTCGAAAAAGTTAAAGCAGATATATTATACCACTGTCAGCAAAATCTGACTATTGGTAAACGAACATTATGTTTTTTTGTTTTCCTCCGGCGTATATTATCAATTGATATACATATCTGCATAAAATGATATTTTTTCATCACATACTACATATGACTTGTAACCTCTTTCATTATACTAGATAAGGCATGTATATTTGAGCCATTTTTTATTTTTTTTGTCACCAAAAGATTTTATTATCACCGGAGGACGAACTGTGCCCCTGCCCACCTTGAAATTTTAATCTTATTGATATATAGTTAGAGTCGGTTAAAGGGCTTGCTCTAGTAGGAATCATTATAGCAGTTCATTTCTCAAAAGCAGCCCTAAAATTTTAAAAGGAGGTTGTTTTTGTATGAACGGTTTGTATTTAGTTATTGTTTCTGCACTCGTGTTCGTACTGGCTTACCGCTTTTACGGCGCCTTCATCGCCGCTAAAGTATTGACGCTGAACCAGTACAAAGTCACGCCGGCATTCCGTTTCGAAGACGGCCACGACTATGTTCCGACGAACAAATACGTCGTATTCGGCCATCACTTCGCAGCTATCGCTGGCGCAGGCCCGCTCGTAGGCCCGGTTATTGCCGCTCAGTTCGGTTATTTGCCCGGCGCGTTGTGGATTCTTATCGGGGGCGTCCTCGCAGGGGCCGTACACGATATGGTTATCCTCTTCGCTTCCATGCGCTATGACGGCAAATCCATCGCCGAAATCGCAAAAGCGCAGATCGGCGACAAAATCGGCTTGGCTACGTCCTTCGCCGTATTGTTCCTGAATATCCTCGCTATGGCCGGTATGGCCGTCGTCGTCGTCAACGCCTTGCACGACAGCCCGTGGGGTACCTTCACCATCGGCATGACGATTCCTATTGCTATTCTCGTCGGCTTGTATCTGCAGTTCCTGCGCCCCGGCAAGATTCAGGAAGCTACGATCATCGGCGTCGTCCTCGTATTGCTCGCCGTCGTCGTAGGCCCGTCCGTCCAGGCTTCGCCGACATTGGCTCCTATCTTTACCATTAGCGCCAGAGGCGTCAGCATCGCCTTGATCCTCTACGGTTTCATCGCCGCTGCCCTCCCTGTATGGCTGCTCCTCGCTCCGCGCGATTATTTGTCCACGTACATGAAGATCGGTACGATCGGCGCCTTGGCCCTCGGCATCATCATCGTCGGCCCGAGCGTTGAAATGCCTGCCGTTACGCAGTTCTGCGCCGGCGGCGGCCCGGTTATTACCGGCCCGGTTCTTCCGTACATCTTCATCACTATCGCCTGCGGCGCTATTTCCGGCTTCCACTGCATGATTTCCACAGGCACGACGCCGAAAATGCTCATGAACGAACGCTCTATCCTCCCTGTAGGCTATGGCGCAATGCTTACAGAATCCTTCGTCGGCATGATGGCTTTGATCGCAGCCTGCGCTCTCCAGCCGGCCGACTACTTCGCTATTAACTCTACAGCCGCTCACTTCCAGGCTCTCGGCATGCAGGTCGTTGACCTCCCGATGCTGAACCAGATGGTCGGCGAAGACGTTGCCCATCGTCCCGGCGGCGCCGTTTCCTTGGCAGTCGGCATGGCTCATATCTTCTCCAGAATTCCTGGCCTCGACCACCTCATGAACTACTGGTACCACTTCTGCATCATGTTCGAAGCATTGTTCATCATGACGATCATCGATGCCGGTACTCGTGTCGGCCGTTACATGTTCCAGGAACTTATCGGCCGCGTATGGCCTAAGTTCGGCGATCCCCATTGGCTCCCCGGCGGCATCATCGCTTCCGCATTAGTATCCGGCGCTTGGGGTTACATCGTACTGCAGGGCAGCTTGTCCACGATTTGGCCTATCTTCGGCGTATCCAACCAGTTGCTGGCTATCATTACCTTGGCTATTTCTTCCGTCGTTATCTGCAGCATGGGCAAAGCCCGCTACGTTTGGGTAACAGGCTTCCCCTGGGCTTTTTTGACGGTCGTTATCTTCTGGGCAGACTTCCTCAACATGTTTGAAATCTATCTGCCTCAGGGCGAAATGCTCATGTTTACCGTTTCGGCCATCATGGCTATCCTGGTAATCATCATCAGCGTCGCTTCCCTCAAGAAGTGCATGTACCTGGCTAAGACCGTTCCTGCCAGCTACGATACTACAGCTACCGTAGAAGCAGAAGAACTGAAGCATTTGGAACAGCTCGTCGCTCAGCAGGACGACGAAGGCGCAAGAGCAAGACGCTTCAAAGAATTGACGATTGCTCATCATTAATTCGAAAATTTGCTTGTCATGTAAAAAGGCTGTCTCGTAAGAGGCAGCCTTTTTCTATATATGGTATAATGCAGTATATCCCTTGGCGGCCTGCCGGCGCAGACTGCCGCACACTGTACTGCAAGGAGATGTTTTTATGTCCGAATATATCTGCAACGATTGTCCCCGGCGCTGCGGCGTCGTCCGCAGCCAATACTACACGCCCCATGCGCCCATGGCCGGCTACTGCCATACGTCCCTGCAGCCCGTCGTAGCCAGGGCGGCCCTGCACTTCTGGGAAGAGCCCTGCATCAGCGGCACGCGGGGTTCGGGGACCGTATTTTTTACGAGCTGCAACCTGCGCTGCTGCTTCTGCCAAAACGCCTCTATCAGTACGGGCGGCACGGGCATTCCCATTACGGTAAAGCGGCTGCGCGAAATCTACGGCGAACTTATCGCGCAAGGAGCCCACAACATCAATCTCGTCACGCCGACGCCCTATACCTGGGCTGTCCGGCAGAGCCTGGAGCAGCCCCTGCCCGTTCCCGTCGTCTACAACTGCGGCGGCTATGAAGCGCCGGAAACCATTGACGCCTTACGAGGTAAGGTACAAATTTATCTGCCTGACCTGAAATACATGGATTCGGCTCTGGCCAAGCGCTACAGCGGCGCCGCCGACTATCCCCAGGCCGCGGCGGAAGCCATCCTGCGCATGTACGACCAGGTCGGCCCCTACGAGCTCGACGACGACGGCATCCTGCAGAAGGGCGTCATCATCCGCCACCTCATCCTGCCGGGCTGCGTCGAAAACACTAAGGCCGTCATCGACTGGGTGCGAAGCCATTTCGACGACGGACAAGTCCTGTTCAGCCTCATGCGCCAGTACGTCCCCTGCGGCAAAGCCGCCAACTATCCCGAAATCGACCGCTTCCTCACTGACGAAGAGTACGACGAAGCCGAACAGTACCTCTTCGACAGCGGCATCGAAGACGGCTTCGTCCAGGAAAAAGACAGCGCCAGCGAAACCTTCATTCCCAGCTTCTGCGGCGAAGGCGTGCTGAAATCGAAAAAAATATAATATTCAAACGCCCAACAAGCAGCATATCCTTATACTGCATTTATTAGAACTTCTTAAACAAACTAGATCGTCCTATATATGAATAAATACAAAAGGGAAAGGCTTCGTCATGCAGATAAAGCCTTTCCCTTAATGTATTTACATGTATAACTAAAAATATTTATTCTTTTATATCAACCCAATACACATTGGATTCATAGGCATTTAGCGCTTTAAAATCCAATGAGAGGTCTTTCTATTCTCTGAATCACGCTTAATCTTTCCTTGCTGCTTTAAACGAGTCAGCAGCGTCAATATCTTTTCTATTCACATGCCTTTATCACTTTTTCTATAAAGAGTAATACGGCGTGGCTGTTCGTCACGCCGCATTATTCGCATTTAGCTGTATATATTTCAGATTACTCTTCCATATCAAATACTTTCCCCGGATTGAGGATCAGATTCGGATCAAAGGCTTTTTTGACGGCTTTCATGAGGGCCAGGGCTGCCGGGTCCTCGTATTTGGCAAAGAGGGCCTTGCGCTTTTGGCCGATGCCGTGTTCACCGGAAATCTTGCCTCCCAAGGCGTAGACGGCGGCGCAGGCCGCATCTTCAAAGGCTTCTATCTTCGCAGCTTCTTCGTCGGCCGTAAAGCCGCGGCGAAGCACGTCGAGGTGCAGGTTGCCGTCGCCGGCATGGCTGACGCCGCGGAACTTGACGCCCTGCGCCTGCCCGATTCTTTCCAGCTCTATCAGCAGCTTTTCCAGCATATCCGGCGGCACGACGAAATCTTCCATGGCTGCGACAGGACATTCTGCTGCCGACGCTTCCGTAAAGGCCTTGCGGGCGTTCCACACCTTATCGGCGTCGGCGACGAAGATTTCCAAGGCTCCCTGAGCCCGGCAGATTTCATCGACGGCGACGCACATATCGTCTACGTCGTCTTCGCTCTTGCCATCGAGCTGAATGACCATGTAATTGCCCTTGTCCGAGTAGGGCTGCTTTTCGTCGAGGTACTGCTCGACGACGCGGATGACGGCGTTATCCATGCATTCAAGGCACGTCGGCTCAATACCGGCCTTGGGAAGAGCCGTTACGAGGGACAGGGCGCTTTCCACCGTCGGGAAGACGGCCAGAATATCTACGGTATATTTTGGCAAGGGAACGAGCTTTAAAGTCAGCTTCGTAATGATGCCTAAGGTTCCTTCGGAGCCGATGATGATTTTTTCCAGCGGATAGCCAGCCGTCACTTTTTTCAGCCGGCCGCCGAACTGGGCAATCTCTCCCGTCGGCGTCACGACTTCGATAGCGTATATCTGGTCCCGCGTCGTACCGTATTTCACGGCCCTGTTGCCGCCAGCGTTGGTCGCCGCGTTGCCGCCGATAAAGCAGCTGTCGCCGCTGCACGGATCGCCGGCATAGAGCAGGCCCTTCGATTTTGCCAGCGCCTGAAGCTCCGCCGTAATGACGCCGGGCTCGACGACCATGTACATCTTATCGGCGTCGAACTCGAGAATGCGGTTCATCCGTTCCGTACTCAGTATAATGCCGCCGAAATCATTGGTCACGGCGCCAAATTCCAGTCCCGTGCCGGCGCCGCGCGGGACGACGGGAATCCGTTCCCGATTGGCCAATTTCATGACCGCCGCCGTCTGCTCCGCCGTTTCCGGCAGTACGACGGCCTCGGGCAAATGGAAATATTCCCGTTCGACGCCTTCGTCTTTCTCGTAAGGAATCAGCTTATCCTTATCAGTATATACGTATTTTTCGCCGACAATCCCCTTCAATTCTTCTACTAAGGCCGGCGTAAGATGATGATACTCTTTCACTTCGTTCCCTCCCCGAAAAAATAAGCAGTTTACGTTATTATACCATATTGACGCCCTAATTTCCCCTTGCTATGATGATGTTAACGACTTCCATTCACACCTCGAGGCTCTTATGACAAAACACGTACTAACAGAAGAATTAATTTACGAAATACTCTCAGTCGTCGCCGAAATCCCTGCCGGCTCCGTTGCTTCGTACGGCCAAATCGCCCGGCTCATCGGCCGCGATCGCAACGCCCGGCTCATCGGCAAGGTCCTGTCCATGGCCCAATACTACGGCAAATACCCCTGCCACCGCGTCGTAAACAGCGCCGGCCGTACTGCGCCGGGATGGGCCAGGCAGCGGGTTCTGCTGGAGCAGGAAGGCGTGCAGTTCAAACCTAACCGCTGCGTCGACATGAAGCGATATCAATGGGAGTATTAATCAACAGCCTCATCAGCATAAACGAAGGGCTTGCCGCATCCAATACATGAGCGGCAAGCCCTTTGCTGCAGTTGTATTCAATTATAAAAACAGTCCCCGCATAAAGGGCACGAAGAAGGGCTCGTAAATGAGCCGCAGGAAGGCGAATACGGCAAAGCCGATCGTACCACCGACGAGAGCGCCGTTGATGCGAATCCAGGCCAAATCTTCGCCGACCTTGCTTTCCAGGAAGGCGTTGAACTTTCTCTTGTCGAAGCCCGTCAGCACGTCTCGGACGGCTACGGCGATGAGCGAGTGCTCGTGTTCCAGGATGACGTTGCAGGCCCGGCGGATCTGTTCGTCCAGCCAATCTTTGATTTCCGGATGAGCGCTGCAGTATTCGACATAGCGCAGGAATTGTTCTTCCAGCAAATCCTTCAGCTCTTCTTTTCCCTTATCGCCTTGGGTAAAGTAGTCCTTGGCCGAACGCTGCGTCGCGCTGAGCCACTTTTCAATAGGCAGGGAATCGACAAACTGGTCCTGCCAGTTCTGCACGCCGTAAGCCAGCTGGCCGTTCATCGAATACAAGAACAATTCAAACTTGCGGCACAGCCATTCACGCTGTTCCCCTTCGGCCTGTTCCCACTGGTCCAGCCAGGAGATGATGCCTTTTTTGATGTCCTTGGCAATTTTCCGCGTGTCGACGACGCCGATAAACTTGTTAATCGTAATGATGGATACGGTCGAATGCTTCGATTCTTCCATCCACTGCTGAATGAGCTTATCCAGGAGGGCGTCGAAATCGTCGCTGCGCACCAGCTCGCGGCCCAAGCCGACGGCATCGTTGAACATATGGCTGTTCGGGTCTTCCAGCAGCGATATGAGACGATCCTGGAAGAAGCTGACCAACGGCTGCCGTTTCAAATACTGGCGGATATGATCGGCGATGGATTCCTGCGTGCTGCCCTTCTGGGCGTGGTTATAGGCGCGCTGGGCTACTTCATACAAGAGAGCGCGGAATTTTTCCCGGCCGCCGGGGCTGCGAAGCCAGCCGATAAACTTATCCATAAAGGATATCTGATATAACTTGTCCTGCCACATGTTGGGCTGGAGCAGTTTTTCCGAAATGATCTTCGTAATGCTGTCGATAATCTGCGTACGGTTGCGGTACAGCAGCTCCGTATGATAGGGGAAGCCCAGGGGCTTATCGAACAGCGCCGTAACGGCAAACCAGTCGGCAATACTGCCGATGAGGGCCGACTGAATGACGAAAAACAGCAGTTCTTCCCACAAGGTTACGTCGTGGGTATACCACCACCAGAAGATGGCCAGAAAGCAGAGAAAGGACAAGGCCAAAATAGCGTTGGCCCGCTGGCGATATGTCATACTATACGCCTCCTTTCACGGCATACATGACGAGATAGATGACGGCGCCGAGAATTGCGCCGACGAGAGAACCGTTGACGCGAATCATCTGCAAATCGTACCAGACGCTGCTTTCCAGCTGCTGCGCCAGATAATTTCCGTCGTATTTCATGATTTCCTGTTCTGCCGTCTTGCCGAACCATACCTGGAGCCGCTTCAATTCGCGGGCGGCGAAGGCCAAAGCCGTGCGGTTCATCTGTTCCACCTGATCGGGGCTTTGCCGCCACCGTTCCAGCTTGCCGATGACGTATTTTGCCGCGACGGTGCAGACGCGCTTCTGCCGTTCCGGCGTCTGTACGTACCGCTGCCAAGCTTCCTTCGTGTCGGGACGGGTAACCAGGCTCTGATACATGCGGTTCTTGTAGCTGTCGATGCGTTCATGCCATTCGCCGTTAAACTCGATGCGTTCCGTTTGCTTCCACAAGTAATTCAGGGCCTGCTTGCGCTGCGGCGAATCTTCCCGCTTCGCGTCGTCCAGCAGGCTGAGGCATTTTTCCTGCAATTTTTCGGCGACGTGCTCCGGCCGGAACATGTCCATCTTGAGGGCCGCTTTGATGGCCCATTCAAAGAGGAAATTCCGTTCGGCATACTGCTGCAGGGACGCTTCGTAAATTTCACCGATGTACTTTTTCATCGTATCGCTCTTGACGAGTATTTCCAGATGAAGGATCATGAAATCGAGAAAATCCTTCCCCGATTCGCCGCGCAGGCCGATCTTAATAGCCCGGCTCATGATGGGGGCCAAATCGATTTTTTCAATAGCCTGGCCGCCGACGCCGGAAAAGGCCTTGACGACGATTTTCATGTCGACGGTGTACAAAAACGTATTGAGGATTTGCCCAAATACGCGTTCCGCTGACTGAAAGCCCTTCTCCGTGTGGAGATACTCAAGGGTCGCTCCCAATATCGGATGATGCTTCAGCACGTTGTACATATTGGGCACCGTCAGGATTTCGCTTTCAATCATGTGACGGGCCATTTCGGCGATCCGTTCCTTGCTGTTCGGAATCAGGGCCGTCTTAAAGGAAATGCCCAAGGGCCGCCGGAACAGAGCCGTTACGGCATACCAGTCAGCCAGGCCGCCGATCAGGGCCGCTCCGGCCAAATGGGTCAATAACCCGCCCCAGAAGAAGTCCTGGAACGGATACGCCAGCAGCAGGATAATCGCCGCCGCCGCCAGTATATAATTGGCAATCTGACTGCGTTTAGGCTGCGCCGCCGTGTGTAATTCAGTCATGCTATACCTCCTCTGCGCTTCCAGTATATGCAGATATTGCTGCCTTATCGAACTGTCGTTTCCTCGCCTTTGCGGGACGGTATCCACAAGGGGACGCCGCCATAGGCCGCCTTAAAGTCAGGCGACGGCGACCAGACCGTTCCAAAATGATGCATAGAAACTAACAGCTTATTCACATGCACCTTGTCTAAAAATCCTTTTACGCCCCATTCGCGCGCTCCTTCCAGCCGCGCGTCTACGGGGAAAAAGGCAACGTCTACAGACAGGCCGGCCAGTTTCTTCATTTCCCGGTCGAAATTGCCCTTCGCTTCGGCGTTGTTTTCGTCCGTGTCGCCCAGCCAGTGCCACCAGTTGAGGTCGCCGGCATGGAAGATGGAAAATCCGTCCGTTTCCACAAAAAAAGAACCGCCTTCGTCTGTAGAGCCATACTGGGTAATCGTTGCGTCTTCCATATGTATTGTATCATATAAACGCATAGTTTGCATTTTTTTTTACGTCTACATCTTCCAGCGTCACGCCGTCGTTGAGAATATAATGGGCCGTATGGGCGGCGAAGTCGGCAATGCGGGGATTGAAGTGGTCTTCATGCCAGTGGGTGACGAAAAACCATAGGGGCTTATCCCCTTTCGCATAGGATTCCACCTTTCCTGCCGGATCCTTAAAGTAGTCGAATACCAGCACTTTTGTATCCGTTTCAACGGCAAAGCCGCTGTGGGCTAAAAACGTAATGTTTAATCCTGTCATATCTATTCCTCCTTGCTGTACGTAAATTCCATAGGTATTATCATGAGGCTATTATATTATTATACCATTAATTGCGCCTGTTCTTGAAGGCTTGCAGCGACATTATCTTCATTTTCTCCAGATTTCTCCAACCCATCCTCTCATGGATATGACTAAGAAGAATATGTTTCGTTTTGTTTATGTCCGATTCGCAAAGGCGAGTACCAAAATAGTCATAGATGAGGTATAATAAGAAGTAATGTACTCGTGATTCAGGAGGATTATGGTATGGCTGAAAAAGCACAAATTTTAATTGTCGAAGATGAAAAACAAATTGCTCGTTTTCTTCAGATGGAGCTCGAACACGAAGGCTACGAGTGCGGCATCGAAACGAACGGAGCCGCGGCGCTGGACCGCATCGGCCAGGATCATTTCGATTTGATTTTACTGGACGTCATGCTTCCCGACATCGACGGCCTGACGATCTGCCGCCGGACCCGCGAACTATCCAACGTCCCCATCATGATGCTGTCGGCAAAGGACGACGTCGAAACGAAGGTCGCCAGCCTGGACTTAGGAGCCAACGACTATCTGACGAAGCCCTTCAACAGCAAGGAATTATTCGCCCGCATCCGCGTGCTCCTGCGCGAACGGGACTATAAGCCGGCTGACGAAAACTTCCTGCAGCTCCAGGACATGATGCTGTATTTGGACCGCCACGAAGTCGTCATCGGCACGCAGAAAATCATTTTGACGAAGAAAGAATTTGAACTCTTGTCCTATTTAATCCGCAATAAAAACATCGTGCTGACCAGAGACCGCATCGTAGAAGAAGTATGGGGATACGATTATATTGGCGACACGAACGTCGTCGACGTGTATATCCGCTATATTCGCAGCAAGCTCGGCAAGGAAAAAGGACGGGAATACATTCAGACCATCCGCGGAGTAGGATATGTGGCAAAGGATTAAACAGGCAATACTGCAGCATCCGACCTTCGCGCCCCTGCCGCTCTTCGCCAAAATGGTGCTCCTCTATTCTTCCATCGTATTCTTTATCCTCATCGTCGTATCGGTCATCACCGTCGCCAGCATTCATTACATCATGAACGACTCCATTAAAGAGGATTTGGAATCGAGCGCGCAAAACACCGTAGCCTATTTGGATTCGTACGGCAAAGTCGACTCTTCCGTCTTCGTCCGGTCCAATCTACCCAATTTCGTTACCCTGCAAATTTACAACGGCGCCGGCAAATTGGTTTTGGATAATTGCCCGACTCATACGATAAAAAAATTGAGCGACCGCCATATCGACGAGGATATTCAGGATAAAACGGTAAACGCCCTGCCGACGACGATACAGGGCAGCGAAACGACGGAGTTTTCCTATTACAAAAAATGGGACGGCGACGACGGCAAGAGCTACTACCTGCGGTTCTCCCGCCAGCCTGATAAGGAAAACGACTTCATTACCCTGCTGTCCAAGCAGCTGCTGGCGTCTATCCTCATCTGCTTGGCCCTGACCGTTCTGACCGGCATGTACCTGATGAAAAAGTCCCTAGCGCCGCTGCGCATCATCAACGACACGCTGGAAACCATTGAGGTCAACCAGCTCGATAACCGCATTACCCTGTCAGATAACCGCAACGAGCTGCACGACTTAGCCGTTACGATCAACCAGGCCTTAGACCGCATCGAATACGGCTATAAACAGCAGCAGCAATTTATCAGCGACGCGTCTCACGAGCTGCGCACGCCGATTACCGTCATCGCCGGCTACGCGGACCTGCTGGACCGCTGGGGAAAAAACGACCCTGCCGTGCTGCAGGAAAGCATTACGACCATCAAGCAGGAAACGGAATACATGCGCCAGCTCATCGAGCGCCTGTTGTTCTTCGCCCGCACGAATAGCGGCACGCTGAAGAAGCACTTCGCCGACATCAACACGGCTAAGCTGCTCCAGGATGTGTACAACGAAGTGACCCTGCTGGATCATGACCATAAAATCACGATTGTGGAAAACGACGAAGCGACGATTTATGCCGAGCCGGGCAGCGTAAAGCAAATGCTGCGAATCTTCGTCGACAACGCAGTCAAATACACGCCTGCCGGCGGAAACATCACCCTGTCCTGCCGCCGCGACGGCGACAACGTATACTATTCCGTATCGGACACGGGCATCGGCATTCCCGAAAAGGATATCGACAGGGTATTTGAACGATTTTACCGCGTCGAACAATCCCGGGCCAAAGAAACAGGCGGCTCTGGCCTAGGCTTATCCATTGCCCAATATATCGCAAAAGGGAATAACGCTGAACTTTCGCTGAAAAGCAAATTAAATGAAGGCACGACGATTTCTGTTATATTTCCCGTAAAAAAAGAAGAAGAAGAAATGGCTGAAGAGTAAAGATTACCCCCGCTGTCTCTAAAAACAAGACAGCGGGGGTAATTTATGTTTCGCGTCGTGTTTATCTGTTTAGGGTATCGTCATCAAAGCTTCGAATCGGCAGCCTTTGCCACATGAGCCTGCCATCCTTCTATCTTATTTGCCCCGATTCGAAGTAAGCGAATCACTCCCGTTTGCGCGTCGCTTCGCTCCTTCAAACGGTGTTCCCTGCTTATGCTTACTCTAGGAACCTGGAAGGATAGAAAGCCGCACATATACAAAAAAAGAACGCATACATAATGTATACGTCTCCTGCTGACGGTCGTCGCACCTATCAGTCGGATCTGCACACATGAATACTTCTTCATGACATGTTCTGCTCACGCACGGACCCGACATAAGTGACTCACACTCGTTTGCGCGTCGCTTTCGCTCCTTCAAACGAGGTTCGCTACTTATCCCAGGGCTTGCCCTGGGTAGATGGGAGGTCGTTGTATACAAAAAGAGAGCAGTGCCAATGCACTGCTCTCTTTTTGTAATCAGCGGCTTCCTATCCTCCCAGGGGGCCTCCCCCC
>NZ_JAOQKD010000003.1:0-66071 GCF_025567065.1 Megasphaera stantonii
TGCTCCTTTGTTGATGATTTCTCGCAAAACCATTTTAACATGAAGCTTCACTATGGATTTTTGTTTTTTTGATTACCTGTTCAAATTCATTTTACAATTAACCATAACATTTTCCTTAAAACAAATTTTATATTAACTTATTGAACTATTCCATAGTCATAACTACATTATACTATCCTGCAACGACAATACTTGTCGCTGTAACATCTTATTTCCATCCCAGCAGCCGTTCCTCGTCCTCATCCATCGTCAGCAGCCGCTGCACGTCGATTTTTAAGCCATTGGCAATATCTACCAACGTAGACAGGGAAATGCTTTCATTGTAATCTCCCCGCTCTATCCTGCCGATGGCACTTTCGCTGAGGTGAACCCGTTTGGCTAGTTCTCTTTGGTTGAGGCCGTTGAGGGTTCTATAGTATCGTATTCGTGCTCCGATCAGCTTGTAGAGCATGTCTTTTTGATCCATGGGAATACCTTCCTTTTTTCAGATTTCACCATAATTTATACAGTCGTCTCAGTATACTGTGACAATGTTTCCGTCAGTTTTTCTTTCACCGTTTCCACAAAGTCCTGCGGTTCCAGCACTTTGATCCATGGGCCCTGGCTGAGGAGCCACATGACGATGCCCTCGCCGTATACTTCGGCTTCGACGATATGCGTCCGACCTATGCGGTCGATGACCCGCGCCGTCGGCAGCTTATCGAGGACGGCCTGCACCGATACGCCGGTGTAAGCAAACCGGATGGTGCGTAACTTCCCCGGCCACATGAACAGGCTGCGTTGGCGGAGCAATCCTTCGTCGAAGGCCGGCGCGTCGTCTGTCGTAAATTTCCGACGGTGAACGGTCAGGTGCTTGATGCGGTCTACGCGGAAATACAGGGGCTTTTCCGTATCGCCGTCGGTACCGAAGGCAATGAGGTAAAAATAGAAATCCGTAAACATGACCGACGCCGGACGCAGGCGATGCACTGTATGGGCCCGATCGGAACGGAAGTATTCGACGGTAATTTCCCGCTTTTCCGTAATGCAGCGCACGAGCTGCCAGAGCATATCCTGCACGCTTTCGCAGTCGTGCTTGACCGCCGTGTAATGGTACAGCTCCTTGCGGATAAGTTCGCTTAGCTTGGCCCTGTCGTCCGTCGTCGTGAAGGCTTTGAGCTTCGATGTCAGGAGAAGGAGTTCTTCTTTGGAAAAGGCTCTGGCTCCGATGACGACTTCTATCAGCGCGAATAATTCCTGATTGGTCAGAAATTCATCCATCCGCAGGCGGTAACATTTGTCGCGGTGGGAATACTGTAATTCCGTATTGCCGACGAGCTCCCGGTGATCGGCCAGAAAAGCCTTGATGTCGTTTATCGTGCGACTGATGCTCTTGGTAGATACACCGTACTGCACAGCTAGCTTTTGTATGGATATATCTTCGCCGCGCAATCCCCGGAAAAAGATTTCCAGCATTCGTTCCTGTTTCGAGCCTTCCATGAATCGTTCCTCCTTTCGTCTGATAGTGTCTGATGTGCTGTTTCTGCCTTTATTATAGAAAACGAAGGAGACAGACGAGTGTCCCAGTAAAAAAGAAATTGGGGATACTGTATAAAGAATTTGCATAGAAGTATCGTGATTTTTTACATTTTATTCCTTATACACATATTATTATGGCACGTTTTTTGTTTTTACAGTTCTCCTAGATATGCTTTATATTCGCCTAGAAATGATACATATACAGCATAAAATTATATATTAAGCTATAATTCTTACATGTATATGCAATATGTCAGCTAATATGCTGAAAATAGGAAGATTTTCTGTATAAAAACACCATTCAAGAACGACACTGATGAACTCGAAAAAGACCTCTGCGCAGTGATTTCCTGTAACACTTGCTTGCGCAGTATCTGCACACAAAATATAACTGCCCATGCAAATAGGCCCTGCCGGATATCCGACAGGGCTGTTATTGTATCAAGGAGGAACACCAGTAAGTATGAAACAGGGAGAATCCTTATGGCCTTTTGGGCATAAAATATGGCCTCACGGCAAATACCCGTGAGGCCAGTCAGTATCTGTATGGAGCGGATGAAGGGGATCGAACCCTCGTACCAAGCTTGGGAAGCTCGTATTCTACCACTGAATTACACCCGCATGTTGTAGTACTTATTAAGTATATCAAATACACGAGCCCTTTGTAAAGAGATTAGAGCTGAAAATATAATAAAATCCCAGGCGCGGCCTTCGTCATGTCACTGTTTTGTTACAGTTTCGCCGCATCTCTATTCCTAAGGCAGACTTTATGTTATAATGCACTCACAAGGATTTTAGAAAGGATAGTGATATGCTATGAAAAAAATCTTAACTGCCGTCGCAATGGCCGGGACGCTCCTGATGGGCTGCGCCGCCGTCGGCGCGATGGATTCGACGACATTGCTGAATAATCCCGACCGGTACCGCGTCGTAAGCACTCAGCCCGACGGCGTCGTATACGTCGACATGGATTCCATAAAGAGTATGCAGACCCGGGACTTCCCCAACAGCATCGAAAATATTTCCTGCACGCTGTATGTAGAAAAGTACAACAGCACCTTGGATGCCATGACTTTCCAGCAGAATCAGGTCATCCGTCAGATCAACGAATATTCGGCGACGCTTCACGGCAATAAGCGCGATAACACGTACGATCTAAAAGCGGAATTGCTGCAGGTCTACTCTCCCCAAGGGGAAGCAAAGGAAATCAGCATTGACACGATTCAATTCAAAAATATCAAAGACATGTTCGTCAACACTCATCGCCTGGCCACATTGCCGAAGCAGTAAAGACACATTCTTCCAGAGATGCAAGGGGCTTGCCGCACGTCACACGTGCAGCAAGCCCCTTCATCATGTCTATACAGCAACAAACAAAACACGCCCTATCCCGAAGGATAAGGCGTGTTCTGCTGTATGTGATTCTATGAGCAAATAGAGTTATACACTAGCGTATCGGCTTATTTTCCAGCCAAGGTCTTGTATGCTTCGAGACGGTCTTTCATGTCTTCCGCCGTCTTTTCGAAGAATTCGTCGGCCTTTTCAGGGAATACAGTCTTCAGCGATGCATAGCGGACTTCGCCCATGAGGAAGTCTTTAATGTCGCTGACCGGTTCTTTAGAATCGAGGATGAACGGATTCTTGCCTTCAGCTTTCAGAGCCGGGTTGTAGCGATACAGGTGCCAGTAGCCAGCTTCAACGGCTTTCTTAGCTTCGATCTGGCTGTTGGCCATACCGGCTTTGATGCCGTGGTTGATGCACGGTGCATAGCCGATGATCAAGCTCGGGCCGTCATAAGCTTCAGCTTCCTGAATCGCTTTCAGGCACTGGTTCTTGTCGGCGCCCAAGGCAACCTGAGCGACGTATACATAGCCATAGGTCATAGCGATGCGGCCCAAGTCTTTCTTTCTCGTCTTCTTGCCGCCAGCTGCGAACTTAGCGATAGCCGAGGTCGGCGTAGCTTTGGAGGACTGACCGCCCGTGTTGGAGTAAACTTCCGTATCGAATACGAAGACGTTGACGTTTTCGCCCTGAGCCAATACGTGGTCCAAGCCGCCGAAGCCGATGTCATAAGCCCAGCCGTCGCCGCCTAAGATCCACTGGCTGCGTTTTACCAAATTGTCGCGGCGTTCATAGATGCGTTTGCAGATCGGGCATACGTCCTTAGCTGCTTCTACGACGGCGACAACTTTGTCAGCCCGTTCGCGCGTGCCTTCGCTTACGTCCTTATTGTCGAGCCATTCCTGGAATACGGCTTTCGCGTCGGCCGGCGTATTCGGGTTGTCGATGGCTTCCTGAATATCCATAGCCATTTTTTCGCGAACCTGCTGCGTAGCCAAGAACATGCCCAAGCCGAATTCGGCGTTGTCTTCGAACAAGGAGTTCGCCCAGCCCGGGCCGTGGCCTGCTTCGTTCGTCGTGTACGGCATGGACGGTACGCTGCCGGACCATACGGAGGAGCAGCCCGTAGCGTTAGCAACCATCATGCGGTCGCCGAAGAGCTGCGTAATGAGTTTTGCATACGGCGTTTCGCCGCAGCCTGCGCAGGCGCCGGAGAATTCGAGCAGCGGCTGTTCGAACTGGCTGCCTTTAACGGTGAATTTATTCATGGGGTTCTTCTTAGCAGGGAGATTGACGGCATAATCCCAGAGGGGAGCTTTTTCTTCCTGAGAACCGAAGGGTTTCATTTCCAGGGCTTTTTCCTTAGCCGGGCAAACCTGAGCGCAGCTGCCGCAGCCTAAGCAGTCGAGGACGCTGACAGCCATGGTGAAGTGCATGCCGGGAACGCCGACAGCCGGTTTCGTCTTGAGGCCGGCCGGAGCAGCGGCGACTTCTTCATCCGTCAAGAGAACCGGACGAATAGCTGCGTGCGGGCAGACGAAGGAACACTGGTTGCACTGGATACATTTTTCTGCATCCCATTCCGGTACGTTGATAGCAACGCCGCGTTTTTCATAAGCAGCCGTGCCCTGCGGGAATGCGCCGTCTTCCAGGCCGATGAACGTGCTGACCGGCAAGGAGTCGCCTTCCTGTGCGTTGACCGGTTCCAAAATCTTCGTAACGAATTCGGGAACGTCTTTGACAGGAGCAGCTTCATCGGCAGCGTCAGCCCAGCTGGCCGGAACGTCGATTTTTACGATGCCTGTTACGCCATTGTCGATAGCGGCGTTGTTCATGTCGACGACTTTCTGGCCTTTTTTGCCGTACGAGGAAACGACAGCGTCTTTCAGGTATTTAACAGCATCGTCAATAGGAATGATGTCGGCGATCTTGAAGAACGCAGCCTGCATGATCATGTTGAAGCGGCCGCCTAAGCCGATTTTCTGAGCGATGTTTACAGCGTCGATCGTGTAGAACTGAATATCGTTCTGCGCGATGTAGCGTTTCATCGAAGCCGGCAGGTTCGCGTCCAGTTCTTCCGGAGTCCAGAGGGTGTTCAGGAGGAAGCTGCCGCCTTTCTTCAGGCCGGACAATACGTTGTATTTATGTACGTACGACTGCTGCGAACAGGAAACGAAAGCAGCTTTGTTGATGAGGTACGTCGATTTGATCGGTTTTTTGCCGAAGCGGAGGTGAGATACGGTAATACCGCCGGATTTCTTGGAGTCATAGGCAAAGTAAGCCTGAGCGTGCATATCCGTGTGGTCACCGATAATCTTAACAGCGCTCTTGTTGGCGCCGACCGTGCCGTCGGAGCCAAGGCCCCAGAACTTGCAGGCCGTCGTGCCTTCCGGCGTCGTGTCGATGTCTTCGCCGAGGGGCAGGGACGTGTAGGTAACGTCGTCGACGATGCCGATAGTGAACTGATCTTTCGGCTGGTCGAGCTTCAAGTTTTCGAATACGGAAAGAATGTGGGTCGGAGTCGTGTCTTTTCCGCCGAGGCCAGCGCGGCCGCCTACGATAAGAGGCTGTTTTTCCTTGCCGGCATATACGCCCTTGACGTCGAGGTACAGCGGTTCAGCAACGGAGCCCGGTTCTTTCGTGCGGTCAAGAACAGCGATCTTCGTAACCGTTTCCGGAATATATTTGAAGAAGTATTTTTCCGAGAACGGGCGATAGAGGTGAACTGCCAGGAGGCCGACTTTTTCACCGCGTTTGTTGAGGAAGTCTACCGTTTCTTCGATAGCATCCGTCAAGGAACCCATAGCGATAATCATGCGGTCTGCGTCGGGAGCGCCGTAGTATCTGAAGGGATGGTATTCCCGGCCCGTGAGAGCGGAAATTTTTTCCATGTAGTCTTCAACGATATCCGGCAGCGCTTCGTAGTACTTGTTCTGTACTTCCTGCTGCTGGAAGTAGATATCCGAGTTCTGCAGCGTGCCCTTCGTCGTCGGATGATCCGGGTTGGTAGCGCGGTCGCGGAATTCTTTAACAGCGTCCATGTCGACTAATTTTGCCAAATCGTCGTAGTCGAAGGCTTCGATTTTTTGAATTTCATGAGACGTGCGGAAGCCGTCGAAGAAGTTGAGGAACGGAACGCGGCCTTTAATTGCCGATAAGTGAGCGACAGCCGACAAGTCCATAACTTCCTGAACGCTGCCTTCAGCCAGCATAGCAAAGCCGGTCTGACGGCAAGCCATGACGTCGCGCTGGTCGCCGAAAATGCACAAGGTGTTCGTGCCGAGAGCACGAGCTGCAACGTGGAATACGCCCGGGAGCAATTCGCCGGCGATTTTGTACATATTCGGAATCATAAGGAGCAAGCCCTGAGAAGCCGTGTAGGTCGTCGTCAAAGCGCCTGCCTGCAAAGAGCCGTGAACAGCGCCGGCAGCGCCGCCTTCAGCCTGCATTTCCTGAACGCGGACAACTTGTCCGAACATGTTCTTAACGCCCTTAGTCGCCCATTCGTCCATTTTTTCCGCCATCGTGGAAGAAGGCGTAATAGGATAAATAGCGGCAACATCAGTAAACACGTAGGACACATAAGCGGCAGCGGTATTGCCGTCCATGGTCATCATTTTTTTTGCCATGAAAATCCCTCCAACTAATAAAAAATAGTCTTCAATGGCTTTATTATAACGTACAATTCTATATCTGTATAACAAATGGAATTAATCGCTTTAATCAATATTTTTGATTGTCAAGCCTGATGTAAGCCACTTTTCAATATTTTATAAAAATCATTGACGGAGAAAAGAAAATCTTGCATACTAGTCATATGAAGGAGAGATTATAAATTATGGAAATACGAAACTTAAATACCTTTCTTCAAGTCGTTTCTATAAAAAACTTCACGCAGGCGGCGAAAATCCTCGGCTATTCCCAGTCCAACGTCAGCGCGCAGATTCAGCAGCTGGAACGGGAGGTCGGCGCGCCCTTATTCAACCGCATCGGCCGCCAGGTCACGCTGACTCAGCATGGCGAGGAGCTGATTCCCTACGCCCAGAAAATCGTCGCGACGGCTTTGCTGATGGAAAATTTCCTGAAATCCAAGGAATCCCTCGGCGGCACCCTGCGCATCGGCATGGTAGAATCGCTGTACGAAATCCTGTTCGAATCATCCCTTCTCCGGTATCATCAGCACTTTCCCAACGTCAAAGTCGAGTTAGTCGTCGACGATACGGCGACCCTGAAAAATCGGATGCAGACCGGCGTTCTTGACTTCGCCTGCCTCATTGCCGAGCCCCTGCCGAAAACACAGTGGCACACGTGGTATTCCCGAAAGGAAGACATCGTCGTCATCGCCAATCCCGGCAATCACCTGTGCCGGCAGAACTCTCTGACCCTGAGCGATTTAAAAGACGAGGAGTTCATCTTGATGGAATTGACAGCTCCCTACATCGTCACCTTTCAGAGCGCCATGTCCGCCCAGAATATTACCCTTCGCCCATTCTTGACGCTGCAAAGCGCCAACACGGCAACGCGCCTCGTCAGCAAGGGCAATTTTTTATCGGTCCTGCCCCAGTACACCGTCGTGCAGGCAGCCAAGCAGGGCGACGTCGTCATCCTGCCGATCACCGACTTTTGCGACAGCTCGTACGTCCAGACGGTACTCCACGCCAACAAGGTCATGACGCCTCAGATAGAAGGCTTCCTGCAGGAAATACAGGCGGTTATCGAGACGAAAACGTCCCGGCTCTAGGCATTCCGCCTTTTTATTACTACATACACGCTGATTAAGAAGGTGAATACGTTATGAAATTAATGGTATCAGGCATTGGCGGCGTCGGCGGCTACATTGCCGCCGTTCTCTGCCGCTATTATCCCGGCAGCGTCACGCTGATCGCCCGGGGCGAACGGAAGAAGGCCCTGGAACAGCGGGGATTGGTCGTCCACAGCGCCGTCTTAGGAGAACAAACCTATCATCCCGCCGTGACAGACTGCCCGGCCGACGTTGGCATTCAGGATGTAATTTTTGTCTGCGTAAAAACCTTTTCCCTGGACAAAGCCCTGGCCGCCCTTCGCCCATGCGTCGACGAGCACACCGTAGTCGTCCCCGTCATGAACGGCATCGACCATGCCGACCGGACCCGGGCCGCCCTTCCTGCGGGCCGAGTCGTAAATTCGCTTATTTACATCACATCATCCTACGACGGCGAATACGCCATCTGCCACGCCAGCCCCTACGTCCGCATGCGCGCAGACAGCCCCGACCGCGACGCCGCAGCCCTGGTCTGCCGCTTGCTGCATCACGAACAGGCCATGGAATGTACGATTCCCCAGGATATGAAAAGCGAAGTATGGAAAAAATACATCATAAACTGCGCCTACAACACGATTACGGCCTATTACACCTGTACGACACGAGGACTGCTGGAGCATCCGGAACGGCTGGCAGAGTTTCGGTTCCTTCTCGACGAAGCCTATGCCGTAGCCATAGCCGATGGCGTACAGCTCCCTTCCGGACTGACGGCAGAGATTTTCGAAGACATGATGCATTACCGCAACGCCGACGCGACGAGCTCCATGGCCCGAGACGCCATGGCTCATAAGCCGACGGAGCTTGAGACGTTCAGCGGCCATCTCGTCCGCCTGGCCGACCGGCTAGGCGTGCCGGCACCCGTGTCCAAACGGTTTTATCAAGAGCTGCTGAAACGGGAGGTAGGAAAATGAAACTGATGGTAACAGGCATCGGCGGCGTCGGCGGCTACGTCGCATCTGTATTATGCGCCGCCTACTCCGACGTCACGCTGATCGCCCGGGGACCGCGCAAAGAAGCGCTGCTGAAAAAGGGCCTCGTCCTCCACAGCGACGTATTCGGAGAGCATACGGCCTTTCCCGCCGTGACCGACGACCCGTCGACAGCTGGCATACCAGACATGATATTTGTCTGCGTAAAAAATTACTCCCTTGCCGACGCGCTGACGGCAATTCGTCCCTGTGTCGGCCGGCATACCGTCGTCGTCTTGATTTTAAACGGCGTCGACCATGGCGCCGCGGCGAAAAAGATCCTGCCGAAATGTCCCATCGTCGACACGACGATTTACATTACGTCAGCCTATGAAGCAGATTTTTCTATACGCCAATCGGGAACCTTCGCCCGTCTGTTCATCGGCTCCGACGATAAGGAAGCGGCGCAGCGCGCCTACGACGTGCTCAACTGCGAAGGCCTGACGTGCCGACTCTCCGACGATATTACGGCGGAAATCTGGAACAAATACATTACAAACTGCGCCTACAATGTCATTACGTCCTATTACGAAGGGACGATCGGCTACGTCTTTTCCCAGCCCAAGGGCAAAGAGGAGTTCCGTATCCTCCTGGATGAGGCCTATGCCGTCGGCAAGGCATTGGGCATCGCCCTCTCGCCAACCCTTCCCGAGGAAATTTACGACCGCGTCATGCGCCAAAAGGATAAAGACGTCTCCAGCTCCCTGGCCCGCGATATCATGCAGGGCCGTCAAAGCGAGCTGGAAACCTTCAGCGGATACTTGGTAAAAACGGCTGACGAACTGCATATTCCCGTTCCCTTCTCAGCCCATTGCTACCACACGATTTTGCAGCGCCTACAGCATACGGCGACATAAGCATAATACCAAAGGCCCCCGCGTTCTATGAAATCTATCCATAGAGCACGAGGGCTTTTTCGTATAAAAAAACTCTTGCCAACCTGCCGGCCATAGCCATAACAAGTTGGCAAGAGCTTGTAAGCACTTAAAAGGTTGTTTTCGTTTACTACAGACCGGACATCCCGTCGGTGAAACATGTAAGCGGTGAATCATCGGCTTTGGATTCTATGTCCGGGTACTACCTTTGACAGCAGCTCGTCTTATTTTTTCATGACGCGAGCTTCGCCGTCGGTGACGACTTTGCCGTCCTGGTTGGTGACAGTCGTCTTGAAGATAATGCGGTGTTTTGCATCGTCTTTTTCCTTGCATTCTACCGTCGCTGTCAGCGTGTCACCGTAGAATACCGGTGCCAGGAAGCTGAGGGACTGATTCATGTAAATCGTGTTCACGCCTGGCAGCTCCGTGCCCAGTACGGCCGAAATCAAACCTGCAGAAATCATGCCGTGGGCAATGCGCTGTTTGAACATGGAATTCTTAGCGAATTCTTTGTTGATGTGGACGGGATTGAAGTCTGTCGTTACGCCGGCAAAGGCATATACGTCGAATTCGGAAATCGTCTTCGATACGGATGCTTTATCACCGATCTTAATATCTTCATATTTTACATCACGTGCCATTTTTTCATCTCCTCTCTTTGTGAAGTATATAACTGCATATTACAGTTCCAAACCCATGGGTTTGTCTTCAAAGATACGAGCGTCCATCAGCTTGACGTCTTTGACGATGGGCTTGAAGTCCATGTATGCCAATACGTCTTTTTCGATGTCGATGCCCGGTGCCACTTCGATCAGTTCCAAGCCTTCCGGAGTCAGCTTGAATACGGCGCGTTCCGTGACGTACAGTACGGGCTGTCCTACGGCATTTGCATAGGCGCCGCTGAACGTTACCTGTTCTACCTGATTCAGGAACTTCTTATTCCGGCCTTCGCTCGTGATGACCAGTTTGCCGTCTTTGACTTCTTCCTTCAGGCCGCCGGCTGTGAAGGTGCCGCAGAAGATTACCTTCTTGGAGTTCTGCGTGATGTTGATGAAGCCGCCGCAGCCTGCTACACGGCCGTTGAACTTACTTACGTTGATGTTGCCGTTGACGTCCGATTCAGCCAAGCCGAGGATTGCCAGGTCTACGCCGCCGCCGTCATAGAAGTCAAACTGGTACGGCTGGTCGAGGATAACCGAGGCGTTCGTGGCTGCGCCGAAGCTCAGGCCGCCGGCCGGTACGCCGCCGATAGTGCCTGCTTCTGTCGTCAGTACCATGCTGTCGATGCCTTCTTCAGCGGCAACGATGGAAACGCCTTCAGGCATGCCGATACCGAGGTTTACAACTGCGTCGGGAATCAGTTCCATAGCGCAGCGGCGGGCAATGATCTTGCGGTTGTTCAGTTTCAGCGGAGCTACCGAATCCAGAGGAACTTTTACATCGCCGTTGAATGCCGGGTTGTACGCATAATCCCAAGTCATCATATGGTCAGCTTCGTCAGCTTTTACGACATAGTCGACGATTACGCCGGGGATCTTAACGTCTCTCGGGTCCAGCGTATTCTTAGCTGCTACATCTTTTACCTGAACGATAACGATGCCGCCGCAGGCTTTAGCTGCTTCAGCGATAGCCAAGGCTTCGCCCGTGCCGATTTCGCCGTCCATCGTAACGTTGCCGTCTTCGTCGGCTGTCGTGCCGCGGATGATAGCTACATCAATTTTGTGCGGATGATACCAGAGCCATTCTTCGCCGCCCAATTCAATAACTTCAACGATATCTTCCTTCGTTACATCGTTGATTTTGCCGCCTTCTACACGGGGATCGACGAAGGTACGGAGACCTACTTTGGTAATCGTGCCGGGACGGCGGCCCGCGATGTCGCGGAACCACTGGGAAATCGTACCCTGCGGCAGGTTGTAGGCTTCTACCTTATTGTTGTTGATCAATTCGCCGAGACGCGGGGACAAGTTGAAATGACCGCCGATAATGCGTTTCATCAAACCTTCTTCGCCGAGGTGGTTCAGGCCGCGTTCGCCGCTGTCGCCCTGACCAGCCGCATATACGATAGACAAATCCTTCGGCGTGCCGTTGGCTTTAAACGAAGCCTGGATTTCCTTCAATACGGCTTCTGCAAGCAAGCCACCGACAAAACCGCTCGTTGCTAACATGGAACCATCTTTAATCTGCTGAACCGCTTCAGCAGCCGTTACAAATTTTGCCATGATGAGCATCTCCTCCCATTCTATACTTCAACAAACGTCTATATATAAATCGTTTAGTGGAGCCCTGTTACAGAGTAGATAAAGATGATGACGAATACAGTGAAGGTCTTCAATACCGTAATCGCAAAGATATCTTTATACGATTCTTTATGGGTCAGGCCGCAAACTGCGAGCAGCGTGATAACCGCGCCATTATGAGGCAAGGTATCCAAACCGCCGGAAGCCATGGAGGCGACGCGGTGGAGGATTTCCGGACCCATACCGATAGACTGACCCCAAGCGAGCCAATCCTGAGCCATCAGTTCCAAGGCGATAGCCAAACCGCCGGAAGCGGAGCCTGTAATACCGGCCAGTACCGTTACGCTGACAGCTTCAGATACGAGCGGCGTGCCGCCGATATGGATGCCGATGAGGAAGTTAGCAACTTCAGCGAAGCCCGGAAGCTGGGAGATAACGTTACCATAACCAACTTCGGATGCCGTGTTCATAATAGCGAGCAGGGAGCCGATAGCACCGGCGTTGAGGATCTTGGACATGCCGTCGACCGTCTTGATTTCGCGCCAGCCGACAACCAAGGCTACCAAAATACCGCTTACGAGAGCGATGATAAGGGCCCAGATACTAGCTACGTTCTGAACCTTAGCAGCTACAAGGGGAACGCCCTTCATGGAATGGAAGGGTTCCAAAATAGCCGGGTTCCACGTAACCAATTCCGTAATGGCGAAGTTGACGACCAATACCGTTACCAACGGCAGGCAGGCAACATACCAGGGGAACAATCTTGCGTTCGGATCGATAACCGGTTCGTTTGTCGTGTGGTTGCCGTAGCCTTCGCCCTTGGCAATCGCAGCTTTCAAACGATGGGTTACGTAGACAATACCTAAGCCGTAAATAATAGCCGAGCCGATGAAGCCGGCAAGAGGACCGGCATAGAGGTTCGTGCCGAAATATGTCGTCGGAATAACGTTCTGAATCTGCGGAGTGCCCGGCAAGGCGTCCATCGTAGCCGTAAACGCGCCGAGGGCAATGCAGACCGGGATTAAACGTTTCGGATAATTTGCTTCTTTAAAGAGAGCCGCAGCAAAGGGATATACTGCGAATACAACGACGAACAAGAGAACGCCGCCATAGGTCAGGATCGAACCTGCCAATACGATGGAGAGAACGGCTTTAGCCGGTTCTTTGCCCAAGCCATTGATGATGGCGCTGGCCAAGCCGCGGGCCAATCCAGTTTCTTCCATGACTTTACCAAAAATAGCACCTAACATGAATACCGGGAAGTACGATTTGATGTACGTTACAGCCTTGCCCATGAACAATTCGGTGTACGAAGGCATAACGTCAAGGCCAGTCAAGGTAGCCGCCAAGATAGCCATGATTGGAGCCATCATGATAACGGAGAAGCCACGGTATGCAAAGGTCATCAAGCCAATCAAGCTCAGCAGAATAACGAGAATGTTAAAATCCATATGTCTCTCATCTCCTTTACCAATATAAAGTTTTAAAAAGTGAAAACAGTAACAAGTTAAGTCATGACAAATGTACGCTTTACATTTAACGAATGCATTCTATGCTTTCATGATAGCACTTTCTATGAGGCAAAGTAAAACGACGTGTCTTCATTTTTTATATGAAAATCATTCAATAATTCATATTTTCATTCATCTTTCTAGGTTAAACGTTTGATGTTTTGCATATTTGCCTTTTTATGGCAATAAAATAATGAGTTTTTGTCCAATGAATGCAAATAATGCAATCGGACAAAAACTCATTGACAAGTTTATTTTTTTATAAACGTTTGAATCATGTCTAAAAACAGCTGCATAGGCGTGGAAATGAATTTTTCCTTGCGATAGGCCAGCGTCGGAATCCAGGGAAATTCCGGGTCGGTCAAGTGAATCTGCACGACCTTTCCATCGCAGATCTTATCGATGACCGGCTTGGGCAGAATGGTAATCCCGTTGCCGCAGTTTATGGCTTCGATAAGCAAATCCCATTGCCCGCTCTCCATGACGATGTTCGGAGAAAAGCCGGCTTTATGGCAGTTGTTGATAATGCTGTCATGAAGCATGAACGTATTATTCAGCATGTAGAAATCCTCCTGCGCCAGCTGCTTGAAGGAAACCGAATCGTATTCGGCCAAGCGGTGTCCCGGCGGCACGACGCATACGGCTTCGGACTGCAGGAAGGGAATCTGTACGAAGTCGTCATCGACAAAGGGCTGAATCAGGATACCCATATCTACGGCGCCGGCTTTGACCATAGAATAGGCCGTCTGCGCCCCTACTTCAGATATCTGAAGATTAATGGCCGGATACATGGATTGATATTGATGCAGAATAGAATATACGACCGTAATGGTAACCGGCGGAACGCCTAAGGTCAGGGTTCCCCGCGCCGATTTCAGCAGCGCCGACAGCACTTCCGTTTCCGATTTATAATTCGACACGATCTTTACGGCGCCATGGTAAAAGATTTCGCCGGCAGAGGTTAATTTAAACTTTTTCGCCGTCCGGTCAATTGATTCCGTATCATAGGCTCTTTCCAGCGAACGAATGGCCTTGCTGATCGTCGACTGGCTGATAAACAACGATTCGGCTGCTTTTGTAAAGCTTTGTTTTTTTACGGTTTCGATGAAATAGATAAAATGGTCTATATTCATATGTGTGTCTCCTCTCCGACAGGTTTGTCCCGAATCCTTATCTTCTGGTCACATACAAAAACTTTTACGATTTATTAGAAAAAAGGATTTCACGCCCCGATTCCATACTATATTTTTTATTATGTCATACAACAAATAGCGTTTAAAATGAAATTATATCATTATCAGCACGCTTTCAATTCATTTTGTTGCCTTTTCTGGAATTCCATGGAATTATAAATTAAATTTTTCTTTGCTTTTGGCACGACACGATTCTATTCCAAAATATCCGCCTATTTATCTTCTTAAATATTATAAACACAGCCTGTCGCAAGCAAATCGATATACTTTTTTCATTCTGACCATTCAAAAAAAGAAAGAAAGAAATATAATGCTAGCATACTGGGCGTTCTCATACTGCCGCACCACATATATCCACCAGCAGCGCAGCATATTTGTACAAAATTAATATAATATATAGAAAAGATTCACGTACTACAGAACAACGTTACGAACGCCTTATCCCATCTTTCATACAGGCAAAAAGCAGCGTTATTTCTTTATTCGCCGCTATATTCGTCTTTTCCTTCCCTTCATTGCATATCGTTATTGACTAAAGATTCCATACTTCTCCTTGTCTATTCCTTGACGTTATTGATTTTTCCATAGTATAATTCTCTCAAGTAATTAAACATGTGATTTTTTTATCAATTGTTTTCTAACTTTGTTTTTTATAATTCTTATAAAGAATTATATTTTCCAATAAATAGTTCTCTATAAGAATTCTAATATAGCAATAGTTCTGTATTTTATGCGATTTAAGACAAAAAGGGGAAGGGGAATTTTATGTTATGAAAAAAGTGAAAGTTATCACATCATCTCAAGCAGCCGAATTGGTCAAAGATAACGATACCATAACGTCTATCGGCTTCGTCAGCTGCGCTCATCCCGAGGCTTTGACCAAAGCCTTGGAAAAACGATTTTTAGAAACAGGCTCTCCTAAAAATCTGACGTATATGTACGCCGCATCGCAGGGAAAACGCGATGGCCGCGGCGGTGAACATCTCGCTCACGAAGGGTTGCTGAAGCGTATTATTATCGGCCACTACCAAACGGTACCGGCAATCGGCAAGTTGGCCGTAGAAAACAAAATCGAAGCGTATAACTGCTCTCAAGGCACGTTAGTTCATTGGTTCCGAGCTTTGGCCGGCCATAAAATCGGTGTGTTTACCGATATTGGTCTCGGTACCTTCCTCGATCCTCGTCAAGGCGGCGGCAAGCTCAATGACGTTACAAAGGAAGACATTGTAAAACTGTTGGAAATCGAAGGACAGGAACAGCTTTTCTACCCGACATTCCCAATCAACGTCGCCTTCCTGCGCGGTACATATGCCGACGAATGCGGCAATATTACGATGGAAGAAGAAGTAGCTCCGTTGGAAAATACGTCCGTAGCCCAGGCAGTTCATAACTGCGGCGGCATCGTCGTCGTTCAGGTTAAACAAATTGTCGAACACGGCAACTTGGACCCGCGCCTCGTAAAAATCCCCGGGATTTACGTCGATTACGTCGTAGTCGCCGACGAAGCCGACCATGAACAGGCTTTTGGCTGTGCATACGATCCGACGCTGTGCGGTGAACGTCGCGCCCCCTTAGGCGAAGCCAGCGAAGCGCTTCCTATGAGCGCCAAGAAAATTATCGGTCGCCGCGGCGCCTTGTTCCTGAAGGAAAACGCCATCGTCAATCTCGGCGTAGGCGCACCGGAATATGTCGCTTCCATCGCTGATGAAGAAGGCATCTCCGATACGATTACCTTAACGGTGGAAAACGGAGCCATCGGCGGCGTGCCCCAGGGCGGCGCGCAATTCGGCTCAACGCGAAACGCCGAAGCCATCATCGATCACACCTACCAATTTGATTTCTACGACGGCGGCGGTTTGGATATGGCCTTTTTAGGCTTGGCGCAATGCGATAAAACAGGCAACATCAACGTCAGTAAGTTTGGAACGAACATCGCCGGCTGCGGCGGTTTTCCCGATATTTCCCAGCAGACGCCAAACGTATTCTTCTGCGGTACCTTTACGGCCGGCGGCTTAAAAATCGCCGTAGAAGATGGCAAGGTACACATTGTACAAGAAGGTAAATCAAAGAAGTTTGTCGATGCCGTAGATCAGATTACGTTCAATGGAGCATACGCCGCCCGCCGCGGTCAGCATGTCTTTTACATCACAGAACGATGCGTTTTTGAATTGACCGAAAAAGGGTTAAAACTTATCGAAGTCGCTCCCGGCATTGACGTAGAAAAAGACATCCTCGCCCACATGGACTTTAAACCCATTATCGAAGATTACAAGATCATGGATGCCCGAATTTTCCAGGAGGGTCCGATGGGATTAAAGAATTAATTATTTAAAGATAGTAAGGAGATAATACATATGAAACCCATGAGATTACACCACGTCGGCATCGTATTGCCGACACTGCAGAAAGCGCACGACTTCATCGAAGCCAACGGCTTGGAAATCGACTATGCCGGCTTCGTCGACGCCTATCACGCCGACTTGATTTTCACCAAAAAGGGCCCTTTCAGCAGCCCTTTGGAAATGATCATCCCTCGCGAAGGTGTCCTGACGAAGTTCAATAACGGCAAAGGAGGCATCGCCCATATTGCCTTCGAAGTCGACGACGTAGAAGCTGTCCGCCAGGAAATGGAAGCTGAATGTCCCGGCTGCATGCTGGAAAAGAAAGCCGTATTAGGCACCGACGATATTATCGTCAACTTCCGCCGCCCCAGCACCAATCAGGGGATTCTCGTCGAATACGTTCAGACGACGGCTCCTATTACGGGCCGCGACGTCAACCCGTTTGAATCCTTGGGAGAAGCCGGCAAGCTCAATACATCATGGCATCCCATGCGCCTTCACCACGTCGGCATCGTCCTCCCGACGATGGAAAAAGCCGAAGCCTTTATCAAGGCAAACGGCCTTGAAGTCGATTACGCCGGCTTCGTCGATGCCTATCACGCCGACCTCATCTTTACGAAGAAGGGCGAATTCAGCACGCCGCTGGAAATGATTATCCCCCGCGAAGGCGTCCTGACGAAATTCAACGACGGTAAAGGCGGCATCGCCCATATCGCCTTTGAAGTCGACGACGTAGAAGCCGTCCGTCAGCATATGGAAAAAGAATGCCCCGGCTGCATGCTGGAAAAGAAAGCTGTATTAGGCACTGACGATATCATCGTCAACTTCCGCCGCCCCAGCACCAATCAGGGCATCCTCGTCGAATATGTTCAGACCATCGCCCCGATCAACCGCAGCAACCCTAATCCCTTTGAAAAATAACAACGCAAGCCAGAAAGGATGAAACCCATGTATACTCTTGGAATCGACGTCGGCTCGTCGTCGTCCAAAGCCGTCATTTTAGAAAATGGAAAACATATCATATCCCACGCTGTCGTGGAAATCGGCACGGGGTCGACAGGGCCGGAACGCGTTCTGGAAGACGTCTTCTCCGGCACGGGCCTTGGGCTGGACGACATGGCCCATATCATTGCGACGGGCTATGGGCGCTTCAACGTCGACTGCGCCAAAGGCGAAGTCAGCGAAATCACCTGCCACGCCAAGGGAGCCCTCTTCGAATGTCCCGGCACAACGACGATTCTGGACATTGGCGGACAGGATGTTAAAGCCATCAAGTTAAATTCCCAAGGCCTGGTCATGCAGTTCGCCATGAACGATAAATGCGCCGCCGGCACGGGCCGCTTCCTCGACGTCATGTCCAAGGTATTGGAAATTCCTATGTCCGACATGGGCGACTGGTACTTTAAATCGAAGCATCCGGCCCCGGTCAGCAGTACCTGCACGGTCTTCGCCGAATCGGAAGTCATTTCCCTGTTGTCTAAAAACGTCCCGAAGGAAGACATCGTCGCCGGCGTGCACCGCTCTATCGCCAGCAAGGCCAGCGCCTTGGTCCGCCGCGTCGGCGTCGGTCCCGACCTTACCATGACCGGCGGCGGTTCCCGCGACGCCGGCGTCGTAGACGCCATATCCAAAGAATTAGGCATTCCCGTCAATGTAGCCCTGCACCCCCAGGTAGTCGGAGCACTGGGCGCCGCATTGATTGCCTATGATAAAGTCACCAAATAACAAAGGAGAGATCTCAATGAGTGAAGAAAAAACGATTGATATTGAAAGCATGAGCGCTAAAGACGCTCTCGGCTATTTTCTGCCGAAAGTAGACGAAGACGCCCGCATCGCAAAAAAAGAAGGCCGCCTCGTCTGCTGGTCCGCTTCCGTAGCACCTCCCGAATTCTGCACCGCTATGGACATTGCTATCGTATATCCTGAAACCCATGCTGCCGGCATCGGCGCCCGTCACGGCGCGCCGGCTATGCTGGAAGTCGCTGAAAACAAAGGCTACAACCAGGATATCTGTTCGTACTGCCGCGTCAACATGGGCTACATGGAGCTCCTCAAGCAGCAGGCCCTGACAGGTGAAACGCCGGAAGCCCTGAAAAACTCCCCCGCTTCGCCGATCCCCTTGCCGGACGTCATTCTGACCTGCAACAACATCTGCAACACCTTGCTCAAATGGTATGAAAACATGGCCAAGGAACTGAACATTCCCTTAATTACCATCGACGTTCCGTTTAACCACGAATATCCCGTTACCAAACATGCCAAACAGTATATCGTCGGCGAATTCAAGCACGCCATCAAACAGCTCGAAGAATTATGCGGCCGTCCCTTCGACTATGACAAATTCTTCGAAGTACAGAAACAGACACAGCGTTCTATCGCAGCCTGGAACAAAATTGCCACGTATTTGACGTATAAACCGTCTCCCTTAAACGGCTTCGACCTGTTCAACTACATGGGCCTGGCCGTGGCGGCTCGTTCCTTAAATTACTCTGAAATCACCTTCAACAAGCTCATCAAAGAATTAGACGCTAAATTAGCCGCTAAAAAATACGCTTTTGGCGAAAACGAAAAGACCCGCGTAACCTGGGAAGGCATCGCCGTATGGATCGCGTTGGGTCATACGTTCAAAGCCTTGAAGAATCAGGGCGCGTTGATGACCGGCTCGGCATATCCCGGCATGTGGGACGTTTCGTATGAACCGGGCAACCTCGAATCTATGGCCGAAGCCTATACGCGTACGTACATCAACTGCTGTCTCGAACGCCGCGGCGAAGTCTTGGAAAGCGTAGTACGCGACGGCAAATGCGACGGCCTCATCATGCACCAGAACCGCTCCTGCAAGAACATGAGCCTCTTAAACGACGAAGGCGGCAAACGCATCCAGAAGAACCTCGGCGTCCCCTACGTCATTTTCGACGGCGACCAGACGGACCCCCGCAACTTCTCGGAAGCGCAGTTTGACACACGCGTAGAAGCATTATGCGAAATGATGAACGAAAAGAAAGCCAACGAAGGAGGCAATCACTAATGAGCCATATTGATGAACTGATCAGCAAATTTCAAGACGTAGCAAACCATCCGAAAAAAACGGTATTAGAATATAAAAAGAACACCGGCAAAGGCCTCGTCGGCATTATGCCCTACTATGCACCGGAAGAAATCGTATACGCCGCAGGCTATCTCCCTGTCGGACTCTTCGGGGCACAGAAACCGCAGATTTCCGCAGCCCGCACGTATTTGCCGCCTTTCGCCTGCTCCCTCATGCAGGCCGACATGGAATTGCAGCTCAACGGAACGTACGACTGTCTCGACGCGGTTATCTTCTCCGTTCCCTGCGACACGCTCCGCTGCATGAGCCAGAAATGGCACGGCAAAGCGCCGGTCATCGTATTTACGCATCCGCAGAACCGTAAAATCGACGCCGCCGTCGATTTCCTCAAAGGCGAATACGAACACGTCCGCAGCGAATTGGAACGCATCCTGGGCGTAACCATCAGCGACATGGCTCTCCAGGAAGCAATCAAAGTCTACAACGAAAACCGCCGCGTCATGCGCGAATTCTGCGAAGTCGCCGCCCAGTATCCGCAAATCTTTACGCCGGTAAAACGCCATGACGTCATCAAAGCCCGCTGGTTCATGGATAAAGCCGAACACACGGCCTTAGTCCGTCAGCTCATCGACGCCGTAAAGGCCGAACCGGTACAGCCCTGGAAGGGCAAGAAGATTATTCTGTCGGGCATCATGGCTGAACCGGACGAATTCCTAGACATCTTCAGCGAATTCAACATGGCCGTCGTCGCCGACGATTTGGCCCAGGAATCGCGCCAGTACCGCAACGATGTCCCGGCTGGCATCGACCCGTTGGAACAGCTCGCCAAATGGTGGCAGGACTTTGACGGCTGCCCCCTGGCCATGAACCCGGACAAACCGCGTGGACAAATGCTCATCGACATGGCGAAAAAATACGACGCCGACGCTGTTGTCGTCTGCTTGATGCGCTTCTGCGACCCCGAAGAATTCGATTATCCTATCTACAAAGTCGAATTTGAAGAAGCAGGACTTCGCTATACTGTTCTCGACGTCGATTTGGAATCGCCGTCTTTGGAACAGATGCGTACCCGTATTCAGGCATTCTCTGAAATGCTCTAATTCTTTCACATCGTTGTATAACGCCAAGGCTTACGCGCCTTCAAGGAGCCGGCCTTGGCGTTTACATATATTTACTTATTTTATATTTAGGAGGAATTACAACTCATGGATTTTAAGCTCACAGAAATGCAGCAAGACATTGCAAACCTCGCGAAAGATTTCGCTGAAAAGAAATTGGCCCCGACGGTCAAGGAACGCGACGAAAAAGAAGTCTTCGACCGCGCTATCCTCGATGAAATGGGCACCCTCGGCCTCCTCGGCATTCCCTGGGAAGAAGAAAACGGCGGCGTTGGCGCCGACTTCCTCAGCCTGGCCGTTGCCTGCGAAGAAGTCGCAAAAGTCGACCCCTCCATCGCCCTGAGCTTCGAAGTTCACACCATGCTCTGCTCCTGGCCTATCTGGAAGTTCGGCACGGCGGAACAGAAAGAAAAATATTTGAAACCCCTGGCAGAAGGTACGAAGCTCGGCGCTTTCGGCTTGACCGAACCCAACGCCGGCACGGACGCCCTCAATGGCTCCACAACGGCCGTTAAAGAAGGCGACTACTACGTCCTCAACGGCTCCAAGGTCTTCAACACCAACGGCGGCGAAGCTGACGTAACCATCGTATTCGCAGCTACGGATAAATCCAAAGGCGCGAAAGGCATGAGCGCGTTCATCGTCGAAAAGGGCATGGAAGGCTTCACCTACGGCAAAGAAGAAGTTAAAATGGGTATCCGCGCTTCCGTACAGCGTGAACTCGTATTCCAGAACGTCAAAGTTCCGGCAGCCAACCTCCTCGGTAAGGAAGGAGAAGGCTTCAAGATCGCTATGATGACCCTCGACGGCGGCCGCGTAGGCGTCGGCGCACAGGCTCTGGGCATTGCAGAAGGCGCGTACAACGAAGCTGTTAAATACGCAAAAGAACGCGTTCAGTTCGGCAAGCCCATCGCTACGAAGCAGGCCATCGCCTTCATGCTCGCTGACATGAAGCTCAAGATCGAAACGGCTCGCCTTGCCGTATACAAAGCCGCCTGGAAGATGGGCCAGCCCGACGTGAAGTCCTACTCCATGGATGCGGCTATCGCGAAGAAATACGCTTCCGACATCGCTATGCAGGTCACGACGGACGCCGTACAGGTCTTCGGCGGCTACGGCTTCACCCGCGAATACCCGGTAGAACGGTACATGCGCGACGCTAAGATCACCCAGATCTACGAAGGCACAAACCAGGTACAGCAGATGATTATTTCCGGCTCTATCCTGCGGTAATCGTACTCTCCACACCTACAGAGCTTGCCATTTCTGTTTCCCAAAGCATCTCCCGGCAGTTTCCGCCGAGAGATGCTTTTTTCATTGCCCATACGCCGCCAATGCGCTACAATAACATCAAACCCATTCACGCGATATACGCGAAGGAGGATATAATGATCACTATTGGCAACGCAGCCCTCGACAACGGCATGCCCAAAATCTGCGTCCCCATCGTCGGACGCACTGTCGAAGAATTGATACAGGAATGCCGTTACCTGCAAGATAAACCGTACGACGTCGTCGAACTCCGCATCGACTTCTTAGCAGACACCACCCTTCCCGCCGTCGGCGAAGCCCTGGCAGCCGTCCGCAGGGAGCTCCCAGACAGCGCTCTCTTGTTCACCTTTCGCACGAAGGAAGAAGGCGGCGAAACGGCCGTCCCGGAAGCCTATTACTTTGAATTAATCCAGTACGCCGTCGCCAGCGGCAAAATCGACGCCGTCGACGTGGAATACTTCCGCAATCGGGACAGCATCCGCCAGACCCTAGCCGTCGCCAAGGAACATGGCGTCACCGTCGTCATGAGCAACCACGACTTCGAAAAAACGCCGTCTTTCGACGAAATCACGGGCCGCCTCATCGGCATGAAGCAATTGGGCGCCGACGTAGCCAAATTGGCCTGCATGCCGAATTCGGCTAAAGATGTGCTCACCCTCTTATCGGCTACGGAAGCCGTCAAAGCCCAATATCCGGACGAACCGATCATCACCATGTCCATGGGCAAATTAGGCGTCATCAGCCGTATCAGCGGCGAACTTTTCGGCTCGGCCCTGACCTTCGGGTCGGCTAAAAAAGCCTCTGCACCAGGACAATTAGATATCACAGCTCTGCACTCCATATTGCATACCCTGCACGGCAGTAAATCATGAAGGCTCTGATGCATCAATACGGTGAATATCGCCGACAATACAAAGGAGAGAAAAGACACCAACAGCCGCCACGGCGCTGATAAATACCATAGCCCCGATAAATGAGTCTGTCACATGTACGATAAAGCCAATGACAATAGGCGTAATAATGCCTGCCAAATTGCCGACAAAGCTGAAAACACCGCCGGCAATGCCCATGGATTCGACAGGAGCTATATCGCCGACAGTACTCCAAAGAATAGCCGCCATACCTTGTCCAAAAAAAGAAACGGCCATAATAGCGATAATCACTGTAAGGGAATCGGCGTAATTTGCGGCCATAATCGACATGGAACAGATGAGACCGCAAACAATAGGCGTTTTGCGTGCTTTCGACAAGGAAGAACCGTTGCGCAACATATAATCAGACCAACGTCCGCCCAACAATACGCCGCACAGCGCTCCGGCATAAGGAATAACGGCATAAAACCCGGCCTGAATCATAGGAAGCTGCTTAGCCATAACCAAATACATAGGAAACCAGGTCAGGAAGAAATACATTGTACTCGTATTAGCAAATTGCCCTAAATAAATGCCCAATAACTGGCGATGTTTAAATAGCTCAAGGATCTGCGCTGCTGTAACCTTCTGTGCCGTGCCAGCCTTTTCAGCCTGCCCTCCGCCTTCACGGATATAAGCTAGTTCGGCTTCATTGACGCCCTTGCAATCTTTAGGGTCACGATATAAAAGATACCAAAATAAACTGATAATAATGCCGACACAGCCTGTCACATAAAAAATTTCCCGCCAGCCGAAAGCCTGCAGAATCCAAAACAGCACTGGCGTCAAAAATGCCAATCCAATAAACTCGGCAGCAGTATAGATCGATGTCGCCGTAGCCCGTTCTCTATCAGGAAACCATGCAGATACGACGCGATTATTCGTCGGAAACGCCGGTGCTTCCGCAGCGCCAATGAGCATCCGTATGATAAACAGCGCGGTAAAACTGCTGCCCAAGCCCATAATCATCGTAAACAAGGACCAGAAAAACAAGGACAATGCATATGTAATACGCGGTCCAAGTCTTTCCAGTATATATCCGCCAGGAACCTGCATAAACGCATACGCCCAAGCAAACGCCGACAACAGCATGCCCATTGTTACAGCATTGAAACCAAGCTCAGCACTCATACTGGAAGCGGCAACAGCCATATTAGTCCGGTCCAAATAATTAATAGCCGTAAGAACAAAAATAAGCGACAACATAAACCAGCGTTTATTCGTCTTTCGGGGAATAGATTTTTCCACATGTTCCCATCTATTCATTATACTGCTCCTTTCTCTATCTCGGGGCCGTCTTTATTTGTTATATTTTTCACATTCTTAAGCAAAAAGAAAGTTACGCTGTACATCCTTGCACATATACAACCATATTGCCAGAAAATTAAAACAAGAATAATAGTAGGAGCTGAAGGCAGCTCCTACTATTATATTATGCGTGCCGTTTGCTGGAAATATTGACAAACAAGGCCAATAGTACACTCATCAACGTGACAGCACTATTAAAGAGGATCACGTATTCCGGCCCGTTATTTCCGCCCATAGAGGCAATAGAGCCGGCAGCAGATACGCCGACCCATGTCCCTATGCTGGACATGACCATGACGACACTGATAATCGTTCCTTTCAAATGGGGAAATAAGTCGCTGACAACAGCCGTTACCAGCTGCAGTACGCCGCCGGCTGCCGAATATCCAAGTACAAATCCGCCGATAATAGCAATAAGCGGATGATGGACAAAAAGCAAAACAATGAGCATCGTCAAGGCAATAGCCGGATACAGCAGCAATAGGCGAATAGACTTGATATACTTATCAACGACAGCGGCCGTGAGTAATACAGCAGCGACAATGCCAACAGAATAATAAGACTGGATAATCGCCGGATTCTCCATGCCTACCCATCGTCCAAATTCCTGATTGCAGTTAACCCATATCTGAAATGTCGCTGTCGTCGTAAAGCCCATGATGATGAGGGCAATGCTGGATGGCGTGAAATGAATCGCCTTTATTTCCTGCCAGAATGAGGGCTGGTCTTTCGAACTTTTGTCCGCTGCAGTCATTGCTGGAAAAGGCATGACAAAGGTCAATATCGTCAACACAGCACATAAGACAGGGAATACATAAAACAACGTCGTATACGGCATGTGATTCGAGGCGACGAACAAAATCAGCAGCGGTAAAATAAACTGACCGATGGCAACGAAAAGCTTCGTCAAAATGCTGGCGACAGCCGTCTTGCCGACGAAGATTTCCATAACTGCCGGCATTACGCCGCCGTTAGAAAAAGCATTAGCAATCCCGCCAATGAGACCGAATACGTATGCAGCCTGCAAATTAGTCGAAAATACCATGCCCAAAAAGAAAACTGCATAACAAATACTGCCGACAGCCGACACGATGCGCCGCCCTATCTTATCTGATAAGGGGCCTGATACGAAACTGCCAATCAGGCATCCTAACCCCAATGAAGCCGACACCCAGACGACGCCGCTGGCATCAAAGGCGCCATTCGCCAAAGTCGCCGCGCCCCACTGCGCGGCAAATTCCTGTTTGTACTGTCCCAAAATAGATGCGGCAACACCAAGAACCAGATAGTTAAGGTATAAGACGATAGCCGTCGGATATAGTCGTTTATGATTTTGTATAATTTCCATAAGGTACCTCCGGTCTATCCGGGCAGCTTTTCTTTTACCGAAAAGCTGCCTCTGAGACCTGCGTATATATACAGCAAAATACGTTAAATAGCTAATGCGGCATCGAACGCTTCGCCTGTAGCCAGCATAGCATTGCCCGGGGCCTTGACAGCTTCGCCGATGACGAAGACCTGCGGGATAACAGCGGAAAGTTCTTCTTCCAAGGGATTGTAGCTTCGTGAACCCATGGCCAGAACAATCGTGTCAAATCTGCGGATTTCACCTTCCGTACCATCAGCAGTCGTATAAGAAACGCCGTCAGCAAAGAACTGTTCAACTTTCGCACCAGGAAGGAGCTGCACATCATGCCGTTCGAAATCCTGGAAAATAAATAAACGGTTTTCAGCGCTTACATCACCGGCGATGGTATCCTTCATCTCAATTACAGTAACGTCATGATTGCGTTCCGCAAGGAATTCAGCAGCCTCACATCCAACCATGCCCCCGCCTACGACAAGAGCTTTTTTACCGACATGAACCTTGCCTTCCAGCATATCCTGAGCCGTTACATAGCCGCAGTCGGCAAGTCCGGAAATCGGCAGGATAAGCGGCTTAGACCCAGTAGCCAAGATGACGGCATCGGGAGCCATCTCCTTGATAAGCTCTGCCGTCGCTTCCGTATTCATCCGGATTTTTACGCCAGCGTCTTCACAGCTGACAATAAAGCTGCGGATAGCGCTCGTCAAGTCGCCCTTATCGGCCGGGAATGCCGCAATGTAGAAATTACCGCCCAACGTGCCGTTCTTTTCCAGCAAGGTAACGTCATGACCGCGAAGAGCGCAAACCTTAGCGGCATATAAACCGCCGGGACCGCCTCCAACAACGACGACCTTCTTCGGCACTGCAGCTTTCGTCAGCTCACCTTCCCGGCCCACAATCGGATTGACAGCACACGTAATCGGTTCGCCCTTAAACATTTTCGGCACGCAGCCCAACAGACAGCCAATACACGGAGTAATAAAATCGGAAGCACCGTGTTTCACTTTATTCGGCATATCCGGATCAGCAATGCTCTGACGGCCAAAGGCTACGATATCCGCGCGGCCTTCCCGTACCAGGAGTTCTGCATACTGCGGCTCCGTATATCTGCCCACTGTAATAACAGGTACTTCGACAGCCCGTTTGATTTCCGTAACCAATTCGGCACTAAAGCCGCCATGTACCGCACCGGGAGCCCACATAAATTCATCGTGGAGATGGACGGCGCGGCTGACGTGGAGCGCATCGACACCGCATTCCTCTGCTAAATACACTGCCACTGCAGCTGCGTCCTGCACGGTCTGGCCGCCTTCGACATCATCGCTGCCGTTAATCCGACACAAAATAGGCAATGTGCCGTTTGTCTTCTTGCGAATATTTTCAATGATCAGAGAAATGAGCCGCATGCGATTTTCAAAGCAGCCGCCGAATTCGTCAAGGCGAATGTTCGTCCGCGAGGAAATAAAAGTGCTGACTAAATAGCCGTGAGCACAATGCACCTCGACCATATCGATGCCGGCGCGCTGAGCGCGGGCTGCCGCGTCGCCGTAGCATTCGATGAGTTTGTAAATTTCTTCTCGGGAAATAGCCTGGGGGATTTCCCGGCCGCTCGACGGCGCAATAGCACTGGCAGCCTTCAGCGGATACCCTGTCAGCTTAGAATTGCCTTCCGGACCAGCATGCTGCAGCTGGATCGAAACTTTTGCGCCGTATTTATGACATTCGTCAGCGACAGCGCGGAAACTATCTATGGTATCGTCGGAATACAGGCAGGGCTTGCGGGGTCCGCCCTTAGCTTCTTTGTATACAACCGTCGATTCTATCGTAATAAGGCCGTAGCCGCCTTTGGCACGGGCACCGTAATATGCAACGGATTTACTGCTCAAGGAGCCGTCCGTATTGGCAAAATTATTGCCCATGGGCGGAACAGCGAAGCGGTTGGGAATCGTCACGCTGCCGATTGTAAGCGGCGAAAATATGGCTTTATACTTCATAGTTGTACCCTCTCCTTACCATTTATTCAGCAAAAAATTTTTCTTCTACTTCTTTGTAAGGCATATCCTGGCCCGTATACAATTTAAACGCCGCCACGCCCTGCCACAGCAGCATGCCGATACCGCCGATAGCAGCTTTACATCCTGCCTTCTGTGCTTCTTTGATTAAGATAGTTTCTCGAGGATTGTATACCGTATCGGCTACAACCAAATCGGGACGGAGATACTCAGGATGAATCAAGCTGTCATCATCGAGGGGCTTCATGCCCATTTTCGTCGCATTGACGAGAATATCCGCATCTGCAATGGCAGTCTTCAAAGCTTCAGCATTGGCCAAATCATCGACTTCGACATGGCAGGCCGGTACGGCTTCACTCAACTTAGCGGCAATATCTTCGGCATTGGCATAAAATTCATCTTTAATATTAAAAATCTTCAAATCAGCAGCTCCATCCAATGCTGTCTGTACGGCAATAGCCGTCGCAGCACCGCCGGCACCCAATAAGACAATTTTTTTCCCCTGTACGCCGACGCCGTGTTCCTGCAGATTTTTGACAAATCCGATACCGTCCGTATTATAAGCAACGAGCTTGCCTTCTTCTGTAATGACGACAGTATTGCTGGCTCCAATCAATTTCGCAGCCGGCGTGATTTCGTCAACATAATTCAGCACTTCCCGCTTGCAGGGCATGGTGACGTTAAAACCGCCGACGTTCAGCATTTTGAGAGCAGCAACGCCTTCGCCGACCTTATCGACGGGAATATCAAAGGCCAGGTATGCCGCATCAATACCCAGACGTGCGAAGGAATAATTGTACATAGCCGGCGAGCCGGAATGCCCTACAGGAGAACCGATCAATGCAAATAAACGAGTATGTCCAGAAATTCTTGTTTCCATGTTATATCACCTTTCATTTTAGAATATATTGTTTTATTCATTATTGGAGAGCTTCAGGCCAAACCGATTCCAATACGGTTTTTGTATGGTCATAATCATGAACAGCCGTTTCGGCAACGCCTTTTGCTAAAATATCATCGCTGATGACTTCAACGCCGATGACGGCCGGTTTAATGCCCTTATCCTTGATCATCTTGACAAAACCTGCCGTGTCGCCATATCCCGTGCCGGGCGCTACGCGGTCATGCATGGACTCATCGCGAAGAATAGCCGCTGCATATGGACGGGCCAGGACATCATTAATCTGAATGGACACGACCTTATCAGCAGGTACATCGGCAAGGATAGACGGATCATACGACTGGTTAGCCCGTACCCAGTGCCATGTATCAAGGATAAGCTTGGCATTATCACAACCAGACAGTTTTACTACATCCCAAGCTTTTTTGACATCGGGAAGACCGCTGTACGGCATAGGTTCTACACCGATGACCCATTTGCCGGCACGCTGGCATAATTCTTTCAATTTCTGCGCTGTATGCTCCACAGAATAATTCTCCATAAGACCGCAGTTGATATGCTGTACGCCGAACAATTCGCACATGTGGAAGCAAATTTGTTCTTTATACTTCTGCTCATACGAACGATGATTTTCGGCCCATTGTACAATGTATTCTACTTCCGTGACTTTCATATCATATTTTTTCAAAATTGCCAAAATATCTTCATCGTGAAGCCCTTCAGCTAACGCGTCGACATACGTTTCAGCACGAAGGCCGATTCCTTCAAAGCCGGCTTCTTTGGCAGCGCGCACGCGTTCTTCAAAGGTGCATTGGTCTCCTAATGACCAGGAACTAATCGTAATAGGGAATTTTTTTGACATCGTATATACATCTCCTTATATGATTTTCGTGAAAATTAGAACTATATATACTGCACAGATGCTATATGCATCACATGCATCACTAACTCTGTGAACATAGTAACATGTCAGTTCCCTATTAACAAATCAATCATTTTTATTTTTCCATAGATTACATCTATGTACTATGATATACTACAGCTAAGGAGGAATACGCTATGAATTTATCGCAACTTAGATACTTCGTAAAATTGGCCCACGAAAAGCATTATACAAAAGCAGCCGAGCAGCTCTGCATTACTCAACCCAGCCTGAGCCATGCTATTTCAACGCTGGAAAAAGAATTGGGAGTACAGCTATTTGAAAAGAAAAGCCGCAACACCGAGCTGACCTGCTGCGGCCGGCAATTTTTGACCGTTGCCGAGAATACGCTTAACGTACTGGATAACGGCATCCAAATGCTGTCCCGTGTCGCCAAAGGAGAGGGGCTGATTCGCGTCGGCTTTCTGAGAACGCTCGGCATTGAATACATTCCCGATATCATTTCCCACTATCGTGCGGCCCACCCGTCAGATAATGTCGAATTCACCTTTGAAGTCGACTTATCTCCGCAGCTGCTGCAGGATCTGCTGGCCCATAAACTCGATGTCGTCTTCGCCTCCAAGCCGGCAGCCGACACAGCATTTCACTGCACGGCTATCGAAAAGCAGGACCTCGTCCTCATCGTCCCTAAAAACCATCCTTTAGCCGGCCATTCTACCATCGACCTGAAAGACACGGCTGACTATCCGTACATTGTCTTCAATAAAAAATCAGGGCTGCGCCTCATCGTCGATACGATGCTGGAAAAAGCCGGCGTCACGCCCCGCATTGCCTATGAAATATCGGAAGATGAAGTCATTGGCGGCATGGTCGCTAAAAACTTTGGAATTGCCGTCGTTCCCTTTATGAATCTGCTCCTGCAGCTCGACGTAAAAATCCTGCCTATTTCCCATCCGCAGTATGAGCGCAAATTCTACATGATAACAAATAAGCAAATTTACCTGCCTCCTGTCGTTCAGCACTTTTGCGATTTTGTCATAGCGCACAGCAAAATTGACTAAAAACAAATATTTCTTTTGCCGAATTATTAAAAAATATCTATGTCAGTATAGATATTTTAAATAGAATCGACCAGACAATGTACCTATGCATTGTGAAAAAAACGCCGTAATCATCCCCCCTTTATTCCAACACAGCATTATATGAAACAAAAACCAGGCAGCGCCGTCTGTAAACGACGCTGCCTGGTCCGTTTATGGCTCCCCTATCTAGATTTCCGATACTGCGAAAACAAATTTATATCTGTCAATATAAAAAACAACAGTATCTGAATCCACTCCTATAAAACACTGCATCTTCTTCTATTTATATTGCCTTTATCAGCTCTTCTAACTCATTCAATACAAAAGAAAGTTCTTTATCATTTGCAATAGTATAGTCAGCCGCATTGCGGTATAAAGCAATGCGTTCATCGTACAAATCATAAACCTTCTGCTTCCCCTCTTTGAGAAGCGGACGGCTGGCTACATCGACGTCGGTGACGATGTCGTCTGGCGAGCGGTCGATAAAAACTACGACTCCCGACTGCTTAAATATCTGTATATTTACAGGACGCTTAATGACGCCGCCGCCGCAGGCAATAACCAGACCGCGCTTTGCAGCCAAGGCTTCAGCGGCTCTCGTCTCAGCGTCGCGGAAGTAGTCCTCGCTGATAGCAAACATATCCGGAATGGTCTTTCCTTCCAGCGCAACGACAAAATCGTCGGCGTCGATGAATTCCCGTCCCAGCCGGCTTGCCAAGGCTTTTCCGAAGGTTGTCTTGCCGCTGCCGGGCATGCCGATGATAACGATGTTTTTATCATTTTTCATATTGCTTTTCCATCTCCTTTGCTATCTCTTCAATGACAGCTGAATCAATACGCCGTTCCTGCCATATTTCTTCAGCACCTACAGCCTGAGCGACAAGCATATACATGCCATTCAGCGTCACTGCGCCATGCTTTGCTCCCCAGGCCAGGAGCTTCGTCGTCTTCGGATTGTAAATCAAATCGACGACGGCTTGGTATCCGACGACAACCGATTCCGGAACCGGCGACTCCTCTACATTCGGATACATACCGACAGGCGTACAGTTTACCAATATATCGCCACGGTGTTCTTCCAATTCATTATAACTAATAAGTTCAGCATGCAGCCCTGCCGCAAATGTTTCAAATTCCGTATCGTCTTGTATCCTCCGCGATACGATAGTCAGAGACGCCGCCTCCTTATCAGCCAAGCACTTCAAGATGGCCCGGGCCGCGCCGCCTGTACCGAGAACGACGCATTTTTTTCCCTGTACATCGATGCCGGCATGATCCAGCGAGCGGCCAAAGCCATGATAATCCGTATTATAGCCAAAATCGCCCTGGCTGGTCATATATATTGTATTGACAGCGCCAATGACATGGGCTTCCCTGGCAATATCATCCAGACACGGCATGACATCCCGTTTATAGGGAATCGTCACGTTGACGCCGGTATAGCCGCGCCGTTTCAGATCTTGCAGAGCCTTTGCCACTTCGCCTCGTTCTACTTCAATCAAATCATAGTCTCCATCTATGCCAAGGGCTTTGAAAATAAGCCTATGAATCGCCGGTGACTGGCTGTGTCCCAGCTTCTCACCAATGAGCCCGAGTTTCATGGCCAATTCCCTCCTTGTCTGACGGATAGTTTCCCAATATTTTAAAATATTTGCACGTTCTTTCCAGAGCCTGCAAGGTTCGGACAACGCCAGGATCTTTCATGCTGCCCATAACATCGATGTGAAAAAAATATTCAAATGGCCGACCTTCAATAGGCCGCGACTCCAGATGGGTCATATTCATATCGTTGTAGAAGAAATGCCCCAACACGTGATACAACGTACCCGGCGCATGATGAACAGTCAGGACAAGGGTAATCTTATCCGCCAGCCCCGACTCTTCCGAATGGGGGGCTATCACAAAAAATCGGGTAAAATTCGTCGGATTGTCGTTGACATCGCGCTCTAAAATAGTCAGGCCGTACATATCGGCAGCCGTACTGTTGGCAATGGCGGCAATATCATGACGCCGTTCCTTCTGTACAAATTGGGCGCTCTGCGACGTGCTGTAGTAAGGACACACCGTCCAGTCAGCATGCTTTGTCAAATACTTCCGGCACTGGGCCAATCCCTGCGGATGGGAATATACCGTCCGTATATCTTCTAATTTCGTGTCTCTATACGCCAGGAGATGATGCTCTACCTTCAAATATCGTTCGCCTACAATACGGCAGTCATACTTGTGTATCAAATCGTATACTTCTGTGATACCTCCTGTAGATGAGTTTTCAATAGGCAGGACGCCGTAGCGCACCGTGCCGTCGGCCACGGCCTGCACTAAGTCAGCGAATTGCCCGTAGTATGTCGGCGTTATAGGCTTCCCGTCAAAATGTCCCATCATCGCCCGATAGCTGTATGAACCGGGAGTTCCGAAGCATCCGACAGGAATGGAATACTCGTCTGTCGCCATATATTTTCACATCCTTTTTTCTGTAGAAAGCCATACGTCCAATATCGCCCAGCTTGCCGCCGCCTCGACGACGGGCACGGCGCGCTGGACGATGCAGGGGTCGTGCCGCCCTTTGATTTCCAATGTGCAGTTTTCCTGCGTATCCGTATCTATCGTCTCCTGCAGGCGGCTGATGGACGGCGTAGGCTTGATGGCCGCGCGGAACAGGACAGGCATGCCGTTGGTAATGCCGCCGTTGATGCCGCCGTTGCGGTTGGTCTTCGTCTTGACGGCAGCCCCGTCGTAATAGAAGGCGTCGTTGGCCCCGGAGCCGCGCATGGAAGCCAAGGCAAAGCCGTCGCCGAATTCGACGCCCTTGACGGCCGGCACGGAAAATATCATATGGCTCAGGGCGCTTTCGACGGAATCGAAGAAAGGATTTCCCAATCCGGCAGGCAGGCCCGTAATCATGCATTCGATGATACCGCCTACCGAGTCGAGGTCGCCCTTAGCCGCCATGATTTCCCCTTCCATTTCAGATTGCTTCGTCTTGTCCAATACGGGCAGGGTTTCTTGTTTCAGCGAGGCAAAGAGCGCTTCGTCCTCGCCTAGGGGATTAAAGGCCGCGTCGCGGACCGAGCCGATTTGCAGGATATGGGCGCCGACGGCGACGCCGCGCCGCTTCAATATCTGTGAGGCCACTGCGCCGGCAAAGACCAACGGCGCCGTCAGGCGGCCGGAAAAATGCCCTCCGCCGCGGAAGTCGTTATATCCGCCGTAACGGATTTTGCCGCTGTAATCGGCATGACCGGGCCGCATGATATGGCGCAGCTGGTCGTAGTCCTTGGAGCGGTGGTCGCCGTTGCGGATGACGGCGCACAGGGGCGTCCCCGTCGTATAGCCGTTGAAAAAACCGCTCTGCACTTCAAAGGCGTCGGCTTCGGAACGAGCCGTCGACATAGCGTTTCGCCCCGGCGCGCGGCGGGCTATTTCCGTCCGCACAGCATCCCAGTCGATAGCTTCTCCTGCCGGCAGGCCGTCGAGGACGGCCCCGATAGATACGCCGTGGGATTCGCCGAATATGGTCAGGGCGGCGGACCGCCCGAATGTATTGTTCATGCCTTATTCCTCCACTCTGTATATCCCGCCGAGCTTGGCAAAATCCTGCCAGAAATCAGGATAGGATTTGCGCACGCATTCGGCTCCTTCGATGATCAGCTCGCCGCTGCAGCGCTGCGACGCAATGGCCAGAGCCATGGCGATGCGGTGGTCGTTCCAGCCGCTGACCCGGCCGCCGGTAAGGGCTCCTACACCGCAAATGATGAGGCCGTCCGGCTCTTCTTCTACGCAGCCGCCAATTTTATTGAGCTCCGTCGCAATGGCGTGAAGGCGGTCACACTCTTTCAGCCGCACGCGGGCTCCATGGATAATGTGCGTCGTCCCCTGCCCGCAGGAGGCAGCCACAGCCAAAATCGGCACTAAATCGGGACAATCTTCCACGTCGATGACCTGACCCGTCAACTGCGACGGATGCGCCGCGATAGAATCCGTCTGCCCTATGACAGCGCCCATGCGCTGCAAAATGGAGACGATGACTTCGTCGCCCTGAGACGACGAATGGCGCAGGCCCAAGCATTCCACAGGGTGTCCCAGCGTCCCGGCTGCAAGCCAAAACGCCGCCTGCGAATAATCGCCTTCGACGGCGTAGGTCCCGGCCATATACTGCTGATTTCCAGGAATATGAAACAGGCGGCCTCCATCCCATTGAACGTCAACGCCGTGACGAGCCATGCAGTCCAATGTCATGGTAACATAACTCAGCGATTCCAAGGGCGTCGTACTCTCCAGCACCGAGTCTCCGTCCAGAAGGGGCAGCATAACCAGCAGTCCTGTAAAAAACTGGGAACTTACGTCGCCGGCCAGGGCGTATCGTCCTGGTTGAAGACAGCCTTCCACCGTCAGGGGAAGACCGCCTTCCGTCGGCTCGTAAGACACACCGTGTTCGTCGAATATGCGGTAGTACGGCTCCAAGGGCCGTTTGACAAGCTGTCCCCGCCCCGTATAGACGACGGTATTGCCGCTGTATAAGCCGATGGGAATCAAAAAGCGCAGGGTGGAGCCAGATTCGCCGCAATCGACAGTCAGCGCCTCCCCTTGTTTCGTCAGCCCGCCTTTTACGCGATACGCCGTCCGCCCTTCGTAGGCCGACGGGATTTCTTCAATCGAAGCGCCGAAGGCCTGCAGCAGCCGGCACGTCGCCTCAATATCCTGCGAGACGGAAATATTTTCTACGACGCTCTCTCCCTGAGCCAAGGCGGCACATATGAGATCGCGATGTCCAATACTTTTCGACGACGGGACGACGACAGAACCGTGAAGGCGCGTCGGCGTAATACGTATATTCATGAGGCTACTCTCCCTTGCGTATATATTTCGGCAGTTCGTCGGCCATTACCGGAAGAAGCTCACTTTGGCCGATAGCTTTAAGGATAATCAGCGTCATGCGGTTGCCCCGTTTCTTTTTGTCGTTGCCGATATAACGGAGCAAATCATCTGCCGAGGCCTGCACGTCCGTCGGCAGGCCATAGCGGCGCAGCACCTTGCAGAGCCGTTCAGTCGTTCCCGCTTCCGTCAAGCCCATGTGTTCCGTCACGCCAGTCAGCATAGCCATGCCAGCGGCAACGCCTTCGCCATGTGTATAATAGCCGTAGCCATAGCACCGCTCGATAGCGTGACCGATCGTATGACCGAAATTCAAAAGCATCCGTTCGCCCAAATCCAGCACATCTCGTTCAACAATGCGCCCTTTGGCCTCACAGCAGCGGCCGATGATATCTTCCCAATGACCGGATATCGTCTCGTCGTCTAAGGCTTCCAGCAAAGCGAACAGCTCTTCGTCGTGAATACAGCCGTATTTGATCACTTCGCCCATACCGTCGTGGATAAACCGCAGGGGCAGCGTCCGGAGCAGTTCCGGGTCGATGAGGACGCCTTTGGGCTGGTAGAAGCTGCCGGCCTGGTTTTTACCGCTGGGCAGGTCGATGCCGACCTTGCCGCCGACGCTGCTGTCTACCTGGGCGATAATCGTCGTCGGAATCTGGATAAAGGGCACGCCCCGCAGGAATGTAGCCGCGGCAAAGCCGCCCAGGTCGCCGACGACGCCGCCGCCGAAGGCGATAATATAGTCGCTGCGCGTAATGCCTGCATCGGATAATTCCTGGTACAGCTGCAGGAGGGTCTCGGCGCATTTATATTTTTCCCCGGCGGGAAAGACGATGCGGCGCACGTTGTAATGCTCCTTGCGCAGGGCCTGCTCCAGCCGGTCGCCGTACAAGCCGTCGACCGTCGTGTCGCTGATGACGGCGAGGGTCTGCGATTTCGTCAAATTGCGGACGTACTCCCCGGCCCGGTCCAGCAGGCCGTTTTCAATATGAATATCGTAGGAATCTTTTCCTAAATCAATGTGTATGCTTTTCATGAACTAGTTCCCTTCTCCGCATGGCGGCTTGCTGCAAATACTGCGTAATAGCCGGCGTGTCTTCCCGGCGGAGCATGTCGGCAAAGGTCTGCAGGGCGTCGCCGAAGCGGTCGATTTCGTACAAGAGATTTTCTTTATTGGATAAAAACAATTTTGTCCACAGCGGCGCGTTGATATCGGCGACCCGCGTTCCGTCGCGGAAACTGCCGGCCACGAAAAACTTGGTCATAGGGCTCATGGCCTCGCTGTTGACTAAGGCCGTAGCCAGCACATGAGGCAGGCTGCTCGTGTAGGCGATGAGCTTGTCGTGCTCCTCCGGCGATACGGTGATGACGTGGGCGCAGCCTAAGGCATAGGCCATGGCCCGCACCTTGCCGATGTGCTCCGCCTTATTGGCCGGGCTCGGCACGATGATGTAATTCGCGCCGTCAAAGATTTCCGCCTGCGACATGCCGTAGCCCTTGCCTTCCCGGCCGGCCATGGGATGTCCCGATATGAAATCGACGCCGTCCGGCAGCATCCCTTCGATGGTCCGGGCCATGTCGCCCTTGATGCCCGTCACGTCCGTCAGGACCGCTCCGTCCTTGAAATGAGCGGCGTTGCTGCGGATAAACTCCAGCATGGCGTCGGCGGCCATGCAGAAGATGAGCATGTCGGCCTGAACTAGAAACTCCCCGCCGGCCCGATGGCCTTCGTCGATCACGCCGTCGGCGAGGGCCGCCTGCAGCGCCTTCTCGTCGACGTCGACGGCGAGAATTTTCGCCGCGCCCAGGCGGCGCAGTCCCTTAGCGTAGGAGCCGCCGATGAGGCCTAAGCCGATAATTCCGATTGTCTGTTCCGTTGCAAAATTGCAGTCTCCCTGTTCCATCATATCCCCCTCGGTCTGCCGTTATAATTCCCGGCCAACGATAGGCGCCAGCTGGCGCAGCGAATCCATGAGCCGGGCAAACATATCCGGCGTAATGGACTGGGCCCCGTCGCACAAGGCCTTGTCCGGATTATTATGCACTTCGATCATGACGCCGTCCGCTCCGGCGGCAATGGCCGCCTTGGACAGCGCTTCAACCATCCACCGCTTGCCCGTCGCGTGGCTCGGGTCTACGACGATAGGCAGGTGGCTCTTATGCTTGACGGCCAGCACGGCGCTGAGGTCCAGCGTGTTGCGGGTGTACGTTTCAAAGGTGCGGATGCCCCGTTCGCAGAGGATGACGTTGCGGTTGCCGCCGGCCATGATGTATTCCGCCGACATAAGCCATTCTTCGATGGTCGCGCTGAGGCCGCGCTTGAGGAGGACGGGCTTGCGCGTCTTGCCGACGGCCTTGAGCAGCTCGAAATTCTGCATGTTGCGGGCGCCGATCTGGATGATGTCGACGTTGTCTTCCAGGAACAGGTCGATTTTATCGGCCGACATGATTTCCGTTACGACGGGCAGGTGCGCTTTCTTCCCGGCCTGGCAGAGCATGTCCAGCCCCTTGTCCTGGAGGCCCTGAAACGAGTAAGGCGACGTGCGGGGCTTGAAGGCGCCACCGCGCAGCATCGTCGCGCCGGCGGCCTTGATGGCTTGGGCTACGCCTTCGATCTGCTCCGGCGTTTCTACGGAGCAGGGGCCGGCGATGATAGCCAGCTTCTTCCCGCCAATCTGTACACCGCCGACGTCGATGACCGTATCGGCCGGATGGAAGGTACGGCTGGCCCGCTTGTACGGCTCTTCTACGCGGATGACCTTGTCTACGTATTCATATCCTGCAATTTGCTCTCTATCGATAACCGACGTATTGCCGACTAATCCCAATATGGTTTTGCGCGCCCCCTTGCTGACGTCGATCTGAACGCCTTTGGCCTTGATGGAACTCATCAGCATATCGACGAATTCCTGCGGAGCATGTTGTTTCAATACGATAATCATAAATAAAAGACCCCCATTTCATCATAAAAAAAACAGGCTCACATGAGCCTGTCCCAAATGCAGTGTCAAAAGGTATATGCAGGTAGCTTATATTCCCCCTGCCGCTAAGCGATACGATTTGCCGAAGTTTCTTCTCATGCGGATGTCATGCCTATTCAATTCGTCGCAGCAAAAATAGCCAGCGCTAAAATAAAAATAGCCCCAGCTAAAGTATGTAAAGACGTATTCAATTGCATGGTTCACGAAGGATAGATTCTTCATGGCGATGCCGCTCCCTTTTGCAATATGCTGTATAATAATGCTATTATATACTCCGAAAAAGCCTCTTGTCAAGACGAGCGGCCTAATGTTTTTCACCTAGCAGGCTGTAAAATTGTCCTTTTGCCCTGAAAATATTTACAAAAGCTAAGTCTATGATATAATATGCTATAATTCGAGTATTAATCGCAAAAAGGCCGACCGGCCGAAACTGCTTACAGGAGGGAATATCATGGCAATGCAAATTGAATTCATCAGAAAACTGCCGTCGCCGCAGGAGCTTATGGAACAGTTCCCCATTGACGACCGCATCCGCAGCATCAAAGCGCAGCGCGACGAGACGATCCGCCGCATCCTGACCGGCGAAGACGACCGCTTCTTGCTCATCATCGGGCCCTGCTCGGCCGACAACGAAGACGCCGTCGTCGACTACGCCCATCGCCTGGCCGCCGTGCAGGAAAAAGTCGCCGACACCATCTTCATCATTCCCCGCGTATACACCAACAAGCCGCGCACCATCGGCGTAGGCTACAAGGGCATGCTCCATCAGCCCGACCCGGAAGGCAAGGAAGACATGCTGGCCGGCATCATTGCCATCCGCGAAATGAACGCCCGCATCGTCCGCGAAACGGGATTCACCTGCGCGGAAGAAATCCTCTACCCGGAAATCTACCGCTACTTGTCTGATCTCCTGTCCTACGCCGCCGTCGGAGCCCGCTCTGTCGAAGACCAGCTCCACCGCATGATCGCCAGCGGCGTCGGTATTCCCGTCGGTATGAAAAACCCGCCTTCCGGCGATATATCGGTCATGCTCAACTCCATCGCCGCCGCCCAGCACTCCCAGGAATTCCTGTTCCGCGGCTGGGAAGTCCGCACGAAAGGCAACCCCCTGGCCCACGCCATCCTGCGCGGCTACGTCGACAACTTCGGAAACAGCCTGCCGAATTACCATTATGAAGACCTGCACAACCTGCTGGAAGCGTACGCCGAGCGGAAGCTGGCAAACCCGGCCGTCGTCATCGACACCAACCACGCCAATTCCGGCAAAAAATATCTGGAACAAATCCGCATTGCCAAGGACGTCATGCACAGCCGCCATATGTGCCCCGACATCCGCACCCTCGTCAAGGGCCTCATGATCGAAAGCTACATCGAAGACGGCAGCCAGAAAATCAGCGAAGGGACGTACGGAAAATCCATTACCGATCCCTGCCTGGGCTGGGAAAAGACGGAACGGCTCATCCTCGAGCTGGCCGACCTCGTATAACGTCAGACAAAAACATCCCCGCAATTCCTCGTGTCAGAGGAGCTGCGGGGATGTTTTTTCATGCCTGTTAAATGGAATTGAGAAGGATATAGCCCTTGCCGCGCAGAAACGTTTCCGTTTCGGGCTCGCTGGTCTTGAATACGGCTACGGGCGTCGACGTCTGGCGGTTGTACGAAATATATAAGTAGTCGATCGATACGTTCGCTTCCTGCAAGTTCGACAAAATGCCGTCCAGCGTGCCCGGCGCATCGGACATGTCAATGGCCAGCACCTTGTCCAGGCGGCACTGGTAGCCTGCATCCTGCAGGGCCTTCAGGGCCTTGTCCGGGTCCGTCACGATGAGGCGGATGATGCCGAATTCGGCGCTGTCGTTGGCCAGCATCGTATAAATATTGATGTGGGCCTGAGCCAGGACCGACGTGATGCAGCGCAGGGCGCCCTTCTTATTTTCGGCAAACAATGAAATTTGATTCAGCATGATAAGTCCTCCACTTCTCCACAAAAAAAGCAGGCTGCCATGAGCCTGCTCGAATCCATCTGTATGATGCTATACGCCGCTGAAAACGGGTTCCGCCGTCTTCCCTATGCCCATGTCTGCATTGTCTCTATTGTATTCTCCGTAGCCGAAATAGCCGGCGCTAAAAAAGCTCCAGCTAAAGTACGTAAAGACAGATGCAATTGTCATAGGCAAAGATGACAAAACCTTCATTTAGATGGTCTCCTTTGTGTAATAATTAAAATTTGTTGGTGCCATTGTATACCTAAACGAAGGTTCTTGTCAAGAAAAATTTAATTTACACCCTACCAGGCTGGCGGCGTCGACGGCGTAACGACGCGGAACGCATACCCCTGCTGCTTCAGCATGGCGATGATGGGCGGCAGGGCCTTGACCGTCTCTTCATGACCGGCAGCATCGTGCATTAATATGATGAGATGCGTATTTAAATACGGTCTGGCCACCAGCTGGCTCCGCAGGTTTTCCACGGCCTTCGCCGCCGTTTTGCCCGTGCCGTCGGCATCGCCCGTCAAGGCGTTCCAGCCGACGTCGACGTAGCCTATATCCTGAATCGCCTGCCAGTATTCCTTCGTGAAGTGGCCGGCCGTACCGCCCGGCGCCCGGGAAATGACCGGTCTGACGCCGATGATATGGTAAATCATCTCTTCCGTCTTCAGCAGCTCGTCTATATAGGCCTGGGGAGAGCTGTATAATTTTTTGTAGTCGTGGCTATACGAATGGACGCCTATGCCATGGCCCGACTGATATATGCGGCGCACTACATCGGGATAGCGGCTTACGTTCCGCCCGGTCAGGAAGAACGTCGCCCGTATGTTTTCACGCTCTAAGATATCCAGTATTTTCTCCGTATTTGCCTGGCTCGGCCCGTCGTCAAAGGTCAGGTAGGCGACGTGGTCGCCGTAAAAGTAAGAACGCTTCGCGCCGTACGTCTGCGGCAGCCCTTTGGCCCGGCGCTCCCGCGTCGTATACCGGTCGTATACGGGCAGGTCGTTGTCCGCCGGCGGCAGGGAAAATTCGTCGCCCACATATACCTCCTTGGCCTGTCGTTCAAAGGGCATGACGACGGACCGTACCCGGTCGAAGGAATGACTCATGACGTGCATCGTAAGGCCGGCCGAAGCCAGGACGACGATGAGCACGCAGCCCAAGGCTAATTTCAATTTTGCTATCATATACCGTAAACGCTTTCTTTCTATCTAGGTTCATAGGAAACGTACTGGCGAATAGTGCAGGCTTCCCTGTAGCCGTCGGCCAATACGCTGGCGACCAGTCCGAAATCTTCCATTTCGTCCAGCAAGGCTTCCGTCATGCGGTGCTGCACGGCATTATACCCCGTGCAGAATAAAATGCGGGCGCAGGGCATGCCGCGGAACATGCCGCGGGGATGCTTGATGAGCTTTGCCAGCATGGCCGGCGTAATGACGGCGCCCTGAGACCGGCCCATGATCATCGTCGCCGTTTCAATGCCTTCTACCTTTTCCGGCAGAAGCGAGTTTCCCAGCATTTGCAGGTTCAGCACGCCGATAATCGTATCGCAGTTTACCGGAACGGGCACGTCGTCGGGGAGAGGCGCTTTCAGCCATTTGCCCTTGGCTCCGTCTCCTTCAATGAGGATATACCAAGCCGGATGCCGTACCTTGAGCTGCTCGATGACCTTTGTCGGCAGGCCTGTGTAGCAGTCGTTGCCATCGAGGCCCCAAAACCAGGCCGGCACGCGGCCGTCGGCAATGCGGGCTGCGCAGAATGCTTCTCCTTTTTCGACGTCGGACGTGCAGATGACGTCGAAGGGCTCTACGTTATCGATGTAAGCGCTGTCCATGGGGACGGTGCTGCTGATCATAATGGGCAGCTTGCTGTTGTGCCCGTATTTCCCCAGCCGTTCCAATACAGTCGTCTTGCCGCCGGCCCCGACGATTGCCGTAATGCCCGGCTTCAGCATGCGCAGCCACCGATTATCTTGATACATAGACGAATCTCCTCCTTTTGATGATGCTCTTTATCTTTTTCCGGCCTTCTGCAGCTGGGCGCTGCGGCCTTTCCACGCTTCCTTAATCAGCTTGCGGACCATGTCGACAGTCAGGCTCCGCCGTTCCTGCTCGGAGCAGGTGCCGTAATTGGCAAAGTCCAATTCCTCGCTGGCCAGATGGGCCACGTTTTCCCGTACGGCCATTCCCTTTTCCGTCAGCTCCGCGCTGGCTGTTTCGGCAATGGCGGCGACGCCGGGCCGGCCGCCTACGACGACGCGCCATTCGTCATCCAGGGCCGCTACGGCTCCCGTCAGGTACGGTTCGTCCGTCGGCAGCTTGCGATAGGCCGCAAAGGCCGTGTATACCTCTTCCTTTGCAATGACGACCTGCGAAACCATCTCCCGCATCGGCGGGCAGGGAATGTAGTCGGCGAGGTTCATGCGCCCCTTTCCTTCCAGGACGACGTCGACGCGCAGCGACAACAGCACGGGCAGCACGACGGAAAAGGGCGCCTTCACGGCGACGACTCCGCCAATCGTCGCTTTCTTCTCGTCGGAATTCTTGATATCCCGAATACACCGGCATATGGCGCCGCCGGCGATGGCCTGCACGACCGGCGATTTCTCCAAGTCGGCCAGTGTCGTCATGGCTCCGATGGCCACTTCGTCGCCGGCGTCGCGGATATACCGCAGCCCGGCCTTCGATAAGTCGACGATGAGGCCGTAATGGTCTTTCTTGTATTTTAAGCCCTGGGCTCCAGCCAAAAATACGGCGGAAGCGGCGTCGCGGTATACCTGGTACGCCTCTTCCGGGCTCTGCGGTACTGCAATCGTATCACTTGTAACCAAACTGGGTGCATCTCCTTTCTTGTTTATATATATTCGCTTTATCTTGTCTTTTTATTCATATGTGCCGCCGGCAGCCACATTGGCGCGGCGGACATCCAGGGCAAAGGAACCCCTGTTGCTTTCCAGAATTTCATCTATGACGGCGTCGACGCCGATTTCATCGCACAGATCCAGCTCTTCCTTATAGGCCAGGATCGGCATGAGCAGCTCGACCGTCGTGCCGTCGGCCATAGTCAGGGCCCCCAGCTCGCCTTCAAACTGGACGATGATGACGCCGGACAAGTCCGTCATCGGCGAAAAGGGCTCGCACGTCTCCGTATTGGGCAGGATAAACCCATAGGATATCCAGATTTGATGCACGTGGGGAAAGCGCCCCAGCTCCATGAGCATCCAAATCGGCCAGGCCGCGGCGTCGGTCAGGGCGACGTCCTTCCCCTTGCCGAAGGGCCAGTCTGCCGGCAAAATCATGCACAGCTCGCCGTACACCTCGTGGCCCATTTCCAGCCTGCCGGCGGGGTAATGCATGGGAACGGCGCTCATCCCTATCGTATGCAGGAGATAAAAGGGCTCCTCTACGGTCGGGTACAGCATTTCCACGCTGATGGGAATCGGGCTGGCCGTCGTGTCGGAAAAAACCTTCCATTCGCGGTGGGGAAACAGCTTATGAAAGTAGTCCTGCACCTGTTCGCCGTACTCGCCGTGACGAAGCGGCATGGGGCCGGCGTCGTTCATGGCGAAAAATCGCGAAGGTCGTTGTTGTATATCTATGCGCACTGTATCCCTCCTCACCAGTTCAGTCATATTATAGCATAAATGGCGGCTATATCCTATGTATAATATCCACATAGGAACGAGGCAATCGCGTCAAACTCGAAGGCCCCTCTTCGCAAACCGCCGTTTTATTGATACAATCAGATTATATTCATGCAAAGGAGGCCACACCTATGAAAATACTGAAAAAAAATCTGCGCGTCGCCGTCGTGCAGGCGTCGCCGGTCATGTTTGACAAGGACGCGACCCTCGATAAGGTCGTAAGCCAAATCGCCGAAGCAGGAACGCACGGCGCCGAACTCATCGTCTTTCCCGAATCCCTCGTCCCCTGCTATCCCTACGGGCTGACCTTCGGCTTCACCGTCGGCAGCCGGTCCGAAGACGGCCGCAAGGACTGGAAGATATACTACGATAATTCCGTCGTCGTCCCCAGCGCCGACACCGACCGCATCGGCAAGGCCGCCAAAGAAGCCGGCGCCTATGTCAGCATCGGCATTACGGAGCGGGACAGCACAAACTATTCCCTGTACTGCACAAACCTCGTCTTTTCTCCCGACGGCAAGCTTGCCGCAAAGCACCGCAAGATAAAGCCGACAGGAGCAGAACGGTATATTTGGGCCGATTCGCACGACCCTGACACGTATTTTCCCATCACGGACACGCCGTGGGGCCCCATGGGCGCCCTTATCTGCTGGGAAAATTACATGCCCCTGGCCCGCGTCGCCTTGTATCAGCAGGGAGTCTCCCTGTATCTTGCTCCTAATACCAACGACAATCCCGAATGGCAGGACACGATCCGGCACATCGCCATCGAAGGCCACTGCTACGTCATCAACGCCGACCAGTACTTTACGAAGGCCATGTATCCTGACACGCTGTTGGCGAAAGACGAAATCGCCAGGCTGAAAGACGAAACGTGCATCGGCGGCAGCTGTATTATCGACCCCTACGGCCACTGCGTCACCGAGCCCGTATGGAATCAGGAGGCCATCATCTACGCCGACCTCGACATGGACGCCGTGCCGATGAGCCACATGGAGTTCGACGGCGTCGGCCACTATGCGCGGCCCGATATTTTAGAGCTTACCGTCCGCAACGGGAAATAAATCCGGCGCCCTTACCACAGCGCCGTCCCCGCCGCCAGACCCAGCCAGCAGAATAAAAACGCGCCGACAACATTCAGGCCGCCGTACAGCAGGGCAAAACCCATCTCGCCGGCCCGGATAAAGGTCAGCAATTCCATATTAAAGGTAGAAAAGGTCGTAAAGCCGCCGAGGACGCCTGTGACGGCAAAGAGCTTCACCGACGGCGGCAAGTCGGCCTGGGCCTGAAAATACATCATGAGCAGGCCGATGAGAAAAGAGCCTATGATATTGACCAAAACAGTCCCATAAGGGAAGGCGACGCCGCCGTGCGCGTTGGCAAGGAGCGTGACGGCATACCGCAGAGCGGCTCCGATGCCGCCGCCGACAGCCACGGCCAGTATATGCTGCATCATAAAAACCACTTCCTTAGTTTAGCGTATGACGTCCCTATTGTACCACGTTTTACTGCTCCATAAAATAGGAAAGGGCATAACAATACGCTGTGCCCAGCCCATAAATCCCTTGTAAAAGGGCAGGAAATATAGTAAAATGACAATGAATACATACGCCGCAGGCTAACAAAATTTATTTACGCAAAGGGATGACGCTATGAAAACACGATGTGTGGAGCTGAGTCAATTCGAATCTGAATTGCTTATCGCTTTTATGAACCAGCCTAAAGATACGCCGATTTCAGCAGGCTTGTGCCGTACGATTTACCGCCGCCTGGAAGGCCATCCGGCCTTCGCCCAAAGCCGCGTAAACGTATATGAAAAAAGCGGCGGCGCCGTTCGCGCCGCAATGGCTCAAAAATAAGTATACCCACGCTCATTCCCCCTCTGACGAGCTGCTGCACGTACGCCTTTGGCTGCTGCGGCAGCTCGTCTTATATTTAGATACCCCTTCAACAACACGGGAGGCCTTCATGAACCAAGACGACATCATCATCCGCGCGGCTTCGCCTGAAGACGGCGCAGCCCTTCTGGCGATTTACGCTCCTTATGTGCAGCATACCGCCATTACCTTCGAATACGCCGTTCCCAGCCTGGAAGAATTTACGGGCAGAATCGCCGCGACGCTGACTAAATATCCCTATCTCGTCGCCGAGCATCAGGGATGCCCTGCAGGCTACGCCTACACCGGGCCCTTTTCCGGCCGCGCCGCCTACGACTGGTCCGCCGAAACGTCGCTGTACATACGCCGGGACTGTCGCCGCCAAGGAATCGGCCGAAAGCTGTATGAAGCGCTCGAAGCCGTCTCGAAGGCGCAGCACATCGTCAATTTGAACGCCTGCATCACCTGTCCCGACGCCGACGACGAATACGTAACGCGAAACAGCGTCCAGTTCCACGCTCATATGGGATACGCCATGGTCGGGATCTTTCACAGCTGCGGCTACAAATTCAGCCGCTGGTACCACGTCGCCTGGATGGAAAAGTTTCTCAGCGACCATCCGGCCGTTCCCGAACCGGTCATCCCCTTTCCCGTCCTCCGTCCCAGGCTGCGCCGCATCCTGAACGGGCAAGAATAAAAAAAATCGTCCCTGCGCGATGGCATTCTCCTTGCCGGAATACCCGGTGAGGAATGAACCTATCGCCGCGAGGACGATTTTTTTTATATCTCTATGCCGTTATTCGGCCATGGACCGTTCCAAGCGTTCGGCAATGGCCTTGCCTGTCGCCGTCTTAGCCAAGCCGCCGTCGGACGTTTCCTTCAGCGCGACGGGCATCATCCGGCCGATTTCGTTCATCGCTTCGATGACTTCGTCAGGCGGAATGACGCTGCGCACGCCGGCCAAGGCCATTTCGGCCGCCGTAATCGCCAGGATAGCGTAGCAGGCGTTGCGCTTGACGCAGGGAACTTCGACCAGCCCGGCTACGGGATCGCAGGCCAGCCCCAGCGTATTTTTCATGCAGAGGGCGAAGGCCTGCAGTATCTGGTCGTTCGTCCCGCCGGCCATTTCAGCGGCTGCGGCGGCAGCCATAGCGGCAGCCGTACCGCATTCGGCCTGACAGCCGCCGACAGCGCCGGCCACGGAGGCGTTGCGCGATACGACGGCGCCGACGCCGGCAGCCGTAAACAGGGCGTTGACGCTCGTTTCCGTATCGACGTCCAGCTCTTCGGCTACGGCTGTCATGACGGCCGGCACGATGCCGCAGGACCCTGCCGTCGGGCAGGCGACGATTTTAAACATCTTGGCGTTGGCTTCGCTGACTGCCAGGGCGTAGACGGCTGCTTTCTTCGCCAGCGGCCCCAGCAGCTTCGGCGCCGCTTTCAGGAGCTTGTCGGCATCGCCGCCGACGAGGCCGCTTACGGATTTTTCCGTATCGCTCAAGCCGGCGTCGATAGATTCCTTAAATACGGCCAGCCGGCCTTCCATGCGGCTGCGTACGGCTTCTTCCGTCTGTTCCGACGTTTCCATTTCGTGGCGCACGACGACTTCCGACAAAGACAGGTTGTGTGTTGTCGCCGCATCCATCAGTTCGTGAAGGGTTTTATATTCGTACTGGTACATATCCTATCCTCCTATAACGGCAGCAGCGTGACGACGCTTTCAATTCCGGAAATATTCTGAATCATGCTGACCATTTCCTGCGGAACCGGGCTGTCCGTGCAGACAATCATAACGGCCGACGCATTTTTAGCGCTGCGGAATACGCGCATGTTCGATACGTTGATGTGACCGATAGCCAAAATCGTCGTGGCCTGGGCGATGACGCCGGGCTTATCGCGATGCACCGTAATCAGCGTATGCTCTTCGCCGCTGAGCAGGACGCCGGCGCCGTTGATCTCGCGGATTTCCATTTTGCCGCCGCCGAGGGACACGCCCAGCACTTCCATCTTCTTTCCCGTCTTGCCCGTCATGGCGATGCGCACCGTGTTGGGATGGTCTACCTCCGCTTCCGAGCGCTGAAATACGACGTTCATCCCCTGCTGGGCTGCCAGGTCAAAGGACGTGCGCAGGCGGACGTCGTCGGCTGAAAAGCCTAGTAATCCGGCGACCAGAGCCTTATCCGTGCCGTGGCCCTTATATGTCTTGGCAAAAGAGCCGTATAAGGTAATCACAGCTTCTACAGGCTCATCTTTCAGGATTTCCCGGGCCATGAGGCCGATACGGGCCGCGCCGGCGGTGTGAGAACTGGACGGACCGATCATGACCGGGCCGACTACATCAAAAACTCCCATACTATACCTCCTTGTACTCTTACCTATATGGATAAAATTTAAAATGGAAAGGCAATTTCTCTATCTAAATAAAAGCTGTATATGTACGCGCTGCCGACGGGAGCGCCGAGGACCTGCAAGGCAGCCTGGCGGTACAATGCCAGCTGCACGGCGTAGCGCCGCCGAAAGGCCTCTTCATCGGGCAGGCGGTCCGTCTTATAGTCGACGAGGACCCATTGGCCGTCCTGCCAAAACAGGCAGTCGACGACCCCCTGCACGAGGATTCGTTCCCCCTCTTCCAGGGCCGGCAAATACCCGCCGCCGGGCAGGAGCACGCTGAAAGGATATTCGCGCCGCACGTCGGAAGACAAGGCCATGCGCCGCCCCAGAGGGGAACTGCAGAAGCGCTGCACAGACGGCACGAAGACGAGCCGCAGCTCTTCTTCGGAAAACAGCCCGTCAGCCTGCCACGACGCCATCTGCCGCCGTATATCCCCGTCGGTCATATCCGGCGTCAGCTGAATATACTGCATGACCTTATGCATAACCGTTCCTCGCCATGCGCCGCCGGCGCTGCCGTCTTGTTCCACAAGCCAGGGCGGCGTCGGGCCGAAGGCATCTTCGTCCTCGGCGATGCCGGCCAATGGGGAAGCCGGCGGCTGTTCTTCCTCCACCGCTTCGGCGTAACGGAGATTGTACTGCCGCTTGATTTCTGATACGGAAAATTTAGCCGCCGTCTCCGTCGCCGCCGGGTAGCCGTAAGTCCACGTCAGGGCTTGTTCCATCCACAGGGGCGCCGCCGTTCCCGTCGGCAGCCCCTCCTTCAGCCGGGCCAGGCGCGGTTCTTCCGCCGGTTCCCCTGCATCGGCCGCAGCCGCGCCGATACGGCTATGAATCGTTACCTGCCACAGCCCGCTCTGCCACGACGGCGCACCGCCCAGGAGCCAGGCCTCGCTTTCCGGCCGCGACGCGACGCCGGGAAGCACCCAGTCAAAATACGAACGGGCCCGGGCCGGATTGACCTGGCCGCGCCAGCGCTGCCAGTCCCGCTCCAAGTGAGACGTATGGCCCGTAAGGATTAATTTATCCCTGGCCCTCGTCATGGCTACGTAGAGAACCCGTTCTTCCTCCGCCGTGCTTTCCCAGCCGATCTGCGCGCAGATGCCGTTCCATAAAAGCGTCGGATAGGCCATGCGCCACTGGGCGTCGTACTGCTTCAGGCCGATTCCCAGGGTATTGTGAAACAAGATGAGGGAATGCATGTCCTGGCGGTTGAAGGCCTTGCCCATATCGGCGGCAATGACGACGGGAAATTCCAGTCCCTTGCTCTTGTGGATGCTCATGACGCGCACTACGTCTTCCCGCTCGCTCAGCACCTTGGCCGGAGCCAGGTCCAGCCCGTCTTCCTTCATCTTGTCGATGAGGCGCAGGTAGCGGAATATCCCGCGGAAGCCCGAAGCCTCATACTGCCGCGCCCTGTCGTACAGGGCCTGCAGATTAGCCTGACGGACAGCGCCGCCGGGCATTCCTCCGACGTAATCATAATAGCCCGTATCCCGATACAATTCCTGCAGCGTTTCCGCCACGCCGTGCCGGCGGCTGTACGTCCGCCAGGCCTGCAGTTTGGCGCAGAAGCCCAGCAATCGTTCTTTTTTCTCTCCATCATCCAAGGACGCGGCGTATGCCGGCAGGTTCTGCCACAAGGACTGCGCTCCGGCCAAGCGCAGCTCAGCCAGCGACGGCTCGTCCATCGCCGCGATAGGAGAGCGCAGGACCGCCGCCATGGGCAAATCCTGTTCAGGATTGTCGATGCAGCGCAGAAGCGACAAGACGGTCTGCACCTCTATGGCCGCAAAATAGCCGCCGTTCTGCTCCGCATAGGCCGGGATGCCATGGGCCTGCAGGACGCGGAGCAGTACGTCCGCCTTCCCGGCCATGGACCGCAGGAGCACGACGATATGGCGATAGGCCAGGGGCTCCAGCGTGCCGTCCTTACGGGCGGCCATCTTTCCCTGTTCTTTCAGCTGGAGAATCGACTCGGCGATAACCTGGCATTCCTGCTCAAAGGCCGTCATGTCCCGTTCCGGCGTCTCTTCGTCTGCCGGCGCGTCGTCCCGCGCCGTATCGACGATATGCACCTCGACAGAGCCGCCGACCCAGCGTTCGTCTTCCGGGGCGGTCCGTCCGGCATAGAGCCGTTCCCGTTCGCCATAGTCCATGCCGGCGGCTTCCTCAGTCATCGTCCTGGCAAACACCTCGTTGACGGCGTCGAGAATATTCGGGGCGCTGCGGAAGTTTTTTCCCAAGTCGATACAGCGCTGCACAGCGTCGCCATCTCGGCTGAAGGATCTGTATTTTTCCAGAAACAGCGTCGGGTCTGCCAGGCGAAAGCGATAGATGCTCTGCTTGATATCGCCGACCATGAAGCGGTTGTCGCCGCGGGAAATCAGGGTCGTAATCAGCTCCTGCACGCCGTTCGTATCCTGATATTCGTCGATGAGCACTTCCTTATAGGTCTGGCGCAGTTCTTCCGCTGCCGCCGAAGGCACGGGATGATCCGGCTCCGACTGCGGCGACAGGAGAATCTGCAGGCAGAAATGTTCCAAATCGCTGAAATCGATCCAGCCCTTTTCCCTTTTCGCCGCCCCATAGGCCTCGGCGAAATCAGCCGTCAGCCGCACCAGCCCTTTCATGACCGGCGCCATCGCTCTCACGCCGTCCAGCCAGACGTCGGATGCAACGGAAAAATAAGGCGTCTGAAGGCCTTCGGCAATTTCCTTTTTCACGTCGCTGCGCACGGCCTTGCACTGTTCCCAGAAAACCTTATCTTCGTCAGACAGCTTGCGCAGCCCCTTTAAGCGGGGAAATTCTACGGCCATGACGGCTTTCCGCATATCGTCCCAGGCGGTGCGCTCCAGCACGCGCCGCAGTGAATCGGCTTCGGCGGCGAAATCGGCGTACGGGCCGGCAAAGGCCGGACGGGCCTTCATCTCGTCCAAGAGGCCTTCGTACCGTCCGATCTGTTCCTCTACGCTGCTCCGCACCAGCTTTTTGACGGGCTCGCACCAAGCCATTTCGTCGATAGACGCGCCGTCAGGCACGTCATAGGCTTCGGCCGCATCGTCCAGCCATTTCCGGGGCCAGGGCATGCTGCGCGAATAGTCGTACATGCGGCTGACCGTATCCATGAGCGCGTCGTCTCCCCGGTCATTGCCGAACATATCTGCCAGCGGATAGAGAAAGGGCGCTTTCTCTTCGTCTTCATAATACGATAAAAACACGGCTTCCAGCACGCCCTTGCGCAGCAGGCGCAGCTCTTCCTCGCCGGCAATCGTCACGCGCGGGTCTATATCGATGGTATAGAAATACTTGCGTATGACGTCTTGGCAGAAGGAATGAAGCGTCGATATGTGGGCCGACGGCAGCAGCGCCAGCTGCCGCTCTACAGCCGCGTCGCCCGTATCGGCCAATACCTGGGCCAGGGCCGCGCCTACGCGTTCCCGCATTTCCGCCGCCGCCGCCTTCGTAAACGTCACGACCAGCAGCTCCGTAATGTCGACAGGATTGTCCTTGTCGAGAAGACGGCGGATAATGCGCTCTACGAGAACGGCCGTCTTGCCTGATCCGGCCGCGGCAGACAGCAGCAGCGTCTGCCCCCGGCTGTCAATGGCCGCCTGTTGTTCCGATGTCCACGCCATGTTCGCTCCCTCCTTCGTCCAGTTTTTCCAGCAAATCCTCTTTCCGTATCGTCACGACGTCGTAGCCGTTGTCGGGCAGCTGCGCGTCAAACCGGCAGACGGCGTGATAGGGGCAATAGCGGCACGGGCTGGCCTGCCCCAATAAAATAGGCCGCACGGCGATGTCGCCGCTGTCTATACGGACGGCGATTTCGCGAATCCGCATAACGGCCAGCGTCAGCAGCTTCTGCCATCCCGCTTCATCGTACATCGTATGGGATACGTTGCTCAGGGTGCCGTCCTTTTTTAACCGCAAATTTAAAAATTCCGAATAGCCTTCCATCGACGTATCCAAGGCAGTCATGACCTGGCTGTCGTCGAGATAATATCCGCTGAGGCGGCTTTTTTTATCGTATAAGGTCTTCTTCTCCTCTTCGTCGGCTACGTGGTCCAGGGACGTCTTGTCGTTACGGACGTAGCAGTACAAGATAGCCGCCGGCACGGCGTCTTCGCCCATGTTCAGAAGCGCTACGTACATGTACGTCAGGAGCTGCAGCTCCAGGCCGACAAATACCTGGCTCAAATCGAGCTGCTTCCGCCCCGATTTGTAGTCGATGACGACGACGTACTTGGCGTCGCCGTCCCGCATGGAATCGACGCGGTCGATCTGCCCGGTGACGATGACTTCCAAGCCGTCGGGCAAGGTAAAGCGCAGGGCCTCCCACGGGCTGCCCTTGCGGCCGAAGGCCTTTTCCAGCCCTTCCATATGAAACTGGGACGACTCGCTGAACTGGCAAAGACGCCGCACTGTCCGAGCCAGGGTTTGGATGAGTCGTTCCTTGATCTGCGCGAAATAGGCGTTGGACATGAGGATGTCGTGCTGTATATACGGGGCGAGCCGTTCCGTAGCCTGGCGGCATGCAGCCGGAATATCTTCCGCTCGGAGGTCGCGCCACTGCTTGTGTTCGCGAAGCAGGTCCTCGCCTAAGATGCGCAGCGCACCGTGGACGAGCATGCCCAGATCGGGGGCGGAAAAGTGATACATTTGCCGTTCTTCCAGCAGCAGGCCGTAGCGGGCAAAATAGGCGAAGGGACAGCTGCGGTACTGTTCGAATTTCGTGACGGAGCCCCGCAGGACGCCGTCGGGCGCGTACAGCCGCTTGACGAGCGTCGCCGGCAGCCGCAGAGGCTGATTGCGGTGAAACAATCCCTGCACGGCCTGCGCCGCCCGCTCTTTCCAGCCGTGGCTGCAGGCCCAGTCGTACAAGGCCCACCAAACGTCGTCCGTCTCTTTGCCCTCTGCCGCAGGACGCAGCATGACAGGCAGCCACGACAGGGACGCCGGCAGGGACGTAATGAACTCGGCCTCACGTCCCCCTTCGATCATCCCCGTTTCATGGCCGACAGCATCGACGTAGCCCTTTTCTTCTATCTGCCGAATCCACGACGAAGGCTCCATCGCCCCGCCGTCGTCGCCGGCCAGAATATACGACAAGTGCAGCTGCTCTCCGGCCCGGCCGGCAGCCAGATAAAAGAGGAATTTTTCCTGGAACGAACGGAACCGGCTGTCCGGGCCGAGCCGGACGCCCAGGGCCTCCAGCTTCCGCCGTTCGGCGTCGTTCAGCATGCCTTCTTCGCTCGTGCGCTGGGGGAACACGCCGTCGTTCAGGCCGCAGAGGAAGACGACGCGGGCCTGCATGGTGTATCCCCGTTCGACCGACGTAAACGTAACGTGGTCCAGCGTCGGCGGAATCAAGCTGAATTTCAGCTGCTCCAGCCCGTCCTTTACGATCTGGGAAAACTCCTGCAGCGGCACGACGTCGTCGCCGCACACGCGGACGATTTCATGAAGGAAGGCGACGATGCGCTTCCAGACCTGCTCGTGTTCCTTTCCTTCGGCAGCCCGTCCGGCCCCTTCGTCATCGCGTTTCCACTGCTGCAGCGACTGGGGAACGCCCAGGTCGTACAGCCATCGGTACAGCAGCGTGCACCAATCTGCCAGGGAATGATCTTCCTGCGCCTCTTCCCAGCACGGCCGCAGGGCGTCCCATACGGTGCGGCGGATGCCATTGACATGCCGTATCGTTTCTTCTTCGCCTTCGTCTACACCATGGCCTTCCTCGATATAGCGGCTTCTTCCGTACTGCCAGTCTTCGCCGGCCAGCCAGTGATAGCCCCGGATGCCGTAAGCCAGGCAATAGTTTTCCAAATCGTCGGCATCGCGCCGGCTGATAGGGAACAAGTCCGTCTTCAGCAGCTGAAACAACGGCTCGTGAGCCCATCGGGACGTAAACACGTCCAGCAGGGAGGAAATAGCCTCCGCCGCAGGATGGGACGTCATAGGGCGCCGGTAATCGCTGAAAAAAGGAATGCCGTATTTGGCGAATATCTCTTCGGCAATATGATAATACGCCTCGCCGGTCCGCGCTAAAATAAGAAAGTCGCGGTAGCGGTATCCCCGGCGGCACAAGGCCTGAATGCGGCGGGCCGCCGCGTCGAGCTCCAGTATCCTGTTTCCGCATTCCGTCAGGGTCAATCCCTTTACGGCCTCAGCCTGGGCCGGCGGCACGGGACGGAAAAATTCATTCAAAAATACAGCCAGGCCCCCTTCGTCAGTCCCGGCGACGCGCCGTACCTCCAGGTGCGGGAATATGCGGCGCAGCTCCCGATACACGGCATAGGGCCGATGGAACAGGGCTGTTTCCCGACGCTGCGCCTCGACGCGGTCCGGGTCCATCGTCAGGGTAATCGTCACCTGCGCCGCCGTCTGTTCGATGGCCTGCAGCACTTCCAGCTGCCGCGGCGTAAACCACTGGAATCCGTCAACCCATACGTGAGCGCCCTGCAAAAAGGAATACGAAGGAATTTCCCTTGCCAGTACGGTCATCGTATCGTCGGCGCTGCCGAACCGTTCCTCTAAATAGGCCGTATATCCATGATACAGCAGCGCAATATCCATGAGCTTGCGGCTCAAGGTCTGGCTGCCCAGCAGGGACGCGGCATGGCGCAGCATGTCAGGGCCAATGCAGAAGGAACGGCACTCGCCGATAAACCGGCCGGCCGTTTCTACGAAATTATCCTGCCGCGCCGCCGTCTGCAGCACCGTAAACTCGTCTGCGTGCCGCCGCAGCAGCCGCTGCAAGATGAGCTTCTGCGCCAATTCCGATACGAAGGCGCAGTCCTTGCCCTTTTCCTGAAACACGCGGTAGGCCAGCCGCGAAAACCCGACGATCTGCGTCCCCATAAAGCCCTTTTCCGGCAGCGACTCGGCAAACCGCCGCTCCGCGTTATACGACGCCTGATCGGGCACGATGAGCAGCGTGCGGCGGCCCTGGGCCGCTTCGGCCTTCATCTGCGAAAAGCAATATTCCGTTTTTCCGCTTCGGCCCTTGCCAAACAAGACAGTCAGCGCCACGGCGACTCCTCCCTTCTACTGTGCACCCTGAAGTTACATTTTCAATTATTGTATCATATTTTCTGCACGCATAAAACCAAAATGCCCATGCAAAAAAAGTCCGGCAAAGCGATTCGCCTCTGCCGGATCTCCCAGTTTTTTATGAAATTATATAGCCGCGCAGGCTGATTTCAGAAACGGCGCGCGCCGCCGTTCTTCCCGATAGAGCCACTTCAAATCGTACGGCTCGAACACGACGCGGCGGTACGCGTCTACGTCCATCATCGTGCCGTCCCAATCGGAGTGGATGTCGCCGTTCTGCTTGATCAGGATATCGTACAGGATATCGTAGGTCACGCCGTCTTTTTCATCCCGTTCCACAATGGTGCTGTACGGAAGGGTCTTGTGATAGGTCAGCTCCATCCCCTTGTAATCGAAATGGAAGCCGCAGCGCATACGGCAGCCGTCCAGCCCCGTATAGCGGGCGATGTACTTCAAATCGTGAAGGATCTTATCGTTCTTTTCGTCGTACAGGTTTTCCGGCGTCGTTTCCGTATAGTCGAAACGGAATTGGATTGACGCGCCGGGAATGGCATGGAATCGTTCCAAATAGGGGATTAAATCGCGGGCCGGATAGTTTTTATACAGCACGCAGTTGATTCGGAACGGCACGGCCAGGCGCCCCAGCAATTCGTCGTTCGATTCTACGACATAGTGCTGCATGTGGCGCGACACGTTGATGCAGGTAATCTTGTCCTTATTGCGCTGCGTAAAGGCGATGATATCGTCTTCGGTCTGAAAGTCCGACACGGGCAGCGTCGTATTGATATACACCTTGTGCGTACGGGGAATGCAGTCGAGCATATGCTGCAGCGAATCCAGGTCTGCGAAGGGCTCGCCCCCGGTAAACACAAAATCGCAGTACGGCGTGATAGCGTCCATGCGGGCAATGCTTTCACAGATTTTTTCCGCCGAAAACCCCGTCATATCGGAATATTCTTCTTTATTAATGCAGAACGGGCAGTGATTGCGGCAGTTATACGGCACAAATACCGTCACCGTCGCCCCGCCTTCTCTTGTCTTATACGGATGCCTGACGCGAACTGCCGGCTCCGCTGCTTCATGTATCATGCTGTTCATGTCTCTTTCGCCTCAACTCTTGAGCAGTCGCCGTCAATATGCTCCCACACCGCTTTGCCGCCGTAAGAATAAAAAGATTTTCATACGGCTCAAAACAGACACACTGGCGCGGCTGCCCCCTTATCCACACCCCATTCTACCATAAAATTTCATTTCGTCCAATACATATTGCGTATTCTTTTATGGCATACATCGTATAGCAAATAATTCACATAACACATATTAGTGCAGGGCCTGGGTAATCTCAGCGGCCGTCTTCTTGACGGCCTGAATAATCTGCTCCTGCATGTCTTCCGTCACGCGGGATACCGGGCCAGACACGCTGATGGCGGCTATGATTTCGTGATTTGAAAAAATAGGCGCGGCAATGCAGGTCATGCCCAGTTCGACTTCTTCCCGCTCAATGGCGTAGCCGTTGCGCCGAATGGCTTCCAGCTCCTTCAGCAGCTCGTCCCAGTCGGTAATCGTATACTCCGTAAACTTCTTCAGCTTGCATCCTGCGTACCGGCGGCAGTATGATTCGGAAAAGGCCAGCAGGCATTTTCCCGACGCCGCGCAGTAACTGGGCCGGATCGCGCCGATAGGCGGAGCCATGTCGACGGTCTGCGGCGATTTGATCTTTTCCAGGATGACGTGCTGCGGATACGGCGCGTCGGACTGGACGAAGGTCGTCATGTGGACGCTTTCCTTGCATTGAAGCGCCAGGGCCTTCGCATAGGGGTAGGCGACCTTTTGAAAGGATTCCTTTTCGCGGAACAGCATGCCCAGGGAGTACACCTGAAGGCCCAGCCAATACAGACCCGTTTCGCCGTCGCGGCGCACGAAGTCCCGCCCCTCCAGCGTATCCAGGGTCCGGCTCACGGTGCTCTTGTGCATTCCCATCTTCTTGCTGATCTGCGTAAGGCTCAGAGGCGCTTCTTCCTGTAAAAAGAGTTGAAGGATTGCCAGCGCCCGGTCAATTGATTCTATCATACGTTCCGCTCCTTCCTGCCAACAGCGTGCAGTTCCCGCCAATGCAATGGTTGTTGCGTCGGCGCAGTCTTACGTTTCATTATACGTACATTGGGAAGGATGTCAATATGTACGTTTACTCGTCCGTTTCTTCAGGTTCTGCCGCTGCAGAGCCGAGGCCCTGTTCGTATAATCCCTTCGCCAGCCCTTGCAGGAGATCCAGGCATTCCATGTGGGTCAGCCAGTTCTTAGGCACGTCTTTCGCGCCGTACAACGCGCCGGCGATGCTGCCGCTGACGGCGCCGCACGTATCGCTGTCGCCGTCCTGATTGCAGGCCATGATGACGGCGTCCTTCAGGGAGGTCGTCTTCATGACGCAGTATAAGGACAAGGCCAGCGCTTCGTCGGCATTCCAGCCCAGGCCGAGCTTCTTCATGGACCGCACGGGGTTTCTGTCGCTCATAGCTTCGTCGACGGCTGCCTGCAAGGTCTTCCATAGTTCGACGCCGCCCTCTTCCTGCTGCAGCCGCTCGAAAGCGCCAACAACGGCCTGCCCCAGCGTCTTTCCGGCGGCCAGCAGCGAAATGACGGCGCTGAACGTTCCCGCCGCTAAATAAGCCGTCGCGCCGCCGTGCGTCAGCAACGCCGCCCGGCAGCCCACGGCAAAGGCCGCGTCGGCGTCGCCGGCATAAAACAAGCCGACGGGCCCGGTCCGCAGGGCGGCGCTGCTCTTGCAGGCATTGGCTTTTTTCTCCTTCGTAAAGCGCAGCCCCGACGCCAGGGCAATCAGGCAGGCCTTGCCGGGGGCCCGGCGGGCAAACAGCAGCGGTTCGCCCATGAGGTCGTATCCCAACGATTCTTCATGGGCCTGCTTTTTCATCCACCGTGCATGCTCGGGCCGGATAATCCGCTCGGTCTGGGTATAATACCAGCGCATGTAAGACCGGTACAGCCCTTCCTCCGGCGCAAGGCCGTCGTACTTGGCCCAGAGCAATCCGTCGGCCGTAAACAAGGCCAGCTGCGTATCGTCGGAAATGATGCCCCGCTTGCCGTTCGCTTCCAATTTCAATACGGTCCGCAGCCCATAGGGGCCGTATTTCTTATGAATCGTCTTCAAATCGACATATTCGATGAGATACCCTAATGCATCGCCTGCCGCGCCGCCCAACATGCATCCTACAAACCGTTCCGCTCCGTCCATGGCTATACCTCCAAAAAAATCAAAAAAGACATTTACATTATCGCCATTATTAGATATAATATTAATTTTACACATATACAGTATACCAGATACTAGCGGTCATACGCAAATGATATCTTGACATAGACAGGCATCTCACTCGTACTTGCCTATTTTTGTATGATATATACCCCCATGGGATTACAAAAATCAGGCGAATCCTGTATAATGAACCGTAACGGCGTACTGCGGCGCCGTCAAGGGACTTTTGTTTTAAGAAAGGATCAGACTATGAATACATCTACTGCTACCGCGACGGCTGCCGTCGCCCAAGACGTAAAGGAACAGGTCGCCCAGGGCGTGACTATGCTGGACCGCATTACAAATCTGCTAATTGACCGCGGGCCGGACATTCTATTTGCTATCGTCATCTTCATCATTGGCCGGTATATTGCCAAGCTGCTGAAAAACATCGCCGTGCGCATGATGACCCACGCCAACTACGACCACACCGTCATCACCTTCGTCAGCCAGATCATTTATTACGCCGTCATGGCCCTCGTCGTCCTGTCCGCCGTCAACAAGCTCGGCGTACCGACGACATCCTTTATCGCCGTCTTCGGCGCCTTCGGCTTAGCCGTAGGCCTGGCCCTGCAGAACAACCTGTCAAACTTCGCCTCAGGCCTGCTCATCCTCATTTTTAAGCCCTTTAAGTCCGGGGACTGGGTCAGTATCAGCGGCGTCGAAGGAAGCATCAAGGCGATTCAGGTGCTGAATACGGCCATTATCACCAAGGACAACAAAACCGTATTCATCCCCAACTCGCTCATCACCTCTTCCCAGGTCACGAACAGCTCCTATTTGGACGAACGGTTTATTCCCTTCCTCTTCGACATCAGCTACAATAACGACCATCACAAGGCCATCGCCGTCCTGAAGGATATATTTGCCAGAGACTCGCGCATTCTCAACAACGACACATTGGAAATCGGCATTAAAGAATTCGCCGACAACTCCGTCCGCATCGCCGCCTATCCCAAGGTACGCCGCCAGGACGTCATCCCCACGACGTACGACATCATGTCGGCCGTAAAAGACGCCTTCGACGCCAACGGCATCGAAATCCCTTACCCGCAGCGCGTCGTATATGTCCAGAAAACAGAACAAAAAGACAACTAAGATTCACCGCACAGCAAAAAGGCCACCGCACCAAGCGATGGCCTTTTGTCATATCTTGTTTTATTATTTCAACAACTCGTACACCGAAGCTACCGTATCGTTCCACAGCGCGGCTGTTTCCGTTTCGGAAGCGATGGCTCCGCGGCCGGCTTCGCACTGGCGCTTTACCGAGGCCGGAGACGTGCCGTTATACGTATTGCGCTGGTTTACGCACGTTTCGATGTCCAAGAAGTGGTGAATGTCTTCGGCAAAGAGGGGGCTCATGGACTGCAGTTCGTCCAGCGTGAGCTGCTGCAGCACCTTCCCCTGCTCGATGCAGTAATGAACGGCCTTGCCGACGACGGCGTGGGCTTCGCGGAAGGGCAGTCCCTTTTTGGCCAAATAGTCGGCCATATCCGTCGCATTGGAAAAATCGCTTTCCAATACGTCGCGCATATGCTGCCCGTTGACCGTCATCTTGTCGATCATGGCGGCGTAAATCGTAAGGGCAAATTTCAGGTTGTCGACGGCGTCAAACAAGCCTTCCTTATCTTCCTGCATGTCCTTGTCGTAGGCCATGGGAATCCCCTTCATCATCGTCAGCACACCCATGAGATGGCCGTAGAACCGGCCCGTCTTGCCGCGGACGAGCTCGCAGATATCGGGGTTCTTCTTCTGCGGCATAATGGAGGAACCAGTGCAGTGGGAATCGTCCAATTCAATGAACTTGAATTCCGACGACGACCAGAGGATGAATTCCTCCGACAGCCGGCTCAAATGCATCATGAGCTGGGCCGCAAATTCCAGAAAGGCGATGATGTAGTCCCGGTCGCTGACGGCATCGAGGCTGTTGTCGTAAATCTTGCCAAAATGGAGCATACGGGCCACGAAGGGCTGATCCAGGGGATACGTCGTGCCGGCCAGCGCGCCTGCGCCGAGAGGCATCATATCGGCCATATCCCAAGCGTATTTCAAATGAGCAAAATCACGGGACAGCATGGAGAAATAGGCCATCAGGTGATGACTGAACAAGATGGGCTGGGCCCGCTGCAGATGGGTATAGCCCGGCATGATGACGTCGCCGTACTTCTCCGCCGCTTTGACGATGGATTTCTGCAGCTGGATAATCAATTTCGCAATCGCGGCGATTTCCCGGCGCGCGTACATATGCGTGTCCAGCGCTACCTGGTCGTTGCGGCTCCGGCCCGTATGAAGCCGTTTGCCTGCTTCGCCGATGGCGTCGGTCAGGCGCTTTTCGATATTCATATGAATATCTTCCAGCTCGACGGAAAATTCAAATTCACCTTGTTCAATTTGCTCGTAGATGGCTTTCAGCCCGGCTACGATGGCATCCTTATCTGCCGAAGAAATAATGCCCTGCCGTTCCAGCATCGTCGCATGGGCGATGCTGCCGCAAATATCTTCCGCATACATGCGGCAGTCAAACTGGATGGAGGCGTTAAACTCTTCTACGCTTTTATCCGTGGCCTTCGTAAACCGGCCGCCCCATAATTTCATAGTACTAGTCTCTCCTTATTTTCCTGCTTTTTCTGCGTGCTGCTTCATGAGGGCTCGCATCTTGAGCGGCAGGCCGAAGAGGTTGATGAAGCCTTCCGCATCGGTCTGGTCGTATACGTCGTCTTCGCCGAAGGTGACGTATTCTTCGCTGTACAGGGAATACGGCGACGTAGAGCCGGCGCTCATGATATTGCCCTTATAAAGTTTCAATTTAACCGTGCCTGTAACGGTTTCCTGCGTTTCGTTGACGAAGGCGTCCAGCGCTTCCCGCAGCGGCGAGAACCATTTGCCGTCGTATACGAGTTCGGCATATTTGTTGGCCACGAGTTCTTTATAATGGAACGTATCGCGGTCGAGGCAGAGGTATTCCAATTCTCTGTGCGCGTACATGATAATCGCTCCGCCGGGGTTTTCATAAATGCCGCGGCTCTTCATGCCGACCAGTCTGTTTTCTACGATATCGACGATGCCGACGCCGTTTTTCGCGCCGATTGCGTTGAGTTCCGTCAAGAGTTCGACGGCGCCCATCTTCTGGCCGTTGACGGCGACAGGAATGCCCTGTTCGAAATCAATCGTAACGTATTCGGGAACGTCGGGAGCTTTTTCCGGCGGCGTCGTGACCATGTATACCATATCCTTCGGCGCATTGGCCGGATTTTCCAAATCGTCGCCTTCGTGGCTCAGATGCCAGATGTTCCAGTCCATGCTATAGGGATAGGGATTTTCTTCCGATTTATAATCGATGGGCACGCCGTGTTTTTCAGCGTAAACCAATTCGTCTTCACGGGATTTCATATCCCACATTCTCCAGGGAGCGATGAGCTTTATTTCCGGAGCAAGGGCCTTTACGGTCAATTCGAACCGAACCTGGTCGTTGCCCTTGCCGGTCGCGCCGTGAGCGATGGCGTCGGCGCCTTCCTGCTTGGCGATTTCGACGAGCTTCTTGGAAATGAGAGGCCGGGCGAAGGACGTACCTAACAGATATTTGCCTTCATATACGGCGCCGGCTTTTACTGTCGGCCAAACATATTCTTCCAGGAATTCCTTTTTAATATCCATGATGTATACATTGGAAGCGCCGGAAGCGTAAGCTTTCTTTTCAATAGCTTCAAAGTCGTCGGGCTGCCCTACGTCGGCGCAGGCCGCGATGACTTCCGCGCCGGAATAATTTTCTTTCAGCCAGGGAATAATAACGGACGTATCCAAACCACCGGAATAGGCTAAGACAATTTTTTTGATTTCACTCATGATAACTTCCTCCTCTATGCAACATACATACTGTAACTGCTATTCTTGTCTACGGGTGTTAGTATACACCCATTTGGAATAATATGCAAGTATATTGCATAAATTTTTGCAAGATATTTAAAAAAGAGCCGCAAGCCAATGCTTGAGCCCCATAGGTACACAGTATGAACCTATGGGACTTAACGCCGTGTATAGAAGTAATTAGGGCTTGTGGGGCGTCACAGGCCCTAATTTTTTATTGGGTAGGGCCAATTGGCGCTCGCAAGATAGTAAATTTTCTACCACGGGCTGCTGTATATAGTTCTAAGGAACTGTTTTCTTTCACTGTATCAATTAAATTATTTTATACAACGCATCAACCACTGAAATCTCTTTTTGAACTCTTTCCGCAATCTCGTTTTCGATAAACTCCTGCTTGATTTTCAAAATGAACCTAATATCAGTAAACAAATGTGTCATAGTATTAAGTAAACTGCCGATATCCAGATTCTTAGGATTACTCGTAATCGCAGCATTAATTACGCTACTTGATGAAGCAATTGCATTAGAAATCAACAAGATTTTGCGGCTTCTTACTTCGTAGAAATTTTTATCTTCCCCGTCTTTTCTAAACAAACCATGCAGTAAAGAAATAATCATATCAAACAGCTTGGATATTACAAAAGAAGTTCCGACAATCTTTACATCTCTCGCAAAACACAGCGCATCGTAGTTTTCGCTATACAGTTTACTTGCAAAATCCTCGTTAATGCTTGATAAGATTGGCACAGGCAGTCCCAACTTTGTAAACTCGTCAGATTTTAAATGCTGTGCTTGAGCAAAGAGTGCTGCCGGGAGATTTAATGGATCTGCTCTCACTTCTTCGTAACATTCACTAAACATTTTTCCAAGAAAAACAACTTCCGATGTAATTACCATCTTCTTAGTTCCTGTTACAGGATCAATTCTTGAAATTCTATTTGTATGGAAGTTGTTAAATGTAATGCAATCCGTCAAAATATTTGCTGTCCCGAAAATCCAACCTAAAATCGGATCGTGTCCCAGGGTGTACATTCGGTGGTATTTACCGCCCATGTTTATTCCTAAATCTTTCGCCCCTTTTGTGATATCATAGGGAACCGTCTGATAAAGAATATTAATCCAATGCCCTGTTCCATGTTTTTCAATACGTTTGTCACGAAACTTGTCGTTCGCTTCCTTATGAGCCTTTTCGATGGATCTATCATTATGATCCAATCTTTCTGATGGGTCAAAACTTTTTCCGTAGTCAAATTTATCTGCAACATATGGGAAAACAAGAGATTTTACCACTTGCAAGGCCGTTGCAATCGCAAGGAATGACAAGTCAGTTTTATTTATAATTCCTGTTTTTTTAGAAAACTGTTCTTCTATAGAGTCAAGCTCTGCAAAAGCACTTTGAATCTCATCTTCGGTCATAATATCTTCCAAAACCACTTCGGTCGGTTCGTGGAGATTGGCTTGATCGACAATTTCTTCCCAAGATTCCAAAACCGGACGATGCTCTAAATGCCTATCCCTTCCTTTAGACGCAATATCCGCAGAAAGATTTAAAATTTCTCTCTCTTTGCCCAAAGAGCGCAACAATGTCAAAGATGCTTCAATGTTGATATCAGCATTATTTCTTGTCTGAGATATCTGTTGGTCAGTCAACATAGATTGGGATACATCTTGATTCATCTTGAGTACCTTATTCATATCCAACTCATCGCTGGAATATTTGAATCTACTCATAATGTCCCCCTTGTTATGTGATACCTAAATCATGCTTCAAGTCGTTAATTGCAGCCTGCAAAAGAATATTCAAACTATTCAAATAGTCGATTCTCTCCTTATCAGCATCTCGTTCATCTTTAAGAGCTTTTAAGATAGCTGTCTGTTTTGCAATAGCATTTTTGTAAATCAGCTCTTTAGCTTCTCTCAATCTTTTATTCTTAACATGGGATGCTATGCCCACTCCAGCTCCACCAAGAACAACGGCAGGAGCTGCTAACACCGCTATACCGGCTACCATTCCGCCACCAATTAACGCACCAGCTGCAGCTAATCCACTTGTTATCCCTGCGGCGCTTAACCCAGCTACAGTACCACCAAGATACAATCCTGCAAAACCGATACCAGCTCCAACACCAACACCAACTGCTCCTGCAAGTGCTTCTCCAATAGGAGAATCTTTCATCTTTCTGGATTTGTCGTTTAATGCTTTATCTGCATCATCGATTACTGACTGAACTCTTTTAAGAGCATCTTGGCTCTGAAATTTCATGTCCTTTTTGTCTTTTACATATTCCCCCATAATCTGCCTCCATAAATTATATTCCCAATTGGTTTCTATTGGTACAACAGATTTCACGCGTCATTGAAGAACAATTAATTTACCTTGACCTCTCAGCCACATATCACCCCCCTTCCCAAACACCTCTGCCTCCACAATCCAACCACCTTCATCCTGCGAGATAATTTCCACCGTGGGCAACCTGTTCAGCACAGCCTCGATGGATGAGCCGATGTATTTAAAGCGGATCTTCTCCAGTTTTCCGCCGTACATAAACTGCACCCGCTTGCAAAACTCACCCACCAAACAATTACAGAAAAAGAAGCAATCATGCGGTTATTGGCATAAAAACACAGAAGCGGACGGCTTCTGCCGTCCGCTTCTGTGCCCGACAATTCACCCGATTCAAAAAATGTACCTATGGGAACTATCAGAATGCTTGCAACTCTTTCTATATCTTAATTCAGCTCGTAACCTTACAGCGAATTACGCTTCGATTTCGGATACGACGCCTGCGCCTACTGTACGGCCGCCTTCGCGGATAGCGAAGCGGAGGCCCGGTTCAATAGCAATCGGCGTAATCAGTTCTACGTCCATCTTTACGTTATCGCCAGGCATGCACATTTCCGTGCCTTCCGGCAGTTTGATAACGCCCGTTACGTCCGTCGTGCGGAAGTAGAACTGCGGACGGTAGCCGTTGAAGAACGGCGTATGACGGCCGCCTTCGTCCTTCGTCAAAACGTATACCTGCGCTTTGAACGTCGTGTGCGGATGAATCGAACCCGGTTTTGCCAATACCTGGCCGCGTTCGATTTCCTTACGGTCAATGCCGCGGAGCAGCGCGCCGATGTTGTCGCCGGCTTCTGCCAGGTCGAGGAGCTTACGGAACATTTCTACGCCCGTTACGACGGTCTGTTTCGGTTCGTCGGACAAGCCTACGATTTCGACTGCGTCGCCTACTTTAACCGTACCGCGTTCTACACGGCCCGTTGCTACGGTGCCGCGGCCTGTAATCGTGAATACGTCTTCAACAGGCATCAGGAACGGTTTGTCCGTCGGACGATCCGGCGTCGGGATGTATGCGTCTACTTCGTCCATCAGTTTGAGGATAGACTGTTTTGCTTCTTCG
>NZ_JAOQKD010000003.1:66375-165282 GCF_025567065.1 Megasphaera stantonii
AGCGCCGGTGATCATGTTCTTAACATAGTCGGCGTGGCCCGGGCAGTCAACGTGAGCATAGTGACGGTTGTCCGTTTCATATTCAACGTGAGCCGTGTTGATCGTAATGCCGCGTTCGCGTTCTTCCGGAGCCTTATCGATATCAGCATAGTCTTCGAATTTAGCATAGCCTTTTTCGGACAATACTTTCGTAATAGCAGCCGTCAACGTCGTTTTGCCATGGTCAACGTGACCAATCGTACCGATGTTAACATGGGGTTTGGTTCTTTCGTAATGTTCTTTTGCCATTTTACTGATTTCCTCCTTTAGGAAAAAATTTACCATCTATATTGTATTCTATCACACAATACCTATTTTTGCTCTGTTTTCAGAAAAAAATAGTATTGCATATAGAAATAACCTCGTAAAACGAGGTTATAAATGTGGTGGCGGCTCGGAGATTCGAACTCTGGACACTGCGGGTATGAACCGCATGCTCTAGCCAACTGAGCTAAGCCGCCATGTTTGGAGCTATTGACCGGGATTGAACCGGTGACCTTATCCTTACCAAGGATACGCTCTACCGACTGAGCTACAACAGCTTACACCGTTCAAAGCACATATACAGTTTTTCTTTACTGCCTTGCAGCAAAAATTTGGTAGCGGGGGCAGGACTTGAACCTACGACCTTCGGGTTATGAGCCCGACGAGCTACCAACTGCTCCACCCCGCGATGATATGGTGGTGGGGGAAGGATTCGAACCTTCGAAGGCAGTCGCCGGCAGATTTACAGTCTGCTCCCTTTAGCCACTCGGGAACCCCACCATACCTGGAGCCGACAATAGGACTTGAACCTACAACCTACTGATTACAAGTCAGTTGCTCTGCCAATTGAGCTATGTCGGCGTGTCCTGTCTCACAGAACGTAATTGATTATACTTGATAATCTCGATTCTGTCAAGACATTTTTCAGAAGTTTTTTTACTCTCTTCAAAAGCATTTCTTTTAAAGAAGTCTTTAAAACTGCTGACTTGGATAGTATACTATACTCTATAGAAAAAAGCAAGAGATAAATTCAAATTTTTTGGAGGATACTTCTATATGATAGACAGCACAGATATGAAACGGTTTGCCGCTGCCCTCGGCCTGGACTGCGCCGGCGTCGCCCCAGCCGATTTGCCCCGGCCGCCCTATGCCGAAGAACCGCCGTGCCCGCTGGCCGCCGGCGTAGGAGACGAACGATACGAGCCGCGCCGCATTCTCCCGTCGTGCCGTTCCGTCATCGTCGTCTTAGTTCCGTATTACACGGCCCAGACAGAACAGGCCAATCTATCCCTCTATTGCCGGAGCGCAGACTATCACGCCGTCGTCCGCGCGTATTTAGAGCAAATCGCCGCGTATCTGCAGCGGCAATATCCCGGCAGCGAGCAGCGCTGTGTCGTCGATACGTCCCCGCTGTCGGACCGCTGGCTGGCCTATCAGGCCGGCCTGGGCTTTTTCGGAGACAATCGCTGCCTCATCAACGATACGTACGGCTCCTACGTCTTTATCGGCAGCGTCCTCACGTCCCTGCCCTTCGCGCCGGACCAGCCCCTGCAACAGGAATGCTCCCACTGCGGCGCTTGTCAGTCAGCCTGTCCGGGACAATGTTTTTCCGGCGGCGCTTACGATTACAGCCGCTGCAAATCGTATATTACGCAAAAAAAAGGCAGCTTTATGCTGCCTGAAATACAATGTATGGAAAAAACGCCGCTCATCTTCGGCTGCGACGTATGTCAGGAATCGTGTCCCCACAACGCCGGCGCCAAGGCAACGCCCCTTCCGGAATTTTATCGGAGCCGCCTGTCACAGCTCTGCCCTTCGGATATCGAGTCGCTGTCCAACAAACAGTTCCAACAGGCCTTCGGCGACCGTGCCTTCGCCTGGCGCGGCAAAAAGGTGCTGCTCCGCAATCTGGAATACGCGGCTAACCCGGCCGCCGCGTCAGCTGAAAATCGAAACGACGGCAAAGACGACGTATAACAAGACGACGACAGCCAAGACGGCCACGGCGGCCAGGGGCAGCAGCAAGACGGCAATACTTCGTCCCGTTCCCATGGCGTACGTTTCTTTGACGGCCCATACGTCCAATACCAAAGCCCAGACCCCTGCCGCCAGCGACACGGCCTGCACCAGCAGCTCCGGCGCGACGAATACGAAGCTGCCGGCTAAGGTCGCCAGGTTGAGGGGGAGTTCCGTGAAGCAGAGGGCCGCCGCCAGGCTTTTCATAGACCCGTTTCGCCCGAGAAGGCGGGCGGCTCCATGATACAGCAAGATGCGCGCGGCAAAACAGAAGGCCGCTCCGCCGTACATGGCTATGGCCGTCCATACTGCCGTATCCTGCCACTGCACCCATACGGACACGACAGAAAGCATCACGGAAAGGGACCAGATGACGATTCCTTCGCGAAGGCGCTGCTCCGGCACGATGACGGCCAGCGTTTCTTTAGGCGATACGACGATGCCGTAGGCCAATGCTAAGGCTTCTTCAATGTAATATCTCATTGCTGCCGCCCTCCTTTCCATATCATGAGGGGGAAGGGAATCCTCTGCCCGGCTTCATACAGCCCTTCGGCCAGAGAAGGCGCCGCTATCCGGCCGGACAGCAGCTGATCCCAGGAGAAGGCGTCGTCGTACGTCACCGTCGCCACCTTGTCCGGATCGGCGTGGATCAGCGTCCCGGCATAGCCCAAGGCGTCGTAGTAATTCCCCAGCTCGTCGACGAGGCCCGCCTCCTTTGCCTGCACGCCTGTAAACACCCGGCCGTCGGCCAGGGAACGCACCGTTTCGCCGTCCATATGGCGCTGCTCGGCCACGACGGCGACAAACTGTTCGTACATATCGTCGACCATATTCTGGGTCAGCCTCCGTTCTTCCTCAGTCATCGGACGGAAGGGTGAGAAAATATCTTTATGGGGCCCCGATTTGATTTTTTCTTCTCGTACGCCCAGCTTTTCGCTCAGGCCCTGCACATCATAATACGACATATACACGCCAATGCTTCCCGTAATCGTCGAAGGATTGGCGTATATTTTATCTCCATAGGCCGCCAGCCAGTAAGCCCCCGACGCAGCCGTATCGCCCATGGATACGACGACGGGCTTGCCCGAATCCTTCAGCTTCTGTAGCTCTGCCGCCGCTTCCTGCGTCGCCGCCGCGCTGCCGCCGGGGCTGTTGACGCGCAGCAGCACAGCTTGTACGCTGTCGTCCTGCCTGGCCTTGCGGAACTGGCGCATCAGCGCGCCCGACGTCGTCGAAGACGGGCTTCCCCAAGCCATGTCGGCGTCGTCGCCGCCGACAATCGGGCCATTGACGCGGATAACCGCTACGCGCGGCTCCTGATACAGCTTCCGCACGCTGTCCGAGCGGGACAGGGACCCGGCTGCGGCAACGACAATAAACAGCACTGCCGCAACGACGCCGGCAATGCGGATCTTTTTCTGCTTTTCCATAGGGCCTCCTCTATACAAAAATAAGGGACGCAAGAGCGACGGCTCTCTATCCCTTACGCATTACAAACGGTCTTCATGGGTCGTATCCAAATTCAAGAATAAGGTATACTCGCCCTTGAAATACAGCTTTACAGAACCGACGGGGCCGTTGCGGTGCTTGGCCAGTATGATTTCTGTAATGTGCTGATTTTCCGTTTCCTTATCATAATAATCTTCGCGATATAAGAACGACACGATATCGGCGTCCTGTTCCAGCGCGCCCGATTCGCGCAGGTCGCTCAGCATCGGCCGCTTATCCTGCCGGCTTTCTACGCTTCGGCTGAGCTGCGACAGAGCGATGAGGGGCACTTTGAGCTCCCGGGCCAGGGCCTTCAGCGAACGGGAAATTTCGGAGATTTCCTGCTGTCGGCTTTCGGAGCTGCGCCCCTGCATGAGCTGCAGGTAGTCGACGATGATCAAATCCAGGCCGTGCTCCGCCTTGAGACGGCGGGCCTTGGAGCGCATCTCCGTTACGGAAATACCCGGCGTATCGTCGATGTAAATAGGCGCCTGATACAATTTATCGCAGGCGTCGGTCAGCTTCGTCCATTCGTCGTCGCTGTTGAGCTGGCCCGTGCGCAGCTTCTGCGAATCGATATGGGCGATTTGGCACAGCAGACGCTGTACGAGCTGCTCCTGAGACATTTCCAGGGAAAAGAAGGCCACGGTCTTATGCTGCTTTACGCCTACGTTCTGCGCGATATTCAGGGTAAAGGCCGTCTTCCCCATACTCGGACGAGCCGCGACGAGGATTAAATCCGACGGCTGCAGCCCCGACGTCAGGCGGTCTAAATCGCGAAATCCCGTAGGCAAGCCCGTAATGCCCGCTTTATTTTCATACAGCTTGGTAATCTTGTCCAGCGTTTCTTCGACGACGACGCCGACAGGCGCGAAGTCTCCCCGCCGCTTGCTCTCGGAAATCTGCAGGATACGCCGTTCGGCGTCGTCCAGCAAATCCTCCGGCTCTTTCTCGCCGTCGTAAGCCTCCGAGGTCAATTCGGTGCACGTCGTAATAATATTGCGGGCCAGGGCCTTTTCCGCCACGATATTGGCGTGATATTCGATATTAGCGGCCGTCGCGACCAGGTTCGGCAGGCTGAGGATGTACTCCAGACCACCGACGTCGTCGAGCTTTTTCATGCGCCGCAGTTCTTCCGGCAGGGTAATGACGTCGACTTCCTTGTTGTCGTGATGCAGGTGCTCCATGGCTTCGAAAATCGTCCGGTGCACTTCCCTGTAAAAATCGCCGGGCCGCAGCTTTTCCATAGCGGCTACGACGGCGTTGTGCTCCAGCATCATCGCGCCGAGCACGGCCTGCTCCGCTTCTACGTTCTGCGGCGGAATCCGCTGCTCCATAGTATATGCACACTCCTACTTTACAAACATAATGTCCAACACATCCTGAATCGTTTCGGCGCAGCGTATATCCAAATCCAGATGATGTTCCGGAATATCCTGCCCATTGTCCTTAGGAATGACGATGGCCTTCATGCCGGCCTGGCAGGCGCCGTAGGCCTTTTCAAATACGCCGCCGACGGGCTTTACCTGCCCCCGCACGGAAATTTCGCCCGTAACGGCCACATCCTGTCGGATCGGCGTCTGCGTAATCGCCGAGATGAGAGCCGTCGTAATCGCGCAGCCTGCCGACGGGCCGTCGATGTTTCCGCCGCCGACAAAGTTGATATTGACGTCGTAATCGGACAATTCCTTGCCCGTCACGCTGCGCACCACGGCAGCGGCGTTGAACATGGAATCCTTGGCCATCGAACCGGCCGTATCGTTGAAGCGGTAATAGCCCTTGCCGGCCTCGCGGGCGGGAAAGGCTACGGCTTCGATTTCGATCGCCGAGCCTAAATACCCCGAAACGCCGAGGCCGAATATTTTCCCCACAGCCGGCACGTCGCTCGCCTTTTCCATGGCGTACGGCGTAAGGCGGCTGATCTGGGACACGCGGTGAATGTGATCCTTCGTAATGACTACGCCGTCCTTGCGGCCGGCCCGATATACGGCCAGGCCGTAAGCGTCAGCCAGGATATTGACAGCCTTGCGCCCTTCGATCGTAAAGGTGCTGATAAGGGCCGCCGCACCGTCTTCCAAGACCGCGCCCAGCTCCCTGGCCGCATTTTCTACGATAGTCTGTATATCCGACGGCACGAGGGGCTCGAAAAAGATTTCGGCGCAGCGCGAGCGGATAGCCGGATTGATTTCCCAAGGGCTCCGCGTCGTCGCTCCGATGAGGATGAAATCGGCCGGCGCGCCTTCGGCGAACAGTTTTTTAATATATTGGGGCACATTCGGGTCTTCTTCGTCATAATAGGCCGACTCGAACTTCACCCGCTTATCTTCCAATACCTTTAGCAGCTTATTCAGCAGCATGGGGTCCATCTCGCCGATTTCGTCGATGAACAAGATGCCGCCATGGGCCTCCGTCACCAGACCCGGCTTGGGCTCGGGAATCCCCGTATCGGCCAAATCGCGGCGCGCGCCTTGATAAATGGGGTCGTGGACCGAGCCGATGAGGGGATTGGTCATATCGCGCGAATCCCAGCGCAACGTCGTCCCGTCCGTTTCGACAAAGGGCGCGTCAGGTCCGAAGGGCGTAAAGGGAAGGCCTTTCGCCTCCTGCAGGACGATGCGGGCCGCCGTCGTCTTGCCTACGCCGGGAGGTCCGTACAACAGAAGATGCTGCGGATACACGGAAGCCAGCTTGCTCTGCATCGCTTCCACGGCCCGTTCCTGGCCGACGACGGCGCTGAGCTTTTTCGGACGGACTTGCTCCATAATCGATTCGGACAGCTGTATCGTATCGAGCTTCTGCAGCTCGGCCAGCTTGCGCTTCGTCTGCGGCGTCTCTACATCGTGCAGTTCTTCCTTGATAATCTGCATCTTGATTTCCTGCACGTATTCCTGCTGCTTTTCCTCCATCCGCTGGGAAATCTTCTTTTCCAGCCGCTCTTCCACAGCCTGGCGGGCCAGCATTTCAGCCAGTACGATTTCCAGCTCGTTCAATACGTCGATGACCTCGTCGTCCTTCGGAATGCGGTCGTACGACGCGTTTTCATATACGAGGCGCTGCAGGCCGACCAGCCGCTGCCGCGGGTCTTCCGAATGGACATAGGACAGGGCGGCGTATTTACTGGCTCTGAGCACCATCTTTTCCGCCCCTATAAGACCAGTAAAAGCGCCGTAAAGCACGTTAACCTGACGGCGGAGCTCTTCCTCCGCCGTCGGTTCCAGATACTTATGGCGCTGTAACAGTTTATCAAGCAATTCTTTCATAGTATCCCCTTACAGTTTTGCCGCAGCTTATCCTTCTACGACATGAACCTTGATGACGCTCGTAATGGTCGGATGCACGCGGATGACGACGTCGTACGTTCCCAGCGATTTAATCGGGTCCTTGATTTCGACTTTCTTTTTGTCGATGTCGACGTCGTACTGAGCCTTCGCCGCTTCGCTGATATTTTTGCCCGTAATCGCACCGAATACCTTTCCGCCTTCGCCGACCTTTACGGGAATCGTCAGCTCTACCTTCTTCAGCTGGCTGGCCAGCACGACGGCTTCATCGGACGCTACCTGGGCCTTATGCTTAGCCGCCGCCTGCTTCTGCTTCGCGTCGTTGATGTTTTCCGACGTGCCCGGCGCAGCTAATTTGCGGGGCAGCAGGAAATTGCGGCCGTAGCCTTCCGATACTTCTATGATTTCGCCTTTTTTACCCAATTTTTTTACGTCTTGCAATAATATTACTTTCATTCTTTTTCAGTCTCCTTATTTTTATTGATTACGTCCCGCAGGGCCGCCATGACGTCCTGCTGCGCTTCTTCTACGGTACGCTCTTTGAGCTGCGCGCCGGCAACGGTGCGATGGCCGCCGCCGCCCAGGGCCTCCATGACGAGCTGTACGTTAATATCTCCCTTGGAGCGGGCGCTGACGCCGATATTGCCGTCAGGAAGCTCGCAGAACGTAAAGCTGGCGTTTACGTTGTCTATATTGATAAGCATATCGGCGATTTGCGCCGCTACGATCGTCGTGTTCTTCGTCCCCTTCGGGCAGGAAGCCATGGCCACGCCGTCTACGATGCGCGCCTCCGACAAGATGGCCGCCTTTTCCCGGACTGTCGTAAAATCGGAGCTGAACAGCTCCCGCACGATTTCCGGGTCAGCGCCGCTGCGGCGCAGGTAGGCCGCGGCGTCAAAGGTACGGACGCCGGTCTGGACGGCGAAGTTTTTCGTATCGACGATAATGCCGGCGTACAAGGCCGTCGCTTCGATTTTTTCCAGCTCTACGTCTTCCTGGTAATACTGGAGCAGCTCCGTGACGAGTTCGCTCGTCGAAGAGCTGGACGGCTCCGTATACGTCAGGAGAGGCTTCTTGATAAAGTCGGAGCTGCGGCGGTGATGGTCGATGACGACGCGCCGTTCCGTCTGTTCAATCAAGGCCGGCGCGACGGTCATGTCCGTCCGGTGGGTATCAACGATGAACAGCAGGGTCTGGCTGTTGCACAGCTCTTCCGCCGTTTCCGCCGAAATGAGCAAGTCCTTAAAGGCCGGCACGTTGAGTATCTGCGTTTCCAGACGGCGGATGGCGTCGGTCTGCTTGCTGATGACGATGTGGACGGGCTTGCCGATGATGCGGGCCATGTGGGCCACGCCGACGGCCGCGCCGATGCTGTCGTAATCTTCCCGTTCATGCCCCATGACCAGGACGAGATCGCTCGTGTCGATGAGTTCGCGTATCGCCTGGGCGACGACGCGGGCCCGGACGCGGGTATTCTTTTCGACAGACCGGGTCTTGCCGCCGTAAAAATGAGGCGAGCCGTCTTCTTCGTATACGACGACCTGGTCGCCGCCCCGTCCCAAGGCCAGATCCAGCCCGGCCTGGGCCTTGTCGGCCAGCTCGTTGAAGTTGACCATGCCCTGGGTCACGACATCCTTCGGGCAGGCCGCCACACCCATGCTGAGCGTAACGGGAATGCGGTTGACCGTATGGATCATGCGGATTTTTTCGAGAAAAGAAAAGTTGTCCTTCTTCAGTTCGTCGAGGGCTTCGCGGCTCAGGCAGGCGAAGTACTTTTCGTTGCCGTACGAGCGGACGAAGGCTCCCAGCGACGTCAACTCGTCGATCAGGCAGTTATTGACGTTCGTCCACAGCGTCGTCTGCTGGACCGACGTCATGCCCTTGGCGACTTCTTCCATGTTGTCGATTTCAATATCGCACAATACCGGCACGGAGGCAATGCAGTTCATCTTCTGCGTTTCCGTGTCCGTAATATCTTCAAAATACAAGATGAGGTAGTTGTCGTCTTCCGCCGCTTCCGTCTGCAAATACTTGTAGACGACGCGGTAATACCGCTTATCGATATGTTCGAAAAAATAGCCGAATTTTCCCCAAAATTTATCGATATTTAAATTGGGCATAATATGATCCAGCTTCTGGTCGTTGTCGATATCGCCGATCCAGTCGCGGAACACGCTGTTGGCCCAGCACAGGCTGGACTGCATGTCGACAATGGCTATGCCGATGGGCAGGTTCTGCACGGCGTAGGTCGACGCCTGGTCGACGCTTTGAGAGACGGCGTCGAAAAACTGACTGATTTCCCGGTTGCGCTCGTTCGTATTTTTCCGCGTCAGCACATAGGCTCCGACGATCAGTATCAGCGCCAGCAGCGCTATGACCCAATTATATACGGCGATAATAATCAGCAGCAAGACCGTAATGAGGAAAAAGGGCTCCTCGTTTCGTCTTGACAGCATTTCCTTCAGCATATGACTTCCCCCTGGGCATCACATCGTATTGCGTTTCTTGCGATAATTCAAAAGCATGTCCATCAATCCGGCGGCGAAGGCCGCATAGGAAAACACGGGCATGACAAAAAACAAAATGATAATGAGCACCTGCAACCCCGTGCTGATATGAAAGCGGCGGTCGAGGAAATAAAACAGGAAGGCCAGGCCCTGAATGCATATAAAGAAAAAGGCGACTTGATTCAAGTTGACGCCGATGATGCTGAGCCACTCGATATCCCGCGTCGTCCCCCAATATTTCATGACCAATGCCAATACATATAAGTATATCACACTGCGCGAAATTTCCCAATAACGAATCGGCAAAAAGGGCTTGATGGAAAAGCCTAAGCGGACGAGCACCAGCTGGGAAATCTTAACGTTGATATAGGCGATAACCGCCATGGCCAGGCATAAAAACATGGGAAGCATAGACGGCAGAAGACGCCGCACTTCTTCCAGCTGCGTCCGCGCCTCGGCCAGCTGGATATCGGACATACCGCTGGTTTTATACTGGGCGATCGTATCGGCGACGACCGTATCGAAGGCGCTGTAAATCGCCGCCAGCAAATTGATGTCGAGAACGATATACATAAGTGCGAGAAGAACGCCCGTGGCGGCAATGAGGGCCGCCGCTACGCAGGCCAGCATCTTGGCCGGCGCCCACTCGTAGCGGAATCCGGCGCCGATAGCCAGGCCAACAGAGGCAAAGGTAATAAGCTGGGCGACCGCCGTCAGGGGATCGATGAAAATGCCCATGAGAATGCCTACGACGACGCCGAGGAGCAGCGCCTGGCGCATGCCGTATTTCATATAGATAATCGTCATGGGAATAGGCATGATAAAGTACCCCACAAAGGAAAAGAAGGGCATAAAGGTGCTGAGAAGGGCCAGGATAAGCATGACAGCGGCAAAACAGCCGGCAGTCGTGAGAGGCGTAATGCGCTTTTGTTCCACTGAATCATCTCCTTTCAAGAAAGGCATCTCTACCTGCATGGTAAACAGCGGAGGCGCGCTGGCCTCCGCTGTCTCCGCAGTATTGCATTATACTTCCATAATAATCGGCAAAATCATAGGCCGGCGTTTCGTCTTTTCATACAAGTACCGGCTCAGCGTATCGCGAACCTGCGACTTAATGACCGCCCATTCGCGGATGTTGCCGGCTTCGCACCGTTCGAGGACGGCGGCGACGCGGTCGTGAGCTTCGCTGATCAGCTCTTCCGAATCGCGGACGTAGACAAAGCCTCTCGACACGATATCCGGTCCGGCCAGGGCGTGGCTCGTCCCCTTCGCCAAGGTCATGACGACGATGACGACGCCTTCCATAGCTAATTGCTGGCGGTCGCGGATGACGATGTTGCCGACGTCGCCGACGCCGAGGCCGTCGACGAATACGCGGCCGGCGTTGACCCGGCCGGCTTTATTGCCGGAACGGTTGGAAAATTCGAAAATCTGACCGTTGTCGCCGATGAGGACGTGATCCTTTTCGACGCCCATCTGCACCGCCAAATCGCCGTGCTGCTTCAGCATGCGGTATTCGCCGTGCACGGGAATAAAATACTTCGGCCGGATCAAATCCAGCATGAGCTTCAATTCTTCCTGGCTGGCGTGGCCCGACACGTGAATCTTCTTATCCCGGCCGGCAACGACGTTGGCGCCCAGCTTCATGAGGTTGTCGATGGTCCGGCTGACGCCCATTTCGTTGCCCGGAATCGGCGTCGCCGAAATGATGACCGTATCGCCCGGCATGATGCTGACGCTGCGGTGATTGTTGGAGGCCATGCGGGATAAGCCGGCCATGGGCTCGCCCTGGCTGCCCGTCGTCAGGATCAGGACCTGGTCGTCGGGATAGCGTCCCAATTCGTCGGGCTCGATGAGCACGCCGTCAGGCACGCTCAGATAGCCCAATTCGATGGCAATCTGCACGTTATTTACCATGCTGCGGCCCAATACGGTCACTTTGCGCTTAAACTGCACGGCCGTATTGATCGCCTGCTGAATACGGGAAATATTCGAAGCGAAGGTCGCCAAAATAATGCGTCCCGTCGCAGCCCGGAAGGCCTTGCGGAAGGCGTGGCCTACGGTCGTTTCCGATTCGGTGTAGCCCGGCCGTTCTGCGTTCGTGCTGTCCGACATGAGCAGCAGTACGCCGCGGCGGCCCAGGTCTGCAAACTTGTGGATGTCCATAGGCTGGCCGTCCACCGGGGTCAGGTCGATCTTAAAGTCGCCTGTATGGACGATCGTGCCTACAGGCGTCTTAAAATACAGCGCGCTGGCATCGGGAATAGAGTGATTGGTTCGGATAAAGCCCACTTTCATGCAGCCGATCTGCACTTCGTCGCCGTGCTGCACCTCGTTCAATTTGTAATTCGTAATGTGATTTTCCTTCAATTTGCCTTCGATGAGGCCGCATACTAATTTCGTCGCGTAAACGGGCACATTTACTTCGTTGAGCAAATATGCCAAACTGCCGATATGGTCTTCGTGACCATGCGTAATGACGACGGCCCTCACCTTATCCCTGTTTTCAATCAAATAGCTCATGTCAGGGATGACGAGGTCAATGCCAAACATATCGTCGTCAGGGAAAGACAGTCCGGCGTCAATTACGATGATGTCGTTTCCGTATTGGATTACGGTCATATTCTTGCCGATTTCGCCCAAGCCGCCCAATGGAATGACCATCAGCTTTTCTTTCTTAGCCAATTTTTTTACCTCCTGTACTATGAAATTTTATCCGTTCTAACTGTGTATATTGGATTGCCCGTCGGCCTGTGCCGACCTATTCTCCCGTGCAGGCAATCGATGCCAACTGTCTTATCAAAGATGCTTGCGTTCAGATATAACGAACAATAATGGACTTACCCTTCTATCATATTTTCCGTTATTTCTCTTCCTATGTCAATAATATGACTGTAAAATTCTACAATTTAAGGAAAAATTTAGAGTGCCGCAGCCGCCGGTTCATATATTTGTCCAGTTGCCGCGGTATATCCATGCCGCACGGCACATGTGCTTATAAAAAACATCAGGACCGCAGCGACGATACCGCATGCGGCCCTGATGCCAAAACATATGTAGATGTCTCCTTGCCGCCCTTAGGCCGCTTTTGCCGCAGCGCCGTCTTTATCGGATTCCTCCGCGTCGTCGGAGCCCGGAATCGTTCCCGGAACGGCCGCTTCCTTAACTTCTTTCGGAGCCGTCAAATCAGCGTCTTTCGGAAGGGGAGCACAGTCGATAGTCATGGATATTTCGCTGTACTTGATAAACTGTTCCATAACGGCTTTATTCGCGTCGGACGCGTCGCTTTCAGCCAACACTTCCTGCGCAACGGCGCGCATCTGCGGCGTCAAAGGCATCGTCACCTTGGAAATCCGCTTGGTCTTCGGATCGACGATTACATTGACCGTTACGTCGCCCGTTTTCTGCAGGGCCTGAAGGACCTTTGCAAAGCCTTCGGCCTGTTCTTTCTTATAGCCGTCGGCAGCCCATTTTTCCTTGTCGCCTTCGCGGTACAGGCGGCTCGCGTCATATACGACATCGTACGAATTCTTGCCGGCTGCCGTTACGGATTTCACGCCGGCCAGTACGTTGTGGTCGCCATGGAAGCGCTTGGAAATGGGATCGGCGCTCTTCAATTTGCGGGTTGCCTTTTTCCACGCGTTGTCGGCCTTCGAATCTTCATAGTAGATGTGCAGTACGTCGCCGTCCTGTTCCACATAACTGTGGACGGTCTTCGTGTTGTTCAGGACCTTCGCTACAGCTTCGCTCTTCATCTGGAAGGGTTCAGCCTGCATATCGATGGTGTTGGTCAGGGACACATTGCCCAAAAAAGGCATTTCCATATTGACCTGCAGGACGTATTCGCCTGTCGGTTCAGCCATCATATTGCGGGCCGCTTCTTCGTATACCTGCGACGGAGACGCCGCGAATGCCGCGCCGCTGGCCATAGCCAGGGCCGCGACCGTACAAAGAGCCTTTTTTACACGCATTCTTAAATTCATATTTCATTCCTCCTTGCGCAATAATAACTATTCCCGGAAAAGCCGAGGGACTGCCGGGGAATAACCTGAACACAGAAGCTACATGCCCGCCTTGCGGTACAGGCTGTAGAAATGATGGATAGGCCCGTGGCCTTTGCCAATCGGTTCGGCGTGGCTGATGCCGTCGAAGACGTACTGCTTGGCCGCCGCGACGGCGTCGGCCAGGTTCATGCCGTTCGCCAGATTGGAGGCGATGGCACTAGACAGGGAGCAGCCCGTGCCGTGAGTGCTCGTGCTTTCGACGCGGCGGCCTTTGAAATAATGGAAGCCTTCGCCATCGTATAAGATGTCCGTCGCATCTTCTACGCGGTGGCCGCCTTTGACCAGCACGGCCTTCGCTCCTAAGGCTGCGATGTCTTTGGCCGCCTGTTCCATAGACGTAAAATCATCAATATGACGTCCCGTCAGCACTTCGGCTTCGGGAATATTCGGCGTCAGTACGTCTGCCAGGGGAATCAACTCCTCCTTCAGCGTCTGTTCTGCTTCTTCGGCCAGTAGCCGATGGCCGCTCGTCGCCACCATGACCGGGTCGACAACGACGAAGGGAGGCTTGTACTGGCGCAGCTTGCCGGCGATAATGCGTATCGTCTCGGGAACGCTGACCATACCGATTTTCACGGCGTCTACCTCTATATCTTCAAATACGGCGTCGATCTGCGATGCGATCATCTCCGGCGTCACGTCCATATATCCCCGCACGCCCTGCGTGTTCTGCGATACGACAGCCGTTATGACGTTCATGGCATAACAACCATGGGCGCAAAAGGTCTTGCAGTCCGCCGCCGCTCCGGCCCCGCCGGACGGGTCCGTCCCGGCAATCGATACTACGTGTTTCATAGGCTATACCTCCTAATTACTATCTATTATTTCTTTATCAGCTTTGCTGCCTTCGGGCTCATATACATGAGCAGCGACGCCGTGCCCCCGTTGCTGTCAAAGGGATCATAATCAAACAAGGCCATGCTTCCCGTTTTGAACTGTATATCCAGACCGGTCCATGCCTTAGTCCATTGCTCTAAATAGGGCGAATGGCCGACAATGCACACGACATCCCCGTCGCTCCCGCACAGAATATCCTTATAGACGGCGTCCAGATCACCGGCTGCAATGGCCGGATGGGTATGAAAGGCAGTATAGGGAATGCGCGTATCAAAAAACGCCGCCGTTTGACACGTGCGGATATACGGGCTGGCCCACAGGACGGTAGTCCCTTCGGGCCACCACAGCCGGGCGGCGTCGAGCATTGCCGCAGCCTGCTTCTTGCCCTTTTCAATCAGTTCCCGCTTTTTATCGTCCATTCCGTCATGGTACGGCTCGGCTTTGCCATGACGCATCAAACAAACATACATGATTCGTCAATTCTCCTTTGCTCCCGCGTATTTCACTGTACATTGTTTTACGCGGCTTCTTTGAGCTCCTGCGGCTCGCCTAATTTTTATTTATTATACCATAATTCAGCACGCATATATATTGCCCTGACAAAATTGTTAAAAAGCTGTAAAAATTGGCGCCGCCTACATTTCGGCAGCGCCAATGGATGAGCTAGTTCTGTTGTTCTTTCAGCTTTTGTTTCTCTTTATACCGTTTCGTCCATTTCCAGCGATTGTGAAGCCAGAACCATTCGTCGGGATACTTGCGGATATGTGCTTCCAGACGATCGTTCAGCTGCTGCGTAACGTCATATACGATCCGCTTCTTTTCTTCCTTCGACAACGGCGTGTCGGACGTATAAGGCCGAATCGGCGGCAGCGCTTCTACGACGTAATGATAAGGTCTGTCTTCGTGAATGAAAATAGACAATATCGGATAGTTTTGTATGCCGGCCAGCTTCGCCGGGCCGTCGGCCGTCAGTGTATCCCGGCCGAACAGCTTGACCATGATGCCGGCATATCCCGGGTCCTGGTCCATGAGCAGGCCGATATAATGGCCCTTGGCCAAAAAACGTACCATGTCGCGGATGCCCGTCTTATACGTAACGTGCTGCTTCATCATCGCCCGGTATTCGTTGATAAACGTATCCGAGCCCTTATTGTCCTGCTGCTGCGCCACCGATATGAGAGGATAGCCGCTCATCGCCAAATACGCGCCGAGAAGCTCCCAGTTCCCTGCATGGGAAGCCATAAAAATCGCGCCCTCACCGCTCGCCTTGAGCTCGTCGAGATATTCTTTGCCATGAAACACGATTTTTTTATCGAGAATCTCTTTGTCATACACAGGATAGGACAGCACCTCGATGATCATACGGCCGAAGCGCGTCGTACTGGCTTTGGCGATCGCCATCGCTTCGCCGGCATCTGCCGTAAGGCCGCATTCAAGGATTTGATCCCGCGCCAAGATTTTGCGCTTCTTCGGCACAAAGGTCCAGAAAAAGGCGCCGAAAAACGCCCCCAAACCGCGGCGCATGAAAAAAGGAATATGGCAAATCAGAAAGCTGAGACATTTCATGAATGTATACATAGGCAGCCTCTTACATTCCCGCCTTTTTTTCTAATTCGGCAATTTTCTTTTCCAGAGCCTTGATCGTCTTGGCCATTTCAGGCAGACGTTTGATGTAAGCCTGCGTACGGCTCCATTCGATGTGGGGACGGACGGGGAATCCGGCGTAAACCTTATTGCCTTCCATATTTCCTGTAATCCCTGATTTTCCGGCAAATACAGCATTGTCGCCAATCGTAACGTGCCCCGTGCAGCCCGTTTGCCCGGCAAAAATAACGTGGTGGCCGACCTTCGTGCTGCCGGCAATCCCCGTCTGAGCGATAATAAAGCAATCTTCGCCGATTTCTACGTTATGGCCCAGGTGGACGAGGTTGTCGATTTTAGTTCCCGCCGCTACCTTTGTCGAACCAAGCGTCGCGTTGTCAATACACGTGCAGGCGCCGATTTCGACGTCGTCTCCGATTTCGACGTTGCCGATTTGGGGAATGCGCGTATGCTTGCCGTCTTTCGTGGCGAAGCCGAATCCTTCGCCGCCGATGACGGCGTGGGCCCGGATAACGTCGCGTTCTCCCAGAACGCAGTTTTCATGGATAACGGCGCCGGGGAAAATCGTCGTACCGTTACCAATGGAAACGTTGTCGCCAATGAACACGTAGGGATAGATGATGCAGTCTTCGCCGATCTTGACGTTCTTTCCGATAACGGCGTACGCCATAATGGCGGCATTTGCCCCTACAGACGCGCTTTCATCGACAATCGCCGTAGGATGGACGCCCGATTGTACAGACTGGCGAGGATGAAACAGCACAAGGAGCTTGGAAAAAGCCAAGCGAGGATTTTCTACGATCACCAGGGTATTGTCGCCGGCAGGCACTTCTTTTTCAACCATAACGGCGCCGGCGTGGACCTGAGGAAGATATTCCGTATAGGGGTCGACGGCGAAGGTAATATCCTGCTTCCCCGCTTCCGCCAACCCTTTAATATCCGAAATCACGGCGCTGCCGTCGCCAATCACAGTTCCGCCCAAAAATTCTGCTAATTCTTGCACTGTTTTTTCCACAATGTACACTCCTTTTTACTGCAGCTTTGCAATTAACTCATCGGTCACGTCGATGCCGCCGTTAGGCACGGCTTCTTTCACCATGACGATGCCCACTTCTTTTTCTTTAGCTATTTCGCCCAAGTTCGTCTGAATATCCGACATAAACTGCCGCTGCATGCTGGCGGCAAAAATATTCAATTCCTGCTGCGACTGCTGCTGTTTCTTTTGGAAGTCTTCAGCCGACATCGTGCTCTGCGCCTTCTGCAATTCCTCCGTTACGGACTTTTGCTTTTCTTCCGTTTTTTCTTTATATTTCTGTACGAGCGGCGCTTCCTTCCGCACCCGTTCCAAGTCGACGACGCCGACCCGGTCTTCGCCGCCGCATCCGGCAAGCATGCCGACGCACAGGGTTAACAGCGCGGCAGCCGTCAGCCGCTTCCACATTGTTTTCATCGTACAAATCCTCCTACTATCAGCCTAATCTGGCAATAATATCGTCGGTAACATCCCGCGCCGTTCCCACGCCGGCATATTCGCAGAAAATCATCTCTATGCCCTGCTCGTGCGCGACGTCGGCGGCTCTTGTCCTGATATCTGCCAGGATGGCCTCTTTGACATCTTTCATTTTCTTTTCTTTAGCCTGCAGTTTCTCTTTCCACTGCCGGTTCCACTCTTCCGGCTCCGGCCGGTCCTGCAGCGCGCTCAGCTGTGACTGGAAGGCGCTGCGGCTGTCGTCGCGGCGTTTTTCCAAATCGCCTTTTACGGTCTTGGCGTATTCTTCCAGCTCTTTCTGCGCCTTTTCCCGATACGGAGCCATTTCCTTATCGATTTCCGCCGCCGTTTCGCCGCTGATTACTACGCTAGGTTCCGCCGATTTCAGCAGCTGCGCCAGCTCCGCTTCAGCGGCCTGCCGTTCTTCCTGGCTCAAGACCAGATTTTGCAACTTCAGCTGCAAATTGACGATTTTTAGCGAATCGGCATTCGAAATCATAGGCTGTGATTTCCTCTTTTCCTGCAGTATCCGGTCGTACTGCTGCTTCAGTCCGTTATTTAACTCCTGTTCCTTCAGCAGCACCTTGGCCTGCAGCTCCTGATTCAGCGCCGCCGTCCCGGCAGCATCCACAGCAGCAAACTGCTGCGACGCAATGCCTTCTGCCGCCGCCTTATGGGAGTAGTTCCACTGCTCAAACTGATATTGGGCAACCATGGCGTTGTATTCCAGCTCCAGCCGATGATATTCGCTGTATCTGGGATGACTCATAACCACGTGCTCCAGGTCGACATAGGCATACGACGGCCCTGCCTCCGATACCTGATTTCGTTGTTCCATCGCACGCCAGCCTACGACTATGCAGGCGGCTATGACGACGGCGCCGATAACTGCCGCATATATCCGCTTCATGAGATCTCCTTATTTGGACTGAGAATCGTTCAGCTGCTTCGCTACTTGATCGGTAATGTCCGTACCGCCGTACAGGACGACGCGCTTATCTACGACGAGGCTGAGGCCCTTCGTGCTGGCGACGGAACCGATAGCCGTATCGACTTTATCCTTCATGCCCTTGAAGATTTCTTCCTGCTTCTGGTTCATTTCTTCCTGCATTTTCTGGAACAGCGCCTGTTTTTGTTCGTCCGTCATGTTCGCAGACTGTTCGTCAAACTGTTTCTGCATGTCTTCGCCGGCCTGCTGAAGCTGTTTCTGTGCTTCGACGGCGTCCTGATTATCCGGCGTGATGACCTTGCTCATATCGACGACGCCGATATTGCTCGACGGCGCGGCGTTGACGGGATTGCCCATCTGCATGACGGCTAAGCCGGCAATACTAAGAACGAAGACGACGGCGATTACGCCGGAAAAAATTTTAATATTTCGTTTTTTACCCATTTCTGACATCATAACGGCATGTACTCCTTTATGTTTACAAATATCCGATGACCCTGAGCCAATTGTCATGGTCGGATATGATATATTCTAACCCGATGTATTCGTGGACGCGGTAGGTCAGGCCGATTTCGTCCTCATGATTTGTCAAATCCCTGTCGAAGCGAAGCATCCATTTTTTGCCCAGGTACTGGCGCACCCATACGTGGCTGCTGTCGTCGTCCGTCTCGTACTGATAACCCAGACGGGTATATTTTCCCCAGCGGTAGAAGTAGCCGGGAATGATATTCCAATCGACGGAGCTGGGCATGAATTCCACCTGCGTATACACCTCGTGATGGCCGCCGATTTTGCGGCCAAAATGGGCTTTTAAAACCGTGTCGTCGCCGCTGTTGTCATCGCGGCCGACGTCGACGTAGGCCCCGGCCTGAATATCGTAAAAATCAGTTCGGGAACGCAGCTGGATCTTCATATTTTCCCCGATTTCCACGACAGGGTCAACTTTCAGCTTGTACTTGCGGATAACCCATTGGCTGTCTACGCTCCGGCGCAGGTCAGCCTGTATATCTCGTTCATGGCGGTGAACAAACGCCACGGGCAGGCCTTCCAGCCCAGCGTAGCGTTCTTCTATGTTCTTGCGGGCGCTGAGGAAAATCACTCTCGGCAGATGTTCCGCCTCGATCGCTACGTCCACATTGCGCACTACAGGCAGCTTCGGCAGCAAGTAAATTTCTACCTCTGCCCTGCGCCCCGGCGTAATGGCGATATGGGGATAAAATTCCGGCAGCTGGCTTTCCAGTTCGCTTTCCATCACGGCTTTTATCGTACCGTCTGCCCAGTCCAGGGCATCGACAGGCAGGCCGACGAGGAGATTTTCCACGATAGACGAAGCATTGCGCAAATCGCCGTCGGCCAGGCGTCGGCCCATATCGGGAAGGGCGCCGTAATCCACATGCATGGCGACGGATTGAATCGTCTCTCCCCACGGACGGATCTGCACGGCCAACGTCGTGTCCTCGCCCGGCTGAATCTGAATCGATTCCACAGTGTAGCCAATTAGGACCCGATTGACAATATCGTTAATAATCCGGTTATATTCCTCGCCGTTTGCCAGCACCTCGCCGCTGTCATGGGTCAGCAGCACGTGGTTTCCTACGGTTTGAATGCTGGCCGCTATGCGCTTCTGCACCAAGGGCGGCATCTTCTCCTGCACGGAAGAGACGCTGACGCTGACATGAGCGATGGGAGCCGCCCATGCGCTGCCAACGCTGCAGCAGGCGCATACGGCTGCTCCCAAGCCCGCTCGAAGTATAGTCGATTTCATTGGTCCGACAGCATTAGAACTTGCCGCCGAAGCTGAAGTGGAACTTGCCGCCTTCATCGCCTACGCCGTAATCGAGGCGAATCGGCCCGATAGGCGTCGTGACGCGGAAGCCCAAGCCGCCGGCATAGTGCAGTTCGTCGTTGTCATGGTACCAGGGCACCTTATCCGTGCCGCCCCAGGCGTTACCGGCATCGACGAAGAATACGCCCTGTACTTTTTTAGCGATAGGATAGCGGTATTCAATCGTACCCAAGTACATCTTATTACCGCGGAATTCATCGTCTTCATACCCGCGGAGGTTATCGGCGCCGCCCAGCGTGAACAAGTCATTGTACGGCATGTCGCCATCGGCAATACCGCCCATGAGGCGGACGGCAATGACGTGGGCATGGCCGACCTTGTAATACAGGCGATTTTCGACAATGAACTTAAAGTAATCGAAGTCGCCGCCCAGACCGTTGCCGGCCCAAATACCCGTAAAGGACAGGCGTTTGCCCCGCGTCGGATCGAAGACGTTGTCGCGGTTATCGAATACATGGGACCAGCGTAGGCTATTCGTACGGCCAAAGTTATTATCCATATATCCCTGATATTCAGGATTTCCCGATGCTTCCAATTCCGGATAGTTCAAGCCGCCGTTATAGTCTTTGTATTTCGTTTCCTTCGTTTCCAAAGTAATGAAATCGCTGACGTATTCGCTGCGGACGCGGCCGTAGGTGATATTGAAGCCCCGTGTCTGGCGGTCGTAATCGGCAACGGAATCGCCGTCTTCATTATAATCTTCATAATCATTTTCGCGGTCAAACAAGCTGAAGCCTATGGAATCGCCATGATCGTTAAGCCACGGATGGGTATAAGAGAAAATGTAGTTCTTATTGGAATCGGAGTCGCCGCCGAATTCCCACTGGATGCTGACCTTATCGCCTGTGCCGCGCAGGTTTGTTTCGCTCAGGCCCAGGATACCTACCAGGCCGTCCGAATCGGAATAGCCGGCGCCGATAGTAACGGTACCAGTCTTTTGTTCTACGACGTCGATTTCAACGATGACGTCCTGGGGATTTTTCTGGCCCGGCAGCAGGCGGACGTTGACGTCTTCAAAGTAGCCCGTATTATAGACGCGCTGAATGCTTCGGCTGGCAACTTCGCGGTTAAATACGTCGCCCTTCTTGAAACGCAGTTCCCGGAGAATAACCTTATCCCGCGTCTTCGTATTGCCCCGCAGGGAAATATCTTCTACATGGACTTCAGAAATGCCGATGTGGAGAATCCCCTCTTCGTCGAGGCTGACTTCCGATACGCGGTTCAGCATGTAGCCGGCGTTATTGTACGTCGTATTGATGGCGGCAATGTCGCGGCTGACAATCGACGTATTGAGCACCGAGCCCGGCGTAATCGTAATGAGCTTTTTGATATCGCCGTCCGAAAGGGACTTATTCCCTGTAATCTCTATGCCGTTGACGACAGGGTTCATCTGAACGGTGTAGTTCAGCTGAACCCCTTCGGGTACGTTGGTAAAGGACGGTTTAACCGTAGAAAAGATGCCCGTCGAGCCGATGACGTTCAAGTCATGGCGGATATAGGCCATATTGACGGCGTCACCGACGCGCATAGCCAATCGCGGAAGAATGTTTTCCTCGATTTTTTCATCCGGTACCGGGCTGACCGTAACAGACGTAGCCGTCTTGTTGAGGTACGGCGCGACGTCGCTGTCCGATACAAGGCTGCCGTAGGGCAGGTTGACCCCGCCTTCCGGCGGAATGACAGCCATAGGATAGTTGGGAACGCTGGAATCTACGACGAAGTCGCCGATTCTAGCCGGGAACTGTACCGGCGTGCCCGGCAGTTTGGGAGCAGGCGCAGCCGGAGCTGCTGCAGGCTGCGATGCAGCGTCAGATGCTGCAGCCGGAGCCGTTTCAGCAGAAGCCGCTGTTTCCGCGGCCTGAGGCGCAGCTTCATATCCAGTACCTGGAACAGCAACAGGAGCAGCGCTTTCCTGGGAAGAAGCTTCGGCGGCCTTATGAATTTCTTCCGGCGTCTTGCCTTCAGCAATCGCCGCCAACTCTTCTTCCGTTTCATACCCAGTCAGCCCCGATTGGGCCGCCGCCATCGTATCCTGCGTCGCCTTATCGGCCCGCGCCGTTATCGTCGCATTGACGGCCATCTTTTCAGTACCCGACATTCCGGCCGCCGAAACTATATCGGCGGCGACGACGTCCTTGCCTACCGGTTCGTATCCCGTCGCGCCGGCAGCCGGAGCCGGCTGCGCCGCCGTTTCGTCGCTTGCCCACACCGGGCAGGTCATCATTGCGCTGGTCATCATCAAGACAAGAAGCTTCTTCTTCCGCGTATTCATACAAAACCTCCATTTAGTTATTCTTTACGTCCGTACCGCGCAGGCTATGGCGCGCATCTCGTACGGCCTGCTGTATCTGCGCGTCTGTCAGCACCTCTTTCGGCTCAGGCGCGCTGCGTTGAATCGGCGCGGCAGCTTCTGATGCCGAAGCAGGCGCCGCTGCGTCATCGCGTTGTTCATGCGAGGCTGTCGGCCTCGCCGCGGCAGCAGACTCTGCATGAACCTGCTGCCCTGCATATGGTTCAGGCTGCGCCGACGCCTTGGCCGGTGCAGCCGGCAATTTCTCAGGAGACTGCTGTACTGCCGGTGCGGCATCCCGTACCGGCAGCGCCGTCGCGGGACTTTCCCTGGTCGCGGCATACCACAATCCAGCGGCCATGACGGCAATCCCCATAGCAGCTGCGACACGAAGTTTAGCGCGCACCTTCAAGCCGTGGCGTTTCCGCAGATTTTTCATCTCGGCCTCCGCCAGCATGAGATTCAGTTCTCCCTGGATTTCAGACTGGCGGTCAAAGGATTGCTCCGCTTTTTCCAGCCACATCTTAGCCGACCGGACATGTTCAGCTATATTATTGCCTGATTTTCCCATATGCTGCTGACTCCTTTCTGAACATACCTATAGTATCCTGGCACAGGGCCTCGTTTGTAACAGAAAAAAATCAGCAAAATTCCTATATTACACGAAAAATACTCACTAAATCTTTATTTTTCTAAGGAAAACACCTCGGTTACTTCTTTTTGCAGTCGTGAATAAACTGACTGAGCATGCCGCGAACGCGGCGAATCCCCCGTTTCTGCAGGCGGTAGACATAAGGCAGGCTCACGTCCATGTCGCGGGCCAGATATTTCTGCTGCTTATCCTGCAAATACACGCCCTCGAGGACGGCCTGCTCCTTCTGCGGCAGACGCTGCAGCGTCTTGGCTACGTGTTCAAACAGCAATCGGCGCCCCGTCTGCTCCGCAATATCTACGTCGTCGTCAGGAAGCATTTCCCGCAGCGTCAGTCCGTTTTCATCAGGCTCGTCGATGGACAAGGATGCCATACTGCCTTCCTTATTCAGGTAGTCAACGATTTCTCCCCGGATACGGTGTACGGCAAACAAAGGAAAGGCCACATTGCGCCGGTAGTCAAAGCGCTCGACGGCTTCGATGAGGCCGACCGTCCCTTCCTGCACGGCGTCAGGCAGCAAATCCGCCCGGATATGCCAGCGCATCGCCTCTTTGAATACGAGAGGCTGATATTGCTCGATGAGCTTTCTGCGGCTGGCCATATCGCCGTCGTCCTTGTACGCCTTCCATAAGGCCCGCTCTTCCTCCGGCGTCAAGAGGGAAATGCGCTTTAATTCTTCTAAATATCGTTCCAGCACGCTGTCCCCTCCTGTTCCTAATAGAATGAATAGCGGTACATGCCGCCGACAAAACTGTCGTCGTCGGACGTCCAGGCGTTGACGCTGAACCGGCTGCCCAAATCATACTGGGCGCCGAAACGGTTGTCGTCGTGATTTAACCCGAAAGCCGCCGTAAGCATGAAGTTATCAAACAGATATTTGCCCATTTCGATGTTGTAATAGTTGTTGCTTACATCGCTGTGCTCGTCGCTGAAATCCAAAGACCCGTTGGTAACGGTCAGCATGTCCAGATACAGCGCCTTTTCCAGCTCCTGCGTAATACCCAGGCTGTTCAGGGTCATGCGGATACCCGAACCGACGAGGGTACTCATGTCCTCGCTGTTCAGGGAGCTCTGCTGCTTACTGCTGCTGTTGCGCAGCGTAATCAAGGAAATGATCTGCTGCTTCGTAAGCGGCGGGTCCGACCGCAGCACCAGGTCCATATTTTCTACAGGACCTCGGAGCGTCAGCAAGACGCCGTACTGGCCGACGCGCGTGTTCCCTTCGATGTCGACAGACGGCAGGAACGAGCCGAACTGATTAAAGTCAGCCCGGGCTTTAGACAGGCGGAACGTCGTATTTAAGTAATAGACCGTCCCGCGCGACGCTTCGAACCGGCCCGACGGCATGGGCCATGTCGTCGATCCTCTGAAACGAGCAGAGCCATTTACCATTAAATCATATAATGCCGGATTATACAACCTTACTTTTTCCCCTAAGTTTACAGAAACGTCCAATTCCAACTCGGGAGCGCTGGAACTATCGGAAAAGCTCAGGGGTATATCCAGGGTCGTATTCGCTATATCGATAGAACCGCTCAGCTTAGGACCTCGCCGACCTTCGCCTAAGGTAAAGGTCCCGTTCAGCGGGCCTTTAAAGTAATCGCAGTCCAAGGCCAGGCGATTCAAAAACAGATTGCCTTCATACTTCGTCAAATGCCAGCCGTCCCAGGCGGCCTGGCCTTGGACGAAAACGCTGCCCGGATCCTTGGCGCCTTCTTTGTCCATCGTCGCCGAGGCGGTTACAGAGACGTTCTGGCCGCCAAATACGATATTGCCCGTAATGTGTTCCAGCGGATAGGTGACATCGCTGAACTGGATGGAACCGTCCTGCACGCTCACGCTGCCGTTTATCTGCGGCTCTGCCAGCGTGCCTCCCAGCTGCAGCTCCCCTTCGACGCCGCCCTGAGCCGACTCGACGGCAGGCGTCAGGACCGCTAAAATATCCAGCCCCGTGTTGTCGAGCTTGAGCGTCACATTCATCGGCTCGGCGCCCCGCCCGCCGTGAAGCGCGCTGACAGGTATGTCGCCGTAGGCCGCGACTTTATAGGGATCGCGGGCTAAATAGGCCTGATCGATATGTATATTTCCATCGCGGATGTTCAATAAGGCAAAGCCGTTGGTGAAGTCTACGCCGTTAATAGCGCCGCCGTTCAGCTGCGCCGACACGTCGGCTTCCAAATCGTCGCCCGTACCGCCCAGGGCCGCGGCAAAATCAATGGGCGTATCGACGTCTACGTCAGTCTGCCCCAAAATATCCAGCAAGGCCCGGGACGGGAAATTGCGGGCCGCCACCTGCATATCGACGGGACCGTGGAAGGCATAAGTCCCCTTCGCGGCCAGCAGGCTGTCGCCGGTCTTCAGGGACAGCTTATTGACCTGTACCGTTCCCTTTTCCAGGCGAATATCTATATCTGCCGGTTCGACAGCTTGTCCGGCCAGCGACGCGTCCGTAATCTGCCCTATAATAGACGCTTTCGGATCAGACGCCGTCCCTTCCAAATCAATTTGGCCGTTTATATGGCCTTCTACCTTCTGTACAGGCACGGCGGCCAGCTTCAGGATGCTGGCAATATCGCCGTTGCGAACGCCGGCCTGTCCGCGCATCCAACCGTCTTCCGTACGGTACAGCAGGTTCGCATCGTACGAGCCGCCGCTTTGGTCAAAGTGCAGATCCGTCAGGCGCACCAGCTTGTCATAATACGCAAAATCACCACGTACGTTCGTCAGCTCCATGCCGTTGATCGTAAGCGTATCAGCCCGCAGAGAGCCTCCGGCCGTCGGGTTGTCCGGCGTGCCGCCAATATGGGCGCTGACGTTGAACACGCCGCTCCGCGGCAGGCGGCTGCGCGGCATCATGCGGGAAATATCCAGTTCCTTTCCTTCAATATCCAGGTTCAAGGACTGGCCGACAGAGCCCTGTACGGATACAGACGCGTTGTACGACGAAATATCGCCGTTCGAAATATAAAGGACGCCCTGATCCAGGCGATAGTCGGCGCTGATATTTTTATATAAGTACCCGGCGTAAGAACCGCTGGTCAAGTGGAAGGTTCCCTCTGCGACCGGGTCGTCTATGGTTCCGCGAATCGACACGGTATTATCCGCCCAGCCCGTCATGGGCAAATCGCCCTGCCCAATCGCCGGCAGGAGTTTTTCCAGGCGCATGTGCTCCGTAGTCATCGTCCCGCTGACGGCTCGCGTATCTAAATCTACCGTTCCCGACAGTGTATGAACGCCGTCTTTATATCGCCAGTATGCAGCGGGGATTTCAATTTGACGGCCGACACCGCGAAGGGTTCCGTCGATAGAATCAAAGGCCAAGTGCTGAATCGAGCCGTTCCGCCCGCTGACAGACAGTTCCCACTGCAGGTCGGGGCCGTATACATGGCCTGCAGCCGACACAGAGCCGCTCATAGGCACGGAAGCGGCAGAACCCAGCACGTCGAGGGACACGTTTTCTGCCGTAAAGGCAATGTTCGGCGCGCCCGTATACATATCATAGGTGCCGCCGCCCCGAATCGTGCCGCCGCCGACAGCCATGTCCAAATTCGACAGGGTAATAACTCCGTCGGTGTAGGAAAAATCGGCAGAACTGCGATCCGATTCTATGCCGTCGTATGAAAGGCCGTAGGCTTCCGCCCGGCCCAAAGCCTGTACCGTACCGCTCTGGAGATTGCCGGCCGCCTGGACTTCTGCCGAAACAGACCCCAATACGGAAACGGGGACCGCAGGAATCTGCGACAAGTCGACAGATGCAGCCTTCGCCTCGGCAGTGAAATCGCCCGTATCGGCATGATAAGCGCCGCGGCCCGTAATCTCGCCTCCGGCGGCATGGGCCGTTAGATTTTCTATCTGCGCCACATGGTCTGCGTAGGAAATATCCGCCGCGCCGTCGTCGAGAAGCCAGCCGTCGTAAGCGACGTTCGAAGCGGTGAGCTTGCCCTTGCCGCTTACGTCGTCGGCCGTCCCCCACAGGGTTCCCTTAAATCCGACTGTACCGGAAACGGGAGCCGGTATAAATTCAGAAAAAGCGTCCAGCGCCGCACCCGGCACGTCGACGTCTATATTGAATACAGGAGACGCGCCGTTGGTCTTCACAATGCCGTCGGCCTGAAATTCCTGGCCGTTGATTGTCCCCGATACACCTTTCAGCAGCACATCGTCCGTCCCCAGGGAAACATGGCCCGTAAGCCCGTCTACGCTGAGGCCGTACGCGGCGGCTGCGCCGTCTGCAATGTCGGCCTGCCCCGATACGAAGAGGCCGTCTTTGCCGTCGGCTACCCGCGCTTTTACATTCTCGGCAGCGCCGCCGAGAATCGTCACGTCTACGTCCTTTGGAATAAAGGGAGCGGCATACGACGCGTCGATGCGTTCGGCCTGTATCGTCATATCATATTGCCGCGCCGACGTATACGTTCCCGAAAGAATCAGGTCGTAGCCGTCCAGCAAGGCATCGGCTGTCAAGGCGATGGCCTTGGGGTATTCGGCAAAGGACACAGAGCCATCTACGTCTTCCAAAGCCACCGTCCTGCCGCTTCCATCAGGCAGCAGCACGCGCACGACGCCGTCGCTCAGGCGCACGACGCCGTAAAAATCTGCGCCCCTTTCCGTATCACTCGGTTTAATAAGGGCAGCAACATTCCACGAGCCGTCTTCATTTTCCCAGAGATGCACTACGGGCTTGTCAACGGCTACTGTATCCAGCGACGCCAATACGTTCCCATCCCATAGAGAAGGCAGTATTTTGACGGGATTGACATACACGTCGATATCTTCGCTTTCCAGCACGATCCGCCCCTTCGCGTCGCGGATAACCGGACGGGATATGGTCACCTTCCCCGTCAGGGAAATATCCATCGACGCGAAGGATAAGGTTCCGTTTAGCTTGCTATTTGCTGTTGTCGTTACGATTTCGCTCAGCTGCTGCGTTAAAGCCGGTTTTTCCATCCAAAAAGCCGCCGTGGCCGACAGAAAAAAGGCCGACGCAGCGCAGCCGGCTATCCATTTTTTCTTCACGCCGAGTCTCCCGCATGTACATATAAAAAACAAAAGTGTATGAATCTCTTTTTATTCTACCTAGGCCGGTACATAAAATCAAGAAATATATGGCGTCCTTCAAAAATTGTTTAAAACTTGTGACACGCCGTCTGTATTGCAAAGAAGGTCATAAGCCGCCGTCCCGATGGACAGCGCTTATGACCTTGCAATACGCCTGTATATAATTTATTCCGTCATGGACGGGATGACGACGCCGGACCGAACGTCTACGCCCATCGCCTGTTCCAGCTGGGCAATGCCGACGTTATAGTCGTACAGCGCCTGAATGTAGTTCGTCTGCGCCTGATTCAGGTTTAACTGCGCGTCGAGAACGTCCAGGTTGATGCCGACGCCGGCCTGATAGCGGACGCGGGCAATCTTGAAGCTTTCTTCGGCTTCAGCGACGGCAGACTGGCTGGCTTCTACGCGCTGCGCGGCGCTGCGGATGTTCAGGTAAGCCTGCTTAACGGCCAGCTGAACGGCTTCACGGGTCTGCTGTTCCGTTTCGCGGGCAGCCAGCAGGGCCTGCTTGGCTTGTTTAACGCGGGCGTTCGTCGCACCGCCGTCAAAGAAGCTGAACGTAATGCCGCCCGTTACGCGCCATGCACTGTTGCCCGAGCCGGGGAAATCTTCGTCGCTCCAGTCGTTGCCGGCTCCGATAGATACGCTTGGCATATTGCCGGCGTTAGCGATGCCGATATTTTCTTCAGCCTGACGGACGCTCAGCGCAGCCTGCAGGACTTCCGGCCGGTATTTCATAGCGTAGTCCAAGGCTTCCTGAAGGGAAATATCGTACGATTCGAAGGGGAGATGATGGTCTACGAGCTCCAGCTTCGTCTGCAGCGGCAAGCCGAGGATGTTGTTCAGGTTCGCTTCGGCAACGGCCACGTTGTTGTCTGCCGTGACGGCGTTCGTCTTGGCGTCGGCCAGGGAGACGTTCGACGTGAGGACGTCGAGCTTGGCGACGGTGCCGACATTGTACTGGGCCGTGACGTTGTCGACGTGGCCCTGCATATTCGTGACCGCTTCATGGTATACGTCGCGCAGCTCTTCATATGCCAGCAGGCCGAAATAGCCCTGAACGGCTGAAAGCTTTGTCGCCTGTTCTACCCGCAGGATTTCTTCCTGGGCGCTGGTCTTGCCCAGCTTAGCCACGGCAATCTGTCCTTCTACGCGGCCGCCCGTATAGAGGGGAATATTGACGCTCAGGCCGTGACCGAAGGAGTTGGTAATGCTGTCCCGGTTATTCATGCCGGAGCTGCCGCTGTTTTCACGGCGCGACGCGTCGAAGGTGTAGCTGAACTGAGGCATTTTGCCGGCCCGCGCTTCATCGATGTAGTATTCGGCGCTCTTCAGGTCATAATGGGCGACCTTGATATCGCGGTTATAATCCAAGGCCATCTGCACAGTCTTGGGCAGCGTCAGCTCGACGGCCTGATCCGGAGCTACCCGGCCGATGACGATAACCGGGTCCTGCTCTTTTTTAGCGGCGCGCTTCTGCGCTTTCTTTTCCGATTCCGCTGCGATCTGGCGGGCTAATTCTTCCCGCAGGGCCGGCGTCACGTCGACAGGACGCACTTTCGCGACGCTTACCGGCGCTTTCGGCGCCGCTTCAGCCGATGCCTGGGCAGTGTCTTCCGCAAAGGCCGACGCGCCTCCCAAAGTCGTTACCATCATGGCGATGATTATCTTTCTGTACAAATTCTTATTCATCTTGGGTACCCCCGTCAATTATTTTCTATCCTTTATCATAAAACTGGAAATATGCTAAAACGCATAGTTGATGCCGTAATAATTGCCGCCGTCGCTCCTGTCCATGGGACGGGTAAACTGGCCGAATAAATAAATATCCGGCAAGATGCGGTACTGGGCCTTCACGCGGTACCGCCAGTCGTTGGGGTCGTACCCCTCCAGACTCAGGCGGAACGGCCCGTCGGCGAATAAATCGACGCCGACGCCCAAATCGCCGTTGATCAGGCCGAAGCGGCTGTCAAACCAGGAACTGCGGCGTCCAAACTGCAAGTTTAGATTCGTACCGTTGCCAATACTTTCAGCTCCGACCAAAGCGAAGGAATTGTTCCGGTACAACCTAAAATTTGCATGGGCCCCGCTTTCACTTTGCGTATCATTATACAAGAAGCCCGCTTCTCCTTCAAACTTCACGTCGCCGCTGCCGCCGAGGATATTGTTGACCTTCGTCGTGATCTCGGCCGTATTGTGCAGCGTCGTCTGAATGTCTGCCTGGCTCTGCGGATTGGTCGTCATCGTTTCCATAGAGCGGGCAATCGTATCGAAGCGTTCCGTAATATTTTTCATATTGGCGGCCATTTCCCGAACGTTGGCCGACGTGGCCCCGTCTCCGTCCAGCTGCTGCAGCGACGCGTTCATCTGCGCCGTCATCGCCGCCATATTGGCCGTAATCTGCTGAATATTCGCGGCGTTGGCCTCCATCATGGCGCTGGTCTGTCCCGTAATGGCTTCTACATTTTGAATAGAGCCGCGCATCGCCGCCTGGGTCTTGGCGTCGCCGAGGATGGCGTTGATATTTTTTATCATATCATTGGCGCCGTTGATCAGCGTGCCGGCGCTGTTCATCATGTCGTCCATGGTTTTGCCCTGGTTGCTGTTCAGGGTATCGCCGTCGGCCAGGATATTGTTTTTATCATTGCCAGGCGTAATCGCTACGATTTTTTCGCCCAGCAGGCCGTCCGTCGTAATTGCCACCCGCGAATCCTTGGGAATTTCCGTCCCTTCATCAATCCGCAGCACGATATCCACGCCGTTCCGAAGGGGCGTGACCTTTTCTACCTTGCCGACATGGACGCCTACGTAGCGTACGGAATTCCCCTGCTGCAAGCCGTTGGCGTCATGAAATACGGTGTGAACCTCGAAGCCGGGATTGCCGAATATCTCGGCGTGGGCCAAGGTGATGATGACATATGTAAATACCAGGACGCCGACAATGGTTACGAGGCCGACCTTGGCTTCCGCACTCCATCTCATAGCATCGTCTCCCTTTCCTCGGGCAGCTCGCCGCCGTAAATAAACTGCAGTACTTCCCGATCTTCTGTATGTTTAAATTCTTCCTTCGGCGCGATCAGCCTGAACCTGCCGCCCTGCAGGAAGGCTATCCTGTCTGCGGCATAAAAGGCCGACCGCATATCGTGGGTAACGAGAATCGACGTGGCTTTCAAATGCCGCTGCATGCCGACAATAAGGCGGTTAATATCCATGCTCCGCAGCGGGTCGAGCCCGGCCGTCGGTTCGTCGTATAAAATAGTCTTCGGGTCCAGGGCAATCGCCCTGGCCAGGCTGACGCGCTTTTTCATGCCGCCGGACAAATCGTTGGGCATCATGTCCTCAATGCCCTCCAATCCGACGAGGCTGAGCTTTTCCCTGACGATTGCCTGTATTTCCTCCTCGCTGCAGCGCGTACGCTGCCGCGGGCCGAAAGCCACGTTCTCCCCTACGGTCATAGAGTCGAACAACGCCGAGTATTGAAACACCATGCCCATATTCCGGCGCATTTCATTGAGCTGCTCTTCGTCGTACGGCGTAATGTCCGCGCCGTCCACAAAAATGCGGCCCCTTGTCGGCTTCTGCAGGCCGATGATCAGCCGCAGGATCGTACTTTTCCCCGAACCGCTGGCCCCTAAAATGGCCAGCGTCTCCCCGTCGTAAATGTCGAGGTCGACGCCGTCCAGGACAACCTGGCTTCCATAGGCTACGGTTACATCGCGCAAACTAATCATAGGCTCTCCTAATACAAAATGACAGACAATAGGTAATTGCATATAAAGATAAAAATAATGGACGTGACGACAGACTTAGTCGTCGCCTGGCCTACGCCCTCTGCGCCGCTCTTGGCGTGCATGCCTTCATAGCAGGCAATCAGGGCGATAATGCCGCCGAAAAACATGGCCTTGATCAGGCCGTACACGATGTCTCCTACCTCGGTAAACAGCTCGACGGAATTCATATACGTAAAATGAGTCAGGCCGGCGCCAAAGGTCGCTACGGCGTAGCCTCCGGCCGTACCGATGACATACCCGTAAAACGACAGGATCGGCACCATGATGACGCAGGCGACGAAACGGGGTACGACGAGGTAGGCAATCGGATTGACGGCCATGCAGCGCAGGGCGTCGATTTGCTCCGTAACCTTCATCGTGCCCAATTCGGCCGTCATGGCCGCACCTACGCGGCCGGCGACGACGACGCCGGTCAGAATCGGCCCCAGCTCGCGGCCCATGGCGATAGACATGACGCCGCCCAAGGTAGACTGGGCGCCGTACCGCAGCAGGATATCCACGATCTGCAGGGTCATAACCATGCCGGCAAAGAGAAGGGTCAGGCTGACGATGGGCAGGGAATTGACCCCCAGATGAGCCATCTGCGCGACCGTCAGGCCGCGCTGAATTTTGGGAAGCTGTCTCAGGGTTTGGATGAATAAAATAGCTAGAACGCCGACCTGTTCAAAGATATGAAGGGTAAAGCGCCCTACTCTCTCCAATGCCTCCTGCACCGACAACCACTCCTCTCCGGCTTTGATTTCTCCGTCTATTTTACTATACCATCAATAATGGGCCGCTGTAAAACGAGAAACGAGAATTGTTAAAAAATTGTTAGAAAACTGAAAAAACCTTTTGAGTTTTCTTATAAATAAGATAATAGCATTTTATCCTGCAAATGGCAAGAAAAAAGATGGCTCCGTCCCGTCCCGCCAAAAACAGATGTGGTATAATACATACAGACAAGTATAGTTATATTTCTATTAAAAGGAGCGATACGCATGAACGAAACGATACAAACCTTAATTTCCCGCCGCAGCATCCGCAAATACAAAGCGGAACAAATTCCCGAAAGCGACTTGCAGCAAATCCTGGAAGCAGGCATGTACGCCGCCAGCGGCATGGGCATCCAGCCCGTCACGATGGTCGTCGTACAGGACAAGGAAACGATTGCTAAATTAACCGCCATGAACGCTAAGATCATGGGAACGGACAGCGACCCCATGTACGGTGCGCCGACCATCGTCGTCGTGTTGGCCGACATGGAAAAATCGGCCAACGCCTGGTCCGACGGCTGCCTGGTCATGGGCAACCTCATGAACGCCGCCGCTTCCTTAGGCATCGGTTCGTGCTGGATCAACCGGGCCAAAGAAGAATTTGAATCGGCCGAAGGCAAAGCGCTACTCCGTCAGTGGAACCTGCCGGAACACCTCGTAGGCGTCGGCCACTGCATCCTCGGCTACGCCGACGGCCCCGTGCCGGCAGCAAAACCGCGCAAGGCCGACTTCATAACTTACGTCCGCTAATTTCATACCGTCAAAAAAACTGCAGCAATGCCCTATGCACCGGCACTGCTGCAGTTTTTATATTTCATCATATAGGAAGCGCGCCAAATACGACATATCGTAAATGGCCTGGGCTTCATGGACTATCCCGTCGGCCATGAGGCAGCACACGTAGGGCCGGCCCTGTTTCCAGACGAGGCCGCAGTCGTGATATATGCCGTCCAGCTCGCCCGTCTTATGCTCTACCGCCACGGTATTGGGAATCTGCGCCGGCAAAATGCAGTTATCCTCCTGCTGGGCCAGGATAGCCCGCATCGCCTCGTCGCGCCGCCCGTCGACGCAGGTCCCGGAGGCCAGGCGCAGAAACAAGCGCCCCATATCGCCGGGAGACGTCACGTTTTCTTTCCCCTGGCGGGCCGCTTCGAAATCCATCATCTTGCGCCGCAGCAGTGTATGCTCCATGCCCTGCCGCCGGATTTCCTCGTTGACGGCGTCGAAGCCCAGCACATCGATGAGCATATTCGTACACGTGTTGTCGCTTTCGACAATCATGTGAAACACCAGCGTACGAAGAGATACTTCCGTCCCCTCCGGCAGGTCGTAAAACGAACCGCCTTCGACGTTACCGTAAACGGGATAGGCCGCATCAAAGGACAACTGTCCCTCTTTTTCCTGACGGAAGACGCAGGCCATGATGGGCACCTTGATCAAGCTGGCCGACGGCATGACCCGGTCGCGATAGAAAAAGTCGTCGCCGCCATCCAGAGGACGGCAGTACAGGGACACAGCGGCCTTGTCCTGCCAATGCGTTTCTATATAGTCATCCAGCCGTTCTTTGCATAAGGCCACATCTACTCCTCCTTCGCCGTCTTTATCGTTTTGTCTTCTCCGCAAGGCGCAAGGCCGCGGCATTCCGGGCAATACCCGTACCATTCCAAATTGTGCCCGACAATATCGAACTGGGTCTTCTCAGCTAATTCCGCTTCAAATCCCGCCAAGGGACAGTGGTCGATTTCCACGATGCGGCGGCATTTCAGGCAAATCAAGCGGTGCCGATGGCCCATTGCCCGCAGGGAAAAGCCGTATTTCCGGGAATCAGGCAGATAATGCTTTTCCGTCAGCTCCTTGGCCGTAAACATTTCCAGTATGCGGTACACCGTGGAAAAGTTGATGCCCTGTCCTTGGCCGATGAGCTCCTGATAAATATCTTCCGCCGTCAACACGCCGCCGTGCCGGTACAGCGCATCCAGGACCAGCTTGCGGGTCCGCGTGCTCTTTAATCCGCAGCGGTGGAGGCATTCTGCACGGGCCTCGTTCTGTATCATGTCGTCCATAGCTGTACCTCCTTACAGCCGCCGGGCCTGCGCCGTTTCTTTATATGCAATGACGGCCAGCAGCATGAGTACGGAAACAATCGCCGTCACGCCGCCTGGCGCAGCGTCGATTCCGTAAGCGATGCCCAGGCCCAGAATAATATCTAAAAAGCTGAACAGGACGGACCATACCATAGTCCGGCGAAATCCCTTCCGCAGCTGCAGCGCCGTAGCTACCGGCAGTGCAATGAGCGAACTGATGACCAGGATGCCGACGATGCGGATGGACACGGAAATCGTCGCCGCGACGAGGACGGCAAAGACGTAGTTGATCAGACGGCTCTTTACGCCGGCGATCTTCGCCCCGTCTTCGTCAAAGGTCAGCATGACCAGCTGGGGGTACAGCTTAATAATCGTCAAAATCGACACGATGCTGAGCAGCAGGACTGACCATACGTCTTCCCGCGTCACCGTCAGGATACTGCCGAATAAAAAGGATTCCACGTTGGTATGCACCATGCCGGAACTGATAATCGTAATAGCGATGCCGACGGATAAGGACAGGATAATCACCAGTATCAGCTCGGCGTACTGGCGGAACCGCTGGCGCAGCACTTCGATGAGAATGCCGAAGACCGACGTAAGGCCGAAGGCGCTGAGGATGGGATTGGCGTCCAGCAAAAGGCCGATAGCTACGCCGGCCAGAGACGCATGGGATAAGGCGTCGCCGATCATGGAATAGCGGCGCAGCACGAGGAATATGCCGATGAGAGGGCATACGATGGAAATCAGCACGGCCACGATAAAGGCGTTCTGCATAAAAGCGTACTCAAACATTGCCGTCCCTCCCCATGTTGTCCGATACGTATTCGCGGATATAGTCTTCAGGCGAGCAGAAATGGCCGCCGCCGTTGACGACGTGAAACATCTTCGTCGAATTCTTAGCGGCGAATTTCAGGTTATGCTCTACCGTCAGGACCGTTACGCCCCGATCCTGATTCAAATGGCGGATAAAAGGATACAGCTCCATCTGGCTCTTGACGTCGATGCCCGTCGACGGCTCGTCAAAAATGAGCAGATCAGGCTCGCCCATGAGGGCCCGGGCAATGAGCACCTTCTGGCATTGGCCGCCCGACAAGTTACCTATGAGCTGGTCCTTTAACTCATATACGTTCATTTGCTCCAGCGAGCGGCGGATAATATCCTTATCCTTATATCCCAATATCCTGCGCTGGCAGTTCAGCACTTCGTAGACCGTAATGGGAAACTGGCTGTTCAGCGTTTCAAACCGCTGGGGCACGTAGGCGCAGCGGCGGAAGGTATTGGAAATCGTGCCGCGGCTCGGCGACAGCAGCCCCAATATCAGCTTGATGAGGGTGCTCTTGCCGCTGCCGTTTTCCCCGACGACGGAAATATAATCGCCGTCCTGCACGGTCATCGTAACGTCCTGCAGTAAATAGGGCCCGTGCTCATAGGCAAAGGACACCTTTTCTAATGAAATCATAGCAGCTCCTTCTTATCATATAAAATACCTGCTCTATTATATAGTCGCGAAAAGGAAAATGCAAGGCATTTGCATTTATTGACAAGGGACAACGGTTAGTGCTATGATACAGTTTATACTATACGTATATATTCCTATTTCAGAGGAGGATATGTTATGAAATCATGGCTTACAGCATGTATCACAATGATAGCAGCAGCCGTGCTCCTTGCGAGCTGCGGCGCCCAATCCGACGGCTCCGTCCAGTCCGACGGCAAACTGAAAATCGTCGCCTCTTTCAACGCGATGAAAGAATTTACCCAGGCCGTCGGCAAGGATAAGGTCGACGTCGTCACCTTGATTCCCGACGGCACGGAGCCCCACGATTTTCAGCCGACGACGAAAAATCTCAAGGAATTGAGCCATGCCCGTTTATTCGTGTACAACGGCCTGGGCATGGAGCCCTGGGCGGATAAAACGCTGGAAGTCGTAGACAATAAAAACCTCGTCGCCGTCGACGCTTCGAAAGGCGTCCAGGTAATCGCCAACACAGACAAGCACGACATACACGAACACGGCCGCGACGACCCCCACTGCTGGCTCAGCCTGCAGGCCGCTCAGACGGAAGTGCAGAACATCGCCGCCGCCCTGGCCGAAGCCGACCCGGCCAACGCCGAATTTTACCACGAAAACGCCGCCGCTTATAACGAACAGCTCCAGCAGGTGCTGGCGGAATATCAGGAAAAATTCCAATCCGTCCCGAACCGGCAGTTCGTCACAGGCCACGCCGCCTTCGCCTACTTGTGCCGCGATTTCGGCCTGACGCAGCGCAGCGTCGAGTCGGTCTTTGCCAGCGGCGAGCCGAGTCCTCAGCAGCTGGCCAGCCTGGCTGATTTCTGCAAGCAGCATAAGGTGAAAACGATTTTCTCCGAAACCATGGTCAGCCCCAAGATTTCGGAAACCCTGGCCAAGGAAGTAGGCGCGTCGGTCAAAACGATCCACACCATTGAAAGCGCCGAAGGAAAGGCAACCTATATAGACCGCATGCGCAGCAACATCGAACAGATATATCAAAGCCTGAAATAGAAGACGCGCCGGCAGACAGAAAACGACTGTCTGCCGGCGCGTTTTATTATTTGGCGCCGGGCTTCATCCATCGGCGCCGCTGCGCTTCAATGAGGGCCCAAACGGCGTCGACATCGTCGATAGCGGCGTATTCATATTCCCGTTCCCGTATGAGTTCATTAAAAAAAGCAAAATGAAAATCATGCCAATCCACAGGCCTCTTGTCGAAAAGAATCGTCCCCGACCCGTCGCCATTCTCCCTCTTCTCCAAATACCGCAGGGTGTGATAAAACCGGCAGACCAGGCAGCTGCGGTACACCGTAAGAATCCGCTCGCTCGTCAGCACGTAGGCAATCTGCCGCCGCTGCCAGCGGCGATGGACAAAGCGGCCGACGCTGCAATACGCTCCTGCTGCTATAAAAGGCAGGCCGAATAAGGGCGCGACGAGACCCCACAGGCCCGGAACAGACAAGGCTGCGCCTTCCCAACCCAGGGCAAACAGAAAAAGCAATAGCCCTATGGGAACCTTCAGTATATCCGATGGTTTAACCAGTTTGCGCCACGAGCAGCCCGGCTTGCCCTGCCACAAAATCCGTTCCCCTTCGTACAGCGAAATCGCCGTTCCTTTCTCCATCGCCGTCACCTCTTTATCTCCGCTGCGCCCGGCAGCTTTATCCTGCCGGAACCAGCATACAATCAGCTGCACAAAATCCCTGTAAAGAAATTTACTTTACAGGGATTTTTCATATGCAGGTTATTTAATTATACCATAGGATCTGCCGCAGGGAAACTCGCGAAGCCTACCGTCAATGCTGAGCCGGTACGGCCTTCGTCTTGCCTTCCTGTACGGCAGCCGGTTCGACGCCTTCCATGTGGATGGCGTTGCTGCGCGTCACGGCGCTGATGCCGACGAAGAGGACGCCGCAGACAATCCATTCGGCATAAATGACATGCGGCAGAACGCGGACGGCCGGTACGAACATCCAGGCTACGAGAACGACGACCGAAGCCAGAATCGTATAGAAGGCGGCTGCGCGGGAGCAGTATTTCGGCGCATACATCGTCATGAGAACGATGACGCTGAACGCCGTCATGAGGCTGAGGCCGGCCATGAGCGTGGAGATGATGCCGCTGATGGTCAAGGCAAAGCTCAGCGTAAGCAGGCCGAGGAGGAATACGGAAATACGGGTGACGTTGAGATACTTGCTGTCGGACATATTCGGGTCGACGAAGCGTTTGTGAATGTCATGGGAATACAGCGTCGCCGAGCTGAGAAGGAGGTTGCAGGCGCAGCTGACGTCGGCTGCCCAAAGAGCCGCCAAGGTAATGCCGGCCAGCCACGGGTCGAGGGACATGATGACCTGGGGCAATGCAGCCGTAGCCGAAATGTTGGGATATAATTCCGAAGCGATGACGCCGAGGAGGGCGCTGACGAAACCAATCGGCAGCATGAGCAGTCCGCCGATGATGAAGCCTTTGCGGGCCGTGTGCACGTCTTTTGCACCGAGGGAAATCTGGATGATGCTCTGAAGGGACAGGTTGACCGTAATGAGGACGATAATCCACGTAACGATGGTCATGGGGCCTACGCCGTCGATGAAATCGAGGCCGTGAGGCATGGGCAGGTTCATCTGGATTTGATCCATGCCGCCGGCCATGCGCACTGCCAGTACGACGGCCATGAGGATGCCGGCGTATTTCAGGGACACGTTCATGAGGTTCGTAATGCTGGCCGACCACATGCCGCCGATCAGGGTTACACCGATGAAGACGACAGCGCTCATGAGCATCCCTGTCGTCGGCGTGAAGATTTCCGGCATAAGGGCTGCGAGAATCATGCCGCCGGCAACGTACTGCATGCTCATGACGACGAGCTGTACGATGATCTGGCAAATGATGCCGATAATCATGCTCTTCTTATCGTAATACCGTTCCAGCATTTCGGGAATCGTCGTGATGTTGAGGCTGCGGTATTTTTTAGCGACGGTCATGCCCATGACGATCGCACCGATGCCCCAGGCCGTCGTGTACCAGCCGGCGGAAAGACCGGCTTTATAGGCCTGTTCGGCAACGCCGATAGTCGACGCGCCGCCGACGGCCAGGCCGACGATAGAAACCATGATGAGCGGCGTCGTGAGCTGACGGCCGGCCAGGATATAGTTTTCCGCCTTCCCGGCAGCGCGGTGCTTCGTGTACCAGCTGATTAAGAAAATCGTACAAATGTACAAACCTACGACAATAACTGAACTGTTCATTTGGGTTGCCTCCTAATGGATGATATGAAGAAATATAATAGCTAGATTCCCGTTTGATATAAAAAAATCGCCCCTCCATGAGGGACGATGAACTCGCGGTACCACCCTGCTTACCTGCATTCCAGAATACAAAAAGGGTGATACCCAAGGGACGAACATCTCCGCGGTACCACCCTAATAATCTCGAATCAGATCAACTCATAGCAATGTAACGGTCGCCATACCGGATCGGCCTACTGATTTCTGTTCAGCCTCACAGTTCAGGAAAGAACTTCACGCTGCATCACCTGCCGGTTTACACCGCCCACCGGCTCTCTGCGAGGGTATTTGCAGCCCTACTTTTTTCCGTCTATACCTTTATCGGGAACGTATATTGTGTCGTGATTTCATTATACGAAAAATAAGAGAATTGTCAATATGCTTTTCTGTAATTTTTCTTATCTCTCAAACGTTAAAGGTTTTACTTTGCATGAGCGGAAGACCGGGCGGAAAATACGCGCCGCCGGCCATACCAATAAATGGCCGCTGCCGCCGGCAGCGACGCCAGGAGGACGGGATAAAAGAAGGAAATCGGCAGCGTGCCGAACAGCAGACCGCCGAACAAGGGCCCTAAGGCCATGCCCAAATCGATGCCGATATAATAGGTGCTGTTCGCCAAACCCCGCTTCCCTCCGACGGCCACGACGATAGCCAAGGCCTGGCACACGGAACACATTACGCCGTAGCTGCCGGCCATGAGCACCGCCGCCGCGATCATTTCCCAAAAGCTGTCCATGACAGCCAGCAGGAGGATGCTGCCCGCCGTGCAGAGGCAGGCCATAATGAAGAAAAACTGAAAGGATAAGCGGTCGAACAGGTCGCGCATCGCCGTCCGCAGCAGCAATAGGGCTACGGCATAGGCCGGAAAAAACATGCCGGCAGAAAAGGGCAGCCCCTTCGCCTGCACGTACTGTACCAGAAAGGACTGGGTAGCGCAGTACGGAATGGTAAATACCATGATGAGGAACGATACGGGCAGGACGCCTGTATCGACAAACTGATCGGGCAGGAAGCCCTTGCCGGCCGACGGCAACGGTTCGTTTTTATACGATACGAACTGGATAAGGACGATGATCGCTGCGGCAAAGGCCGTGGCGACGCAGAACGCCGCCCGGTAACCGAGATGATGATAGCAGTAAATCCCAATGGCCGGCGCCAGGGCCATGGCCAGGGCGTTCATCGTGCCGTACACGCCCATGCCGGCGCCCATATGCTCTTTCGGCAGCAGCAGGGAAAACCATGTCGACAGGCTGATAGAGCACAGGGCAAAGCCAAAGCCGTTGATAACGCGGGCCGCCATGACGACCTGCGGGCTCCAGGCGAAGACGTATCCAAGGCAGGACGCGATCAGGCACACTGCGCCGATACAGGATAATATGTATTTCCTCACCCTGTCGGAAAAAGCTCCTACAAAGGGCCGGCAGCACAGGGAGCAAAGATTCATCAGGCCGCCGATAAGGCCCATCAGGGCCGCGCTCGCCCCCAACGAGCCGGAAAATCCGGTAATGATCGGCGTAACTGCCATGGGGCTGGAAAAATAAAAGAATCCCGCCGCCAACAAAAGAACTTGGTCTCTCCGCTTTCCATCACGCATATGCTCTTTCACTCTTTTCTCCGTCCGCCTGCTGCTGTCCATAGCAAGACAGGCCGTTTTTCTGCCTTTATCATATTCCTCCCCGCCGCCGGCTGTCAAGGAATCTCCTCCCGGACGAAGGAACGCAGCAGGATGACCACTTCCGTCTCCTTGGACGACGTATAATGGCTGCGGAATAATTTCCCCAGCAGCGGAATATCTCCCAATATCGGCACCTTGCGCAGGCTCTCCACGTCTTCCTTGCGGATGAGTCCGCCCAATACCAGCGTCCTTCCGGGCATCATGCGAACGACCGTCTTGGCCTGACGCGTGGCGATGCGGTAGGCCTTCATTTCATTGACAAATACAGGCGTGCTGACTTCAGCCTCGATAGCCGCCGTCACCGTCCCGTCGTCGTGAATGCGCGGCACATAGCGGAGCTTCACGCCGACGTCCTTGTACTCCGTCGTCGCCGTTTTTTCACCGCCGCTCATGTATTCCGTCACGACGGGAATTTTATCGCCGATAAGGACGCTCGCCTCCCTGCCGTTCAGGGCAGCCATGCGAGGCCTGGCCAGTACGGAGGCCTGGCCCTTTTCTTCCAGCGCCTGTATCTGAGCGGCGAAGGAAAATCCCTCATGTCCGGCGCCGCCGTTCACGCTGGACCAATTCCATTCGACGCCGGCATGGCGCAGGGCACTCCGATCAATAGAGGCGATCTCCACCTCGACGTCGACCTGCCGCGGCTTCGTATCCAGCGCCGCGACCAGGTCCTGCACGGCGCGATGCTCCCGCGGCGTCGCCCCGACGACGAGCGTATTCGTATCGTCGTAGCAGCGGACGTCTCCGTCGGGCACCATAGCCCGGACGGCCTCCTGCACGTCTGTCGGGACGGCGTAGCGGAGCCTCCACGTCCGCAGGGATTTCGCTCCATCCCGTTTCTTCCCGGCCGTCATGGTCCGCACAGGCCCCTCTTTTTCGTAATACAGGTTTTGACTTGCAGCGATAGCGTCCAGCGCGTCCTCAACGGTAACGCCGTTTATATGCATGGTCATCGTCCCCTGCACCGTATCGTCGACGATGAGGTTTATATTGCCGCTGCGGGCCAGCCCTTCCAGCACGGAGCGGATAGGAGCCTCGCGGACGTGAACGGACAAGGAACTGCCGGCCCAAACCGGCCCGTACCATGCGATAGCCATCATAATGAGGATATATCGGCAAACTTTCATAGTCATCTCCTTTACATGCTTACGGCCGCGCAGATTCCGTCTTTTTCCAGCTGCGCGCCGTCTTGATATACGCTGACGACGGTATATCCATCGAAGCTGTCCCCTGCGGCGCAGACCAGCGTTTCCCCGCGATGGCGGAACAAAGCCAGATAGGCTCCGTTATGCTCCATCGTGCCGCAAAGGACGGGAAGCTCCGCAGCCGGAGCCGCCGCGACGGGCCGCGCCTTCTCTGCAGAATCGGCAGCGCTCTTCGGCGCGCTGCCGGCAAATATATCGGGCAGGGGCCTGCGCCGCAGAGACGGCGCAGTACCTTCGACCAGCCTGCCTTCAGGACGCTCCTCTTCTTCATCCCTGTCAGAGGAAGAAAAAACGGGAGGCGAAGAACTGATATCGTTCTTCGTCTCCCGTATGATTTCCTGCCGCCCTGACGGAACGCCATCCCAGCCCCACCAGATACCTGCCAAGCAAAGCAGGATGACTCCATACGGGAGCCATGTGTTTCTGTGATGAGCTGCTGCGTTCCTTACCAGATGCCGAAGGGCCGACAGATTACGCTTTATCATCGTATCCGTTCGGATGGCCGCTGTGCCATTTCCAGGCGTCGGCAATAATCGTTTCAATTTGGCTGTACTGGGGCTGCCAGCCCGTCAGTCGGCGGATTTTTTCCGACGACGCGACGAGGGCCGCCGGATCGCCGGCACGGCGCGGGCCTTCTTCGACGGCAAAATCTCGTCCTGTCACGGCCTTCGCCGCCCTTATCATATCGCGCACGCTGAACCCGTGCTGCGAGCCCAGGTTGAAGGCCTGGGGCTGCCCGCCTTCCGCCAGGTACTGGAGGACGCGGCAATGGGCGTCGGCCAAATCGACGACGTGAATGTAGTCGCGGATACAGGTGCCGTCTTCCGTAGGATAGTCCGTACCGAAAATAGTGATATGATCCCGTATCCCCTGGACCGTCTGCAAAATAAGCGGAATGAGGTGCGTTTCCGGCGTATGGTCCTCGCCGATGCTGCCGTCGCGGGACGCGCCGGCGGCGTTGAAATACCGCAGCGCCGCATACCGCAGGCCGTAGGCCCGGCTGAACTGCGCCAGCATCTGCTCGATCATGAGCTTCGTCTGGCCGTATACGTTCGTCGGGCAATAGGGCATATCTTCCGTAATCGGCGTCTGCTCCGGCTCGCCGTACACAGCTGCCGTCGAGGAAAATACAAAATATTTCACTCCGGCCCGGCGTACGGCTTCCAGCAGGCAGTACGAACCGACGACGTTATTGTCATAGTAAATCGTCGGTTTTTCCATCGATTCGCCGACCTGGCTGTGAGCGGCGAAATGCATGACCGCGTCAATGCCTTCTTCTGTCAAAAGAGCGCTCACGGCGTCGACGTGATGAATATCTTCGACGACGAGGCGTACGCCGTCGGGCACGGCGCCGCGATGGCCCCGCGATAAATTATCGAGGACGACGACGCGGCAGCCCCGTTCGAGCAAGGCCCGTACGGTATGGCTGCCGATATACCCGGCGCCGCCTGTAACTAATACGTTCATAATTAACCTTCCTGCAGTTTCTTCAAACGGCCGCCGAGGAATTTCTTGTACACTTCCACGCCGGGCTGATTGAAGGCGTCGACGTTGGCGAATTCGCCTTCGTACGCAATGGACAAGCAAAGCATAAACATGACTTCGCCCAAATGATAGGGCGTCAATTCGGGCAAAATGTAGTTGGCGTTGGGACGGCCGTCGCCGATCAGGGCTTCTGCATTCGAGCTGCGGGCCGCTTCCAGGATACTGCTCAGGGGCAAGCCGCTGAAGGCGGCCAGCTTCGGATATTCGTCGTACATGTGGGGAACGACGACGTCGTCCTTCCAGTTGGCGATGGAAACGAACTGGACGACCTTATCCTTCGGGCCTTCCTGGTGTTCCTGTGTCTGGGCGTGCATATCCGTCGTGCCGACGGCGACGATAGGCGTGCGACCGTAGTTGACGACGTGGCCCTGTTTGTCGAGGCGTTTGCCCAAAGATTCGGCCAGGAGCTGAATATACCATTCCGACAGGGATTTCAGGCTGTCCGCATAGGGCATGAGAACTTCCAGGTCGCGGCCGTATTTTGCGCCGGAAATATATTTCAGCACGCTGTTCAGCAAGGCCGGATTCTGCCAAATATCGGGATTCTGGCAGGCCTTGTCCATATCCCTTGCACCGGCTAAGAACTGACGGATATCAAAGCCGACCAGAGCGCCGACGAGGAGGCCCACTTCGGAGAACACGCTGAACCGGCCGCCGACTCCATCGGGAACGTAGAAAATAGGCCAGCCTGATTTTCTCGCCAATCCGTGCAGGAGCGTTTCTTTTTCGCCTTCATGGGGATCTGTCACGGCGACGGTTTCAAATTTGATGCCTGCGGCTTCCATCGCCTGGCGGACGACCATGTAATTGGACATCGGTTCGATAGTCGAGCCCGATTTGGAAATGACGACGCCCATGACGGTATACCCGGACTTCGCAGCGCTGTCCGCCTTGAGGAATTCGATGAGGCCGCTGACTTTATGGGAATCGACGTTGTTGCCGGCAAAGAAGGCCTTCGGATAGCCTTTGCGGGCTTCCGTGCTCTTGAGGTTCCAAAATTCGCCGCACTGCACGTCGAAGAGGACCTTGCCGCCTAAATAGGAGCCGCCGATACCGAAGAATACGACTGCGTCGACGCGGTTGCGCACCTGACGGGCCAATTCTTCCATTGCCATGATCCGTTCCGGATTGTTGATATTGCCTTCCACGATGTAGGGAAGCTGCGGGAACAGTACGGCTTCCGGTTCGCCGTCTTTAGATAAATGACCTGCCATGATGCCGGTCTTGCGCATTTCCATAACCGCTTCATGGGCTTTCGTATAGGCCGGCTCCATGGCCTTGACGTCTTCTTCCGTCACCTTGCCCGGGCCGTATAAATTTTCTACGTCAAATACAAAACCAGATTTTAAAGTAATCTTTGCCATACGTACTCACTGCCTTTCGAAAATATTGCTTCATAAAAAGTATTATACCATATATATAAGTAATCGTCATCATGACTAAAACGGTACTTACAGAAAACTTACAAAATATATGCATACTATTACGATAAAGGAAAGGCAAACAAACAGCGCCCCACAGGGACCCCTTTCCCCGTGAGGCGCGTAACTTCCTAATGCAGTTGTATCATACCCCTATGATAAAAGCCCTATCTTATATTTAGTGTCCCGCCGTTACCTTCTGGTCTACGAGAGCCGCCTTTTCTGCTTCCTTTTCAGCAGCTAAATGCGCGTAGTACCGTTTCGTTTCGGCTACGACGACGCCGCTGAGGCCGATGAGGGCGATCAGGTTCGGCACAGCCATCAGACCGTTGACGATATCGGCTAAAATCCAGATAACTTCCAATTTGATGAAGGCGCCGCAGGCTACGAGGGCGATGAAGATGATGCGGTACGGCATGATCCCCTTGACGCCGACTAAGTATTCCACGCACCGTTCGCCGTAATAATTCCAGCCCAGGATCGTCGTAAAGGCAAAGAGCGTCAAGCCGATGCAGAGGATGAAGCTGCCCCAGGTCGGATAAGCCTGCAGGAAGGCGGCGTTCGTCAGAGCCGTGCCGTTCAGGTCGCTCGTCCACAAGCCGCTGACGACGAGGACTAAGCCCGTCATCGTGCAGATGATAATCGTATCGATAAAGGTACCCGTCATGGATACGAAGCCCTGTTCGGCAGGCCATTTCGTCTTAGCCGCCGCCGCTACGATAGGCGCGCTGCCGAGGCCCGATTCGTTAGAGAAGACGCCGCGGGCAATCCCGTTGCGCATTGCCATCATGACCGTCGCGCCGAGGAAGCCGCCGGAAGCAGCCGTCGGCGTAAAGGCGCAGACGAGAATCTGTTCGATAGCCGCCGGAATCTGTTCGTAGAACATGATGAGGAAGCCAGCCGCCGAAACGACGTAGATAACAGCCATAGCCGGAACGATTTTCGACGCCGCCCGGGCGATGGACTGGAGGCCGCCGATGGTGACAGCCGCGACGACGATGGTCAGGACAATCGCCGTATATTCTACAGGAACGTCGGCCGTAAGGCGCGTAATTTCTACAATCGAATTGACCTGGGCGAAGGTGCCGATGCCAAAGAAGGCGACGAGAACGCCGAAGAAGGCGAAAATGCAGGCCAGCGGCTTGAATTTAGGTCCCAAGCCCTTTTCGATATAGTACATCGGGCCGCCGGAAATTTCGCCGTTTTTATCGACGGTGCGGTATTTGACGGCCAGCAGGCATTCGGCGTATTTCGTCGCCATGCCGACGAGCGCTGCCATCCACATCCAGAAAACGGCGCCCGGGCCGCCGGCATGGACGGCCGTAGCGACGCCGACGATGTTGCCGGTGCCGACAGTCGCAGCCAAGGCCGTGCACAGCGCCTTAAAGCTGTCGATATCGCCTTCGCCCTGATTCTTTGCCGTAAAGATCAGCTTCAGCGCATGAGGAAGGCGGAAAATCTGCAGCAGGCGCAGGCGGATCGTCAGCATGATGCCCGTGCCGATCAGCAGCACCAATAAAGGCGGTCCCCACACAAAGCTGTCAATTTGGTTCAAAATGTCTACCATAATACCATACTCCTTTACACTGTTATTTTAGGAATAAATACAAAAAACCTGTCGTCAGCATACCTCTGAAGACAGGTCAAAAACAGCATAAAGAAATAATGAAATAATTGCGCTATTCTCTGTCCTTTTGCCTGAGAGATTAGATATCGTCAAGATACCCTGCACCTTCGGCGCCCATACGGGACTCTCCAGAGTCGTGTCCATTCACGGTCCTGCCTCCCGGCACCTGAGAGTTTAACTCCTTCGGTAGGTCTGCGACCTTCTCCCGTAAACTTCATCCACTCACTATGTGACTTGCTTGTCATTATACGGCATACAAATGTATTTTGCAAGTACTAATTTGATAAAATAGGAAAATACACCTGTCTGCCGCCAATGTATCAAATTTAATATTTTAAATATACGCCACACAATATTTAAAAGTATAATTATGTGTTTCCAAGTTATCAAAAAAAGCCAAGAATCTGCAATAGAATTCTTGACTTTTTATGTTTTTTTATAAACAGCTCTTTACGTCGTCAATAGCCGCCATGGCCGTCTGCTGCCACCGCAGCGGCGTCACGGCGATGCGGCCGCTCCGTATGCAGGCCACGTCGCTGTTTTCCGGCGCGCCTTCCATGTCGATATCGCCTACGATATGATAGCACAGGCTGCCGTCCAAATCGCGTTTTTCTGCTACGACGTTGTGATAAATCTGTACGGTCTGCGGCACGACGCAGACGTTATCGAGGCTGATATCGCCAGCTGGCGGTACGTTGACGTTCAATATGCCGGGGAAACGGCCCCTTACGACGACCTTTTCCACTAATCCATGGACGAGACGGGCCGTCTGGGCGCACCGTTCTTCCTCCAGGGGATACATCGATACGGCCAGAGCTGGAACCTGGTAGTACGGCCCTTCCATAGCTGCCGACACCGTCCCGGAATACAAGACGTCGCTGCCCAGATTATAGCCGTTGTTGATGCCCGATATGATGAGCTGCGGCTTGTCCTCAGCCAAGAAGTATTCCATAGCCATTTTTACGCAGTCTACAGGCGTACCGGACACGGCGATTTCGCGAATCCCCGCTTCGTCGGTCTCTTCCCGGCAGTACAAGGCCTTATTGATCGTCATGGAATGGGACGCGGCGCTGCGCTGGCCGTTAGGCGCAACGACAGTCAGCCTGTACCCGCAGGCCGCCAGCTCGCGCTTCAGGATCTGCAGTCCCGGCGCGCGGAGGCCGTCGTCATTGGTCAACAGAATATGCATCTATTTTTTATTCTCCTTTCGCAGCAGCACGGCGCTGTCATAGGATACAGCCCTCGTATGTTCCGTATGGCTCCATTTCATCTTATGGCGGTCCTTAAAGCCGAGAAAATTGACGGGAATCCAGCTGTACATAAACAGGGGATATACGACGAGATAGGCCCATGATTTTAAGGGCACCTTAATCTGCAGCAGCACGATAACCGGAATAAGGTACTGGACGACGCCGATGACCGTCCACATCTGTACCGGCACGATTTGGTACAAGATGTTGGTGTACAAGGGAATGTACGAATTGATATACGCCATCAGGGCGTATATCGTCGACATCATCATGAAAAAGGGCTGGGACAAGGTAATGATGCCGTCGAGCATGCGGATATTCCCCGTCTTGATGCCGCGGACAAACAGCTTGGGAATAAAGCGCTCGCCGCAGTCGCACTGCCCCTGAGCCCACCGCTTGCGCTGCCGGCACGACTGCATGAACCCCAGAGCCTTTTCATCGTAAATGATCGCGTCGTGGGCCCAGCAGGTCCGCACGCCTTCCAGCAGCACCTTCATGGAAAATTCCATGTCTTCCGTCAGGCAGTCGCATCCCCAGCCGTATTTCCGCACGATATCCGTTGCGATGCACATGCCCGTGCCGCCGAGAGCCGTAGACAAACCAATATTATATTTCGCCAGGTGCCACATGTGGTTGATGAGCCAGAAGGCGATGGCAAAGGTCCCGGCCACCCAGGTATCGGTCGGATTTTTAGCGTCCATATACCCTTGTATGACCTGCTCACCCTTGCACAAGTGGTTGTTCATTTCCCGCAAAAATTCCGGGTGGACGAGGTTGTCGGCATCGAAGACGACGAAGGCGTCGTACTGCTTTTCCTGAGCCAGCATCTGCGCAAACATCCAGTCCAAAGCGTAGCCCTTGCCGACTTCGTCCTTGTTCGTCCGCACCTTGACGATCGCGCCGTGTTCCCGGCAGATCTTTTCCGTATTGTCCGTACAGTTATCGGCCACGACGTATACGTCGTACATGTCCTTCGGATAATTCAGGTCTTTCAGGTTATCGATCAGCTGCCCGACGACGCGTTCCTCATTATGCGCGCAAATTACGGCAGCAAAGGTATTCTTAGGTGCTGCCGTAACGTGCTCTCTTCGCTTCATCAGGCCGAAAACAGCCAAGGTAACATAATACAGCGTATAAAATACAATGATAACTTGTATGGGTATCATAATGATATCCAATATATGTTCCATACGCGATCTCCCTAATATATCAACGCGCAGAAGCGGCGTTCATGGCCGTATTGACTAATCCAAATACGATATACAACAAGAAGGGCATCGTAAAGACGAGGTGCCAGTCGACGAAAACCAGCACGACGGCGCCGAAAATCAGAGAAATCGCCAATGCCGATTTATGGAGGACATCCGGGCTGGCCCCTTTGAAATCAGGATTATGGATCTTGCTTACCAGATGATACCCCAGGGCGACGACAAAAATGCCGATCAGCCACGCCGGCAGATGGACGCCGGAAATGACGTACGTGGCGATGAGGCAGCCGCCGTTAGGAATCGGCATGCCCTGGAAATAGCCGTGAATGACGCCGGTATTCAAGTTGAAGCGGGCCAGACGGATACCGCCCAAGGCCGCGTAAATAATAGCCGGCACGACGCCGATCCAGCCCAATTCCTGCAAGGAATAGGTGTAAATCAAAAACGCCGACGCCGCGCCGAAGGAAACTACGTCGGACAAGGAGTCCAATTCTTTGCCGAACTCGCCGGCAACGCCCAGGGCGCGGGCCGAACGGCCGTCGCAGGCATCGCAGGCCATGGCCAGCAGGATGCATATGCCGGCGGCGGTAAACATGCCATGCAGCGTCATAATCATACTTAATACGCCGAACCCGAGGTTTCCCGACGTAAAAAGACATGGAATTATATTTTTCATTTGACAATCCTCCCAATGATAGTTTCTCCGCCGCGCACGCGATCGCCCTTTTGGACCAGAATTTCCACGTCGTCGCCGACGTATACTTCTGCGCAGGAGCCAAACTTGATCATTCCGTACAGCTGACCGTGAGACAAGGTGTCGCCCAGCGTTACCCAGGATACGATTCGCCGGGCCAATATGCCGGCGATAACTGTTACTAATATCCGCGTCCGATTGTTTTCAATCCCTACGGAATACCGTTCGTTTTCATACCCGACGCCGTCCTTATAGGCCGGCCGGAAGCCGCCGCACGTATACTGCTGAAAGTCGATCGTCCCGGCTAAGGGAGCCCGGTTGACGTGGACGTCGAAAACAGACAAGAAGATGACGATTTTTCTGCACTTCTTATCGAGGTACAAATCCTCGTATACTTCTTCGACGCTCATGACCTTGCCGTCGGCAGGCGACAACAGCGCCGTATCGTCTTCCGGAATCGTACGATGAGGATTCCTGAAAAAATAGGCGAAATACAAGGCGAGCAGCGCCGGAACCGCCGCCGCGTAGGCGTTGACGAAATACCCTGCCAACACGGCCAGCAGCGCCGGAACTGCGATGAATATATAGCCATCTTCAATTATAAGCGGTTTATTCAAGACATCACCTCAAATCACTTTGCACCTTTGTCCCGTTTTACGGCGGCGACAAACTGAGGCAAAGCCATCATGCGTTTGATTCTGGTCGGCTCCTTCAGCAGCCGGTAAAGCCATTCCAGGCGGTGCTCCTGCATCCACTTCGGAGCCCGGTCGAGACGGCCAGACAGCACGTCCAGGGAACCGCCGACGCCCATGCAGACGCAGGGTCCCAGCTCATACAGGTGGTCGCGTATCCATTTTTCCTGCTTGGGGACGCCCAGGGCGACAAACAGGAGCTGCGTGCCGCCTGAACGGATTTCCTCAATGATCTGCCGTTCCTCCTCGTCGGTAAAAAATCCCGAATGGGTGCCTACGATATGCAGCTTGCCTACCTGCTTTTCCAGATTGGCCGCCGCATCCCTGGCGACGCCTTCGGCTCCGCCGAAAAAGTATACCGGCGTCTGCCGCAGCGCCGCTTCGCCGACGAGACGGCAGGCCAGATCGATGCCGGCGACACGCTCTTTAAACTGCTTTCCTATCTGCTCGGCAGCCCACAGCACGCCGGCCCCGTCGGGAACGACTAAGTCCGCGTGCCGCAGGATGTCTGCCAGTTCTTCATCTGACTGCGCTCTCATGACCATCTCCGCATTGGCCGTCGCGATAGAAGCCGCCCTGCCTTCTTCGATGCATTTAAAGGCAAAGGCGCAGGCTTCTTCCTTCGTGACGTTTCCAATGGGGACGGACAGGATATGTATCGTGCTAGTCAACGTATATCCTCCACCTTGCCCTTAGTTTACGCTGTAGTTCGGCGCTTCCTTCGTAATATTGACGTCGTGGGGATGGCTTTCGCGGAGACCGGCGCTGGTAATCTGAATGAACTGCGTGTTTTCGATCATTTCCTTGATGTTGTGGCATCCGCAGTAGCCCATGGAAGCTCTCAAGCCGCCGACCATCTGGAAAATCGTATCGGCGACGGCGCCTTTGTAGGGTACGCGGCCTTCGATGCCTTCGGGAACGAGCTTCTTGGCGTCTTCCTGGAAGTAGCGGTCCTTGCTGCCGTGTTCCATAGCGGCCAGGGAGCCCATGCCGCGGTATTCCTTATAGCTTCTGCCCTGATAGATAACCGTTTCGCCCGGGCTTTCTTCCGTGCCGGCCAGGAGGTTGCCCAGCATGACGACGTTGCCGCCGGCTGCAATCGCTTTGGCCATGTCGCCGGAGTATTTGATGCCGCCGTCGGCGATGATGGGAATGCCGTAGCGCTGTGCAACTTTGGCGCATTCGTATACGGCGGAAATCTGGGGAACGCCGATGCCGGCGATGATGCGGGTCGTGCAGATGGAGCCGGGCCCGATGCCTACCTTAACGGCGTCTACGCCGCATTCGATGAGGGCTTCCGTAGCGGCGCCCGTAGCGACGTTGCCGGCAATGACCGGGAGATGGGGATAGGCTTTTTTAATTTCCTTCAAGGTCTTCAATACGCCTTCCGAATGGCCGTGAGCCGTATCGATGACGACGACGTCGACCTTCGCGGCTACGAGGGCGTCCAGGCGGTCTATCATGTCGTGGGAAACGCCGACAGCTGCGGCGGCCAGCAGGCGGCCGTTGGAATCCTTCGCCGAATTCGGGTATTTCGTAGCTTTTTCAATATCTTTAATCGTGATCAGGCCCTGCAGATTGCCGTCCTTATCGACTAAAGGCAGCTTTTCAATGCGATGCTGGCGCAGGATGGCCTTCGCATCAGCCAAGGACGTGCCGACAGGAGCCGTGACCAGGTTTTCCTTCGTCATGATATCGCCGATGCGGCGGCTCATGTCTTCTTCAAAACGCATGTCGCGGTTGGTGATAATGCCGACTAATTTGCCGTCAACCGTAATAGGCACGCCGGAAATTTTGTACTTGCCCATCAATTCATTGGCGTCGGCCAGCAAATTATCGGGATGCAGGAAAATGGGGTCGATAATAATGCCGTGTTCGGAGCGCTTTACCTTGTCGACTTCGCGCGCCTGAGCGGCAATAGACATATTTTTATGGATAACGCCGATGCCGCCTTCACGGGCGATGGCAATCGCCATGGGGGCTTCCGTAACCGTATCCATGCCAGCGCTCATCATAGGGATATTCAGTTTGATATCTTTCGTCAGATTCGTCGATACGTCTACCTGGTACGGCAGCACGTCGGATTTCGCCGGTACCAGCAAAACATCATCAAAAGTTAAACCTTTCATACCAAATTTATCAGATCTCATCTTTGCACCTCTGTTTTGAAAAATATAAAAACCTAGGGAAATACCCCTAAATAGCTTATCCTTTATTATAGCCGATAAGATGTCATCTGTACATATTTTCATGACATTTTCTTAGTTATTTAGCAAACCTTGAAAACGCGTTCCGAACCGCCGCTCCAGAGCCGCGTAAATCGTCTCTTCGTCGACGGGGCCCTTCAAATAGTCTGCCGCCTTGTCCCTGGCGGCCGTCAGCAGCGAAATATCGCGGACGATATCGGCGGCCTTCAAATCGGGCAGCCCGTGCTGGGCATACCCGAACAGCCGTCCTGCGCCGCGCAGGAGCAAGTCCTTTTCCGCCAGCTCGAAGCCGTCGTGTATTTTCTCCATCCACTGCAGGCGCTGCCGCGTCTCTTCGCTTCCGCCCCTGGACAGCAGGATGCAGTACGCCTGCTGGCTGCCGCGGCCGACGCGGCCCCGCAGCTGATGGAGCTGGGCCAGGCCGAACCGCTCGGCCCCGTCGATCAGCATGACCGTCGCGTTGGGCACGTTGACGCCGACCTCGATGACGCTCGTCGCCACGAGCAGGGATATACGGCCATCCTGAAAGGCTTCCATGACGGCGGCCTTTTCCTTACCGGTCATGCGGCCGTGGACGAGGCCGCATGACCTGTTTTTAAAGACCGTCGCACGCAGCTCTTCATACAAAGCCGTCGCCGCCTGCAAATCTACCGTTTCCGACTCTTCTACAAGAGGGCACACTACGTAGCACTGCTGCCCCTGGGCCATGAGCTTTTCCATAAAAGCGTATACGCGGCGGCGCATGGCCTCGCCGACGGCGTAGGTTTTGACGACCTTGCGGCCTGGAGGCATTTCCCGTATGGACGATACGTCCAAGTCGCCGTATACAGACAGGGCCAGCGTCCGCGGAATGGGCGTCGCCGTCATAAACAGCGCGTGGGGAGCCCGGCCCTTCCCCTGCAGGGCGGCACGCTCACGCACGCCGAAGCGATGCTGCTCGTCCGTCACGACGAGGCCTAAGTCACAGAACGCGACGTCCTTCTGAATCAGCGCGTGCGTGCCGATAAGAATCTGGACGCTTCCCTGGCGCAGGTCTTCCAGCAGGGTCTCCCGCTCCTTGGCCGTCGTACGGCCGGTCAACACGGCGACGCGCACGGGAAGGCCGCGAAACAGCTTGAGAAATTCCTCGTAATGCTGAATTGCCAAAATTTCCGTCGGTGCCATCAAAGCACCCTGATATCCGTTTTCGACGATTTTCGTCAGGGCCATGGCCGCCACGACGGTTTTCCCCGAGCCCACGTCGCCCTGTACCAGCCGCTGCATAGGCACTTCGCTTTCCATATCGGCCTGTATGTCTAAAAAAGCCTGCGTCTGCCCTCTGGTCAAGGAAAAGGGAAGCTGGGCTAAAAACTGCTTCAGCAGGCTGCCGTTCGGCCCGCATTTAATTCCCCGCCGTTTCCCTTCCTGACGGCGTCGCAGCAGAAGGCCCAGCTGCATGTCGAAGAGTTCCTCGAAGGCCAGCTGCTCCCGTGCCTTGCGGCGCATTTCCATAGACGGCGGAAAATGCATGGCCTCATAGGCCTGCAGCTCCGGCATAAAGCCGCCGCAGACACTTCTGCCGCCGTCCCATCCCGGCAGCAGGGACGGACAGCGCGCCGCTTCCTCCAGGGCTTCCCGCACGGCCCTGCGCACGTCGTTCTGCCGCAGGCCGTCCGTCAGGCCGTACACGGGAACGAAGCCCTGTTCCTGCGACAGGCCGCCCTGCTCCGTGTCGGGAGAATTCATCTGCCGCCGTCCGTAGGCCCATTCGATCTTGCCAAAGGCCGCCACGTCCATACCGACGTGAAACAATTTCTTTTTAAAAGGCTGGTTGAACCAGGTCAGCTCGACGGCGCCGCTGTCGTCGGCGATAAGCACCTTCAATATAGTCATGCCCCGCCGCGGCCGCAGCTCCTGCACGCTCCGGACTGTGCCGCAGACCAGCACGGGCTCCGATGACGGCGCCGGCGCGCTGACAATAGGCCATATGCGGCTGCGGTCCTCGTACTCCCTCGGAAAATACTGCAGCAAATCGCTGATCGTCTGAATTCCCAGCCGGGCAAACAGCGCTTCTTTCCGCGCGCCGATGCCCTTCAGCTGACGAAGTGTCCCATCCATAAAAAAACTCCTTGTCTTTTTCTCATATTTATTGTATCATATCTTGTAGACTTTTTATAAATAAAACTTGATTTACCTTATGTTTTATGATAGGATTTATATGTTGTACTGTGATGGTGCAGGGAGGTGTAACCAATGGCAAACTATTGCGAAATTTGCGGCAAAGGAATGATGACCGGCATGAACGTCAGCCATTCCCATTTGAAAACAAAAAGAACCTGGAAACCGAACATCCAGAGAGTACGCGCTATCGTAGACGGCGAAGTAAAACGTATCAACGTCTGCACTCGCTGCCTTCGTTCCGGCAAAGTACAGCGCAATGCTTAATTTCATATAAAAAAAGATGATTCCCTATCGAATCATCTTTTTTTATTGCCATTTTTCAGTTATACGCCGGCAATGCGCCTGGCCATGGCAGCCGCCCGTTCTTCCACGCCGGGACACTGCAGAATGCTGTTCGGGTCGTTTGCCGTTTCGATCTGGGCAAAGCGCGGCGGCAGGGCAAAATTCTTATTGCAGTTCATCGCGTCGATGACCTGCTCGGCTACGATGTCGCCGCCGCTGTATCCGGAAACGACGAGAGCATAGACCCTCTTCTGTGAAAAGGATGCGAAGTCCTTGCGGAACAAGGCCGTAAGTCGGTTGAAGAAAGCCGTAATATTGGCGCTCACGGCGTCGTTGTAATTGGGGCAAATCAGGACGACGACATCGCCGGCGCGAATGGCCGGATAGACCCGTTCGACGATGACGCCGCCGTAAAAGCATTCGCCCTTTTCACCGAAATGGCGGCACGCCTCGTAGCTGCAGCCCCGGCAGTCGACGACGGCTCCGTTGCGCAGGGAAATTTCTTCTACGTCTACGTCTGCAGGCAGCTTCTTCCGTATCATTTCCCACAGCAGCAGCGTATTCGACGTCTTGCGGCTGCTGGCGTGGAGCACGACGACGCGGCGCGCCGGACGGCGTCCCCGAGAAAGCTCTGCGGCAAAGGCCGTCGTCTTGCGTACCAGACAGGCCGCGCTTTCTTTATAGGCCTGCAGGTTCGTCGCGTCCAGCAGCATGGCCTGCGTATTAAAATTATACAGAGAGCCCGTCGCTTCGACGAGGGGCTTCCCCGGAAAGGCACAGCCAGCCTGATTTGCCATGAAAATCAGCTCGCGGCCTATTTTTTTTGTAAATAATTCGCCCGGCCCGTCGACGAGAACCGCGCCGGCCCAGCCGTCCAGACAGTCGGCCTGAAGGGCCAACGCCGAAATCAGCTGCGCGTGTTCGCAGCTGAAGCCGCCGGCAGGCAGGGCCACGGCAAACAGCACGGCCCGGCCCGCCGGCAGGGCGGCAGCGGAACGGCAGACCTCGGCAAAGGCCGCGCCGTCGACGGCACGGTATTCCAATCCATGCAAAGCATAGGTCAGTACGCTTTCTAACCGGCTCGTATCGGCGCATTCGCGCCAGCCGATCTTCACGACTGTCAACATGCTTCATTCCCCCTTTACACCAGGCGGCACAGATTGATATACGCCGTTTTCAGCCGCTCGTACAGGGCGTCGCAGACGGCTGCGTCTTCATATACGATGCCGTCCCGGGTCATCTGATTCCGGATGCCGAAAAACGCGCCGGCCCCTTCGTCGCCCAAATACACGGAGCCGTAATGCCACTGCTCCCGCAGCGTCAGGAGGATCGATAAGGCCGCCGACGACAAGGCCGGAGCAATGTACGGCTTATATCCCAATTCGCGGACAGCCATGTTGGCCCCGATGACCAAGTCGGTCAGGGCGCGGGAGCGCCCGTCGTCGTAGTCTGTCAGGCTGTCGGCCAGCACCAAGTCCCCGCCGTGAGGCCCGAAGGCCCGCCCTTCGGTCAGGTAGGAGCGGAATTCTTCGCGGCGTTCCGCATAGTAGCAGGCCCGGGCGTTCATGACGCCTAAGCCGTAGCCCTGTACCTGCGCCGGCCTGAGCCCCGACGCCATCCAAAAGGCCTTGCACAACGGGTCTACCGGGTCGGACACGATGCAGGCCAGGCCGGCAAATTTCGCCGCCTTGGCCAGCCCGGCAAAATGGCGTACCAATTCTGTATTCGCCGCCAGCTGGGCCATGCGCACGTCGCCCTGGGCGCCGACAGGCGGCACGCCCTTGCTGGCGCAGAAGACGAATACGTCGCAGTCAAACAGCGCTTCTTCCCCGACGGCGTACACGGGAGGCAGCGACGGCATGCCGCTTCCCTCCCAATCGGCGAAGGGATATCGAATCTGATTGATTTCCATTTTCAGCCGCCTGATATTTTGTTCATTAATATCGCAGATGCCGATGGATTCGACGACGCCGGCTCCCAGAAGGCGCAGGCCGATGAGCATGGTCATGCCCACGTCTCCCAAGGCTAAAATATGAACTCTATACGTTTGTTTCCCTAAGGGGCTGCCCGTCAGCGGCAAGGGCGACGTCACCGCCGCCTCGCCGGGCAATTCATGAATATACCGCACCTTATCGTCCTTCCCTTCCAGCGGCGCTCCGCATCAGATCTTCTTCCATGGAGCCTTCCTTCCACTGCATGCGCAGGAGCCGCTCAATATCGTTTTCAATGAACCGGGTCGGGTCCATGTTTTCATCGAATTTTACGCCCACGTCGATGTCGGGAATCCGGGGATACGTAAAGACCTCGCCGAGGCGCTTGAGCGTCAGGCGGCGTTCGTACGTTTCCTGATAGACGTCCTGCAATACCCGCATGATGTGGGCGGCGTTCTGCAGGCACGTCAGGGAATACCAGTAATGGGCCAGGAAATCGCCGCGGCTGACGAATTCAGGATTGACGTAGGGCAAGATCAGGTTAATGGCCGGGTTGCTGTCGTAGCCGCTGTAATTGTGGGCGTTGTCGATGCTGTCGCCGCCGATATAAGGATAGCAGTCCTTTTCGTTAAGCCAGACTTCCAGCGTCGGCAGGAAATAGGCGCTTTCGGCCTTCATGTTCTTTTCGACCATCATGTCCATGGCCTGCCCGGTCATGACGCCGACGAGGACCTCTTTGACTTCGATGTCGCACTTGTCCAGGTACGGCGTGAGCATCCGCATGCGGTGGCCCTTGTGCAGCAAGTCGTCGATGAGGATGACCGGCCTGTCAAAGGACTTGATCGTCCGGACCTGATTTTCCACAGGCGAATAATGATGTGATTCGGCCAGGGTAAATTCCTTGACGTACCGGTCGAAGTACTTGCCGATGTGCAGGCTCTTCGTCACCGTATTGGGCACCAGGACGTTGCTCAGGGCCTTGCCGAAGGGCACGGACATATAGGGGCCGCGCCGTTTTTTCTTGTCCTCGACAGTAGAGACGCCGTTGATTTCGGCGACCTTGTTGATGATCTTGTTGTGGAAGGAGCTCATGTTAAAGGACAGGAGCAGTTTGCCCGGGTAAATCAGCTTGAGCACGGCCAGCAAGTTGTTGTGGGCTTCGTGCAGGGCTTCGCGGACGAGAGGATTCTTGTTGAAGGGGTTTTTGATGACCGTTTCGACGTCCTTAAACAAGACGATAGGCGACTTCATATCTACGACGTACAGGGGATGCTCGCTGCCTTCCGGCGCGATGTTGACGAAGCCCTGCAGCTCGAGGGCGTCGATGATTTCGGCATCGTAGCCCGCTTCGTCTACAGGACGGTACACGGCGTAGGCAAAGTCGCGGGAAATGAGCTCCGTCAGAATTTCCGTAATGGTAATCTGGGCCACGTTGTCGATAGTCGACGTGTCGTCGGCGTAGAAGAAGCCAATGCAGGCGATGCTGCCGCCGGCGGCGTTGCGGATATGCGAGGCCAGCTGGGAATCGCCGATTTCCTTCAGCAAATCCCGCGTGCCGATGCGGTGGGCCGCGGCATAGGCGATCATCGTCCGTTCCTGCCGGGCGTCGTCGACGTACAGAGTCCGCACGGTTTCCCGCTCGATGTACTTGTCGAGGATATCCATGTTGTACCCCTTATTCCACAGCTTGTTGCAGATCGGCCACAGGCTTTCGGCGCCGCGGGGCTTAAAGGCGCCGATGCCCAGCTCCCGCGCTTCCAGGACGTGCTTATAGGCCGGTTCGCGCAGGTACATGTTGTTGTCGTAAATGAAATTCTGGGCTACGGCGTCGATGAGGTTGGATATGTCGCGATTCAGGTCGATGTTTTCGCGGATCTTCGTCGAGCTGATATCTTCGTAGAATTTGTCGAGAGTCAAATACACGACCTTTCCCGTAATGCCGTGGCCGCCGTCGTCGTGGTCCCGCCCTTCATTTTCCCTCGTCTCGCGGGCGAAGGCGATATGGTTTACCGTATGGATGGAATCCTTCGTCGGCGCGGCCTTGTAAGCCGAAGCGTTTTCGATGACGTCGGTCCCGACGGCGATGTACAGGTCCTTCTTGGCAAAAATCGCCTTCAGCCGGGCTACGTCCTTCGGATTGGCAATGTTGACGGGAATATCGTCGGGGAAGGGATACATGTCCTCTTCGTCGGCGACGGACATATTCATGATCTTGCGCCGCATGAGGCGGGGCTGGGTATGCTTGGACCAGGAAAATTCATCGAGGGCCAGATATACGTCGAAGCCCAGGTCGCGAATCTTGCAGGCCACGGCCTTATGCCCCAGGCTGAAGGGGTCGAAGGTCCCCGGGTAGAAGCAGGCCTTGCGGGCCGGCGGGAAGGAAAAGGCGCCGTTCTGGAACTCATGATGGCCGATATAGCGGTAAATATGATTCAGGACGGCGGCGTTGCTGTAGAAATCCAGAACACCTTCGGGATTTTCGTCGAGCAGGACCAGGAGCTTTTTGTAGCAGTGCAGGAATAAAAAGTCCTTCTGCTCCATGGCCATGACCGGGCTGTGGAAGATAAACTTCCCGATATCGCGGAAGGCGTCGCGGCTCAGCTCGTCGTCGTAGTGGGCGTAAGCCTTGATCATGATGTACAGCAGGCGGCGCTGACGCCGTTCGTTGACGTCCCTGTCGTCGCCGAACTCCTCGGCAAATTCGGAGAAGTTTTCCAAAATGACGCCGACGGTGTTGACGATGGACGATGCCAGCTGGATGTTGACCGTCAAAATCTGCGACGAAATCGTATTGATAAATTCGTCAAATTCCTGCGGCGGCAGCTTCAGAATCATGCGGCCCAGGAATTCCGGCACGTACTTCGATATCTGGGGATCGCCGATTTCCAGGCCGTTGAACAGTTCGACGGCCAGCTCATTGCGCTGCGAGTACGTCATGTTGGCAGCGATGCGCAGCAGGCTTTCCCCTGCCGCCTGGCGGACAAAGATGGACTCGCTGATTTTCAGAAGGTTCGTCAGATGCATGCCCAGATGCATGACGTCGCCCTTGTCGCACGTATCGTCCATATACCGCATCATCAGCTCTATATTGGCGACCTTGATGCCCCAGTGGGTCCCCATCTTCAAGTCGATGAGGAACAGGCTGCCTTCATGCTCGGAAAAGGCCTTTTTATCGGCAGGCAAATTCATCACCGCCAGGAGGTCGTCGTAATATTGTTCCTCCGTATATCCGTCATAGAGGCAGCGCTTCGTGTTCAGGGCGGCGACGCGCAGGTTCTGGGAGGAAGACTGCAGGGCCGTTTCCACGAAGGGGTGGACCGCCGTCATAAATTCCCCGGGAATGTCGCTGCGCTTCATGTCGTCCAGGACTTTCAGGAGCATGATGTACCGCTCTTCCGGATAATTGCGGCGCTCGAAATACTTGGCCATCACGCGGATGTAATCGCCGCGGTCTTTCGCCGGGCAGGAATCCAGTACGGCTTCGACGAAGCTGCTCAGGCAATAGCCGATCCACAGCTTGTGCTGCTCCGTAAACCGCATTTCCGGATAGATGATCATGTCCAGATACTGATCAAACAGGGACAGGCTCGTGACGACCTTATGGGGAAGGGACACGCCCTCAGGCAGCTCCTTTGTGTATTTTTCGTTGAAATTAGCGACAATGCGCCCCATGAGGGCCGCCGACTGGAAGCGGATGTCCCCTTCTTTATGAGACAGCAGCTCGTACAGGAATTTCAGCGTCATGACCTTTTGATGCTCTGTCATGTACGTCGAGTACTCTTCGAAAATGCCGATATAGGTGCGGACGTTTTTCCACAGCTGCTCGCTGCGGGCCGCTTCGATGAGGTTGCCGAAATCGCTGTCGTCGCGGAAGATACTCATGAGGCGGATGTTGTGGGCAATGGCCGCGTACTTCAGCTGTTCGACGACTTCTCCCTCCGCCAGGAGCACCATTTCCCGCGGCTCTGGAACGTCGGGCTGGACGTGGTCCCGCGAAAGGTCGGCCGGCAGCTCGACGACGCCCTTTTCCCGCATGAACGACTCGAAATCGGCCAGCTTGGCGTATACCTTCTGGTACCGGTGGCGCTTCGCCTCGTCTACGTTATCCAATTTTCCTAAAATGACGTCGAAGGCTTCCTTCAGAGTATAGAAATGAACGACTTCCCTGCCCTGGGCGTCGCGGCTGCTCTTGACCCGGAAATCGGCGTAGATGAGCAGCAGCGATTCGACGGAAAGATTTTCCAGCTCCAAATCCCAGACGGAATGGTTAGCCGCGATGTGTCCGATGCCGGACAAGCCGACGCGGCGGCAGCAGGCGTCGGTATAGTAATAGTGCAGGTAGGGCACGCGCTTTTCTTCGTTTTTCTTGCAGCCGTATTTCCCCAGGTCATGGCACAGAGCCGCGCCGGAAATGAGGGCCAGGTCGACGGGCTCGCCGAGGAAGGCCAGCTGACGCGCCGCATGCAGGGCGACGTAATGGACGCCGGCAATATGGCCCAGCGTGTTGAAGGGGGAAATTTCCGAGCCGATGCGCATGAATTCATAGATATACTGATCTTCCAGCATCTTGATCATGTGCAGGTATTCCCGCGTATAGCCCTGCTTCATAATTTCTTCATCGTCGAGAAAATCGAAATCGACGGTCGGGTCAAAGGGCAGCACGGCCCGTTCGTACTGATACAATCCGTGCAGCAGCTGCATGAGCACGAGGCGCCCCAGGCGGAATTCGCCGTCGCCGCTGTGCGCTACGGGCTTGCCGTCCCAGCCTTCCCACTGAGCCGCCGTAATCGGAAAGAGCCTCTCTAAGACGGCGCAGTAGCAATGGGCCAGCCAGCCGCCTTCCGGCTCTTCGGCCAAACAGGATATGTACCGCCGCGCCGCCTCCAGCACTTTGGCGGAAACATACCGTCCCCGGCTGTCGCGGCACCCTTCCAATTCGCCGGCCAGCTTCATGACGCCGTTGGCCTTCATAAACGCCGGGCCGTCGCCGGGCTTCATGCCGGCAGCCTTTAAAAAGGCCGAATCAGACAAGGCCTTGTACAAAAAGGTCTTCAGGTCTAATTTTTTTTCTTCCATAACCTTCTCCTTGCTTGCAGATACGAAAAAAGACGCCGAAAATGGCGTCCTTTTTTCATGCCATTTTACTCGTGATACAACTCTTTATTGCGTTTGACGATTTCCATGACAAGATTTGCTGTTTCTTCAATTGCTTTCGACGACACGTCGATAATCGGGCAATGAAGACGGCGCATGACGTTGCGGGCATACGTCAGTTCTTCATTGATCCGCTCGATGTTGGCGTAGCTGGCGTTCGAATCGAGGCCCATGCTGCGCAGCCGTTCCGAACGGATAAAATTCAGTTTAAAGGGGTCGATAATGAGGCCGACGATTTTACGGGCCGGCACCTGGAATAATTCCGGAGGCAAGGCTACTTCCGGCACCAAGGGCAGGTTGGCAGCCTTGATCCGCTTATGAGCCAAATACATAGATAAGGGCGTCTTAGACGTACGGGATACGCCGACGATGACGATATCAGCCTTTAAGAAGCCCATCGGATTTTTGCCGTCGTCAAATTTGACGGCGAATTCAATCGCTTCGACGCGCTTGAAGTATTCTTCGTCGAGCTGATGAATCATGCCCGGCTTCATCGTCGGTTCCGTATGGGTCAGCGTGCCTACGCCGGCCAGCATCGGGCCGATGATGTCGACGAGGGTAACGTTCTGCGCGTTAGACAACTCCTGCAGCTTGCGCCGCAGCGTCGGGGATATAATAGTACAGCAGATCATCGCGCTGTGTTCTTTCGCCTTTTGTACGATTTCTTCGACCTGCTGTTCCGTACGAATATAGGGCATGCGCACGATATCAAATTCCTGTTTGTCGTACTGGCAGGCCGCCGCCCGGGCTACGCGTTCCGCCGTATCTCCCAGCGAGTCCGAGCAGGCGTAAATGATCGGTTTTGCCACCTTACGTTCTCCTTCCTAATCCACATTCAACAAATAACCGCGTAATGTTTGTTTTCGATATTCTTCCGACAATCTGTAAATCCTTCTTATCTTCCTCATCCGTATCGAGAACATGAACTACCGGCAGACAATCAATTTCATATTCTATCATGCGCTGCGCCGCTGCCAGCGCCTTTTCATCAGCCTGCACGTAAATGACCTTGCTGACCGGCGTCATGACCATACGCACCGGCAGAGCTCTCAAATCGTTGTTGCCCATAGCCGTCTTCAACAAATCCTTTCGGGATACGACACCGGCCAGAATATTATCCGTCGCGACAAATACCGTTCCCGCATCTTCCGTAAACATAGCGATGACCGCGTCGTAGGCGCTGGTGTGCTCGCCGACGATGACCGGCTGCGATAAACACGACTCAATGCTGATATCCATGATCTTTTGAGACAGCAAGTCCTTTTCCTTATCGCCGATAAAGAAATATCCCAGCTTTGGCCGCGCGTCTATCAGTCCCAGCATCGTCAATATCGCCAGGTCGGAGCGCAGCGCTGCCCGCGTCACGTGCAGCTGGTCGGCAATGTGCTGTCCCGTAATCGGACTATGCTCCTTGACGATATTCAAAATCGTTCCCTGCCGTTCCGATAACATATTGTGGTTTCACCTCCTGATAATCGCTTATTATCATACCATATTTTACTCCAAGATGCATAAGAAAAAGGCGGACCAAAAGAAATAATTTACTCTTTTGGCGCCGCCTTTTCTCATATCATCGACTTACCATGTATAATCTTCTGTATCTGCGCGGCCTTTTCCGGTCAGGGAATCCATCAGCATACGCTGTTCGATCTGCGCGACGTTCTTGCGCGTCGATACAACGGCGTCGGGATTGACGGAAATAGAATCGATGCCGCTCTTAACGAGAAATTCCGTAAAATCAGGATATACGCTCGGCGCCTGGCCGCAGATGGAAACGGTCTTTCCATCCCGGTGAGCTACTTCGATCAAGTGGCGAATAGCCCGCTTAACGGCTAAGTTGCGTTCGTCAAACAGAGGAGCTACCGTTTCGTTGTCGCGGTCGCAGCCCATGACGAGCATCGTCAGGTCGTTGGAACCGATGGAATACCCGTCGACAAACTTATTGAACTGATCCGCCAGGATGATGTTGGAAGGAATTTCAGCCATCAGCCATACTTTGAAGTCCGGTCCGCGGTGGAGTCCTTCTTCAGCCATGAGGCCGACGATCTTTTCCATTTCGTCGACGCGGCGGCAGAAGGGAACCATGACGTTCAGATTCTTGAAGCCGTATTCTTCGCGGACTTTGCGGACGGCCTGCAATTCCAGGCGGAAGGCTGCGACGTATTTCGGGTCGTAGTAGCGGGATGCGCCGCGCCAGCCTAAGAGGGCGCTGCTTTCCTGCGGTTCATACTTGTCGCCGCCCTTGAGGTTGCGGTATTCGCTGGATTTGAAATCGCTGAGGCGAAGCGTTACCGGGCGCGGAGCCAATGCCTGGCAAACCTTGCGCATGCCGTCGGCCAGCTGGTCGACGACGCGTTCGGGATGGCCGATTTCGATGAGATACAAGGGATGTTCGTGAATGAACGTCGTCCAGATGAATTCTTCGCGCATAAGGCCGATGCCGTCGCAGGGCAGCTTACCGTGTTTTTCCGCCAAGTCGGGGTTGCCCAGGTTCATGTAAATCTTCGTGCCCGTAATGGGAACCGGTTCGGACATGACGACCGTCGCCTGGCCGCCGGCCTGAGCTGCTTCTTCCTTCGGTTTTACGATATCGGCGACGGTGCCTTCGTATACGATGCCGTTCGTCGCGTCGACGGTAATATCCGCGCCGTCGGGAATCGTCGTCGTCGCTTCAACGCTGCGGCTCTTCGTGCCGACGATGCAGGGGATGCCCAGCTCGCGGCTGACGATCGACGCGTGGCAGGTCATGCCGCCGGCGTCGGTGACGATGGCTCTGGCCTTCTTCATAGCCGGCACCCAGTCGGGGGCGGTCATCGTCGTAACGAGGATTTCCCCTTCCTTAAATTCTTCGATCTTCGACGGATCGAGGATGACGTGGGCTTTGCCGGCGGCGCTGCCCGGGCTGGCCGGCAGGCCCTTTACGATGACCTTGCGGTCCGTCGTCACGGCTGCAGGAGCCGCTTCGGCCTGTCCCTTTTCCTGATTTTTCTTGGACCATACCGTTTCGGGGCGGGCCTGGAGGAGCCATACCTTGTTATCCCGTTCGTCGACGCCCCATTCCATATCCATGTAGCAGCCGTAATGCTGTTCGATAGCCTTGGCGTACGTTGCCAGTTCTTTTACCTGTTCGTCCGTAATGACCTGCATCTTCTGTTCTTCTTCCGGCACGAGCTGTTCTTCGCAGTCGCCGCCGGGCTTGCGGACGAGCTTCACGGGCTTCGTATTGATCATCTTGTCCAGAATCGTCAAATCGTCCTTCTTGACGCGGAAGTTATCCGGCGTAACCGTACCCTGTACGACGTATTCGCCCAGGCCCCAGGCGCCTTCGATCGTAATCGTCGAATCGTCGCCCGTCACGAGGTCGACCGTAAACATAACGCCGGCAGCCTTGGAGAATACCATCATCTGGACGGCGGCGCTCAAGGCGACGGACAGATGGTCGAAGCCTTTCTTCGTCCGATAGTACGTAGCGCGGTCGGTAAACGTAGAGGCATAGCATTCCTTGACCTTCTGGATTACCATATCGGCGCCCTGGACGTTCAGATACGTATCCTGCTGTCCGGCAAAGCTGGCGTCGGGAAGGTCTTCTGCCGTAGCGCTGGAACGGACGGCGACAAAGGGATTGTCTTCGCCGACTTTTTTGCCCAGTTCTGCATAGCTGGCCCGAATCGCTTCGGCCAGGTCAGCCGGCATATCGGCAGCGCAAATTGCTTCGCGGACAGCTGCCGTGACGCTGCGGAGCTGAATGGGGTCTTCTACATCGGTCAGGCCCTGGAGAAGTTCTTTAATCTTTTCATCCAAGCCCGTTTCGCGCATAAAATGACGGTACCCTTCGGCCGTCGTAGCGAAGCCGTAAGGTACGGGTACGCTCGTCTGCGACGTCAGTTCGCCCAGCGAAGAAGATTTCCCGCCTACGAGAGCGACGTCCTCGCGGCGCAGTTCATCAAACCATAATACAAAAGCCTTATCTCTATCCATTCCCTCTTACCTCCTAGAACAAGCAGATATGCTATTTATTTGTTTCCTTTACATTTATGGTACTTTATTTGTTAGAAAAAGTCAACACATTTTCAGTATCTATTGTACATTTCTTTTATATATTATATACTATTTGTGCGGTATTGCTTATGTAACTATCTAAAAATAGTATAATGCCCCTTCCGGCAATGATTTTCGCCCCTTTCCGGCTTTTCCCGCCGCGAAAGTCCCTTCCGCATATAGGATAATGTATATAAATATGCTATAATAAGAAATTAGCAAAGATTCATTTCTGCTTATTGAAAGTTATATATTATATTTATGTTTTATAATATAGGAGGATCTATGTATACGCCTAGACGGAGAGCTAAACATGCTAAAAAATCATCAGGACCTATGCACCGTCTGCGACTCCTGATTATCTTATGCGTCGTCGTAATCGCCGGCCTGACCTTCGGCTACATTTTCGCCGCCTATCAAAGCCTGCCTACGGTAGGCAACAACATGCGGCCTGCCGTGTCGTCGCAGGTCTTCGATATTCACGGCCGCCTCGTGACGACCCTGCATTCCGACCAAAACCGCCTGCCTATCGACATCAACAAGGTGCCCCAGCATTTGCAGAACGCCTTTATCGCCGCGGAAGACAACCGCTTCTACGACCATATCGGTATCGACCCCATCGGCATCGGCCGGGCCATCGTGACGAACATTACCAGCGGCGGCATCGCCCAGGGCGGCAGCACCATTACGCAGCAGCTGGCGAAAAACGCCTTCCTGTCGCAGGAACAGACGCTGAAACGCAAAATCCAGGAAGCCATGCTGGCCCTGGAAATCGAACGGAAATACAGTAAAAAAGAAATTCTGGAAATGTACATGAACCAGATTTATTTCGGCCAGGGCGCGTACGGCATCCAGACGGCAGCCCGCACGTACTTCGACAAGGACGTCGACCAACTGAACCTCAAGCAGTGCGCTATGCTGGCCGGTCTGCCCAAGAGCCCTAATTACTACTCGCCCTTCAATAATCTGGAAGAAGCGAAAAAACGCACGAACACCGTCTTAGACCAAATGGTGAAATACGGCTATATTTCTCAGGATGAATGTACGGAAGCGAAAAACGCCGACTTAGAATTGACGCAGATGAAGCAGACCGACGACAACGCCGATACGGCTTCCTTCGTCGACTATGTGTCGCAGCTCGTGGCCTCCAAATACGGCGACGACGCCCTGTACAAGGAAGGCCTGAAGATTTACACCACCATGGACTTGGAAAAACAGCGCGCCGCAGCGGAAGCCCTGCGCCAGCTGCCGGACAACTATAAGGACGAAAACGGCTTGACCCAGCCGCAGGGAGCCCTCGTCTCCATCGACCCGAGAAACGGCCACATCCTGGCTATGGTCGGCGGCCGCGGCCAGGACAGCTTCAACCGCGCCACCATGGCCGTCCGCCAGCCCGGTTCGGCTTTCAAGCCCTTCGTATACATGACGGCCCTGCAGCACGACATGTCGCCGTACTCGACAATGGAAGACAAGGCCATCTCGTACGGCTCGTGGAGCCCGCAGAACTCCGATATGACCTTCCGCGGCAAGATATCCCTGGCCGACGCCCTGGCCCTTTCGGTCAACACCGTCGCCGTCCAGCTGGCTGACGAAGTCGGTCCCTCCAATATCATCGCCAACGTCAAGAAGATGGGCATTACGACGATGGAAAAGGACGACGACAACCTGGCCATGGCCTTAGGCGGCCTGACCCGGGGCGTAACGCCGCTGGAAATGGCCAGCGCCTACGGTACCTTCGCCAATAGAGGCGTCCACGTCAAGCCCGTTGCCATCGTCAAGATCCTGGACCGCAACGGCAACGTCCTGGAAAACGAATCCACCCTGAATCAGGATAAAAACAAGACCCAGGTCATGTCGGAAAAAGAAGCCTATGAAATGACCTATATGCTCGAAGGCGTCATCGATCACGGCACCGGCACGGGCGCAGCCATCGGCCGGCCCGCAGCCGGCAAGACCGGCACGACGGACAACAACGTCGACGCCTGGTTCGTCGGCTATACGCCGACGATCGTCACGGCCGTCTGGATCGGCGACGACTCGGGCTCGCACAGCCTGGGCGAAGTATACGGCGGTACGATTCCGGCAGCTATCTGGCGGGATTACATGACCGTCGCCACGCAGGACGAATCGTACGAAGGCTTCGCCATCCCGGCCGGCATGGAACCGATTGCGCCGCCGCCGAAAGAAGAACCTAAACCCAAAGCGGATGACAAAAAAGACGCAGCTAAGGACAAGGGACAGAAATCGCGCGAACCGACCGCTCAAAACGACGAGTCTTCGGATGCCGGCGAACGAGCCGCCGAAGAACGGGCTGTACAGCAGGCCGCGCGCAACAACAAAGAAGAATAATACCATGTCGGCATACGATGCCGAACAAGCCCGTTCCCCCGGCAGCTCTGCTCTGCCGAAGGGACGGGCTTGTTTTATTTCACAAACGATATACGACAAAAACGCCATAGGCTTTGGCCGAAACCAATGCCGCTATGGCGTTTATAATATACCTATGATATTGTCAGCCCTATGTGCTGGAGGGCGAGGGGAGATTACCGCGCGTTAGCTTCGCCGCGGAAAATCGTGCCGCGGCTGGCGTCTACCGTGACGAGCTCGCCGTTTTCCAGGGCGTCGGCGGCATGAGCCGCTCCGACGACCGTCGGGATGCCGAGGGTAATGGCAACGATGGCCGATTCGCTCGTGAGGCCGACTTCTTCCGATACGATAGCGCCGGCTTTCTTCATGTATTCTACCCATTCCGCTTTAGCCGAACGGACGACGAGGATGCAGCCCGGCGTAAAGTTCTTTTCCAGCGATTCCGTGTCGGTTGCGATGCAGACCTTGCCGATAGCCGAATTGCGGCCGATACCGGTGCCGCGGATGAGGACATCGCCTACGACCTGAACGCGGATCATGTTGGTCGAGCCGGACTTGGCGACGGGAACGCCGGCCGTGAGGACGACGAGGTCGCCGGCCTTGATGAGGCCGCTGTCGAGGGCTGCGAAGATGCCGTTGTCGACGACTTCATCCGTATCGCTGGCTTCCTTGCCGACGATAGCCTGGACGCCCCAGTTCAGCTGGAGGCGGCGGACGACGCTTTCATGAGGAGATACGGCGACGACGGGACATTCCGGACGGAACTTGGAAATCGTCTGAGCTGTGCTGCCTCGTTCCGTCGACGCGATAATAGCGGCGGCGTGAAGGTCTTCGGCAATTTTTACGACGGCCTTGCCGATAGATTCCGTCGTCGTAGACGACGAAGCGTGTTCGTCCTGGTGGGACGGCGGCGTAAACTGGCTTTCCGTGAACATGGCTACGCGGGCCATCGTTTCTACGGCTTCGACAGGATACATGCCGCTGGCCGTTTCGCCGCTGAGCATAACGGCGTCCGTGCCGTCGAGGATAGCGTTGGCGACGTCGCTCGTTTCCGCGCGGGTCGGGCGGGGATTATTGCACATGGATTCCAACATCTGCGTCGCCGTAATGACCGGCTTGCCGGCTGCCTGGCATTTGTGAATGAGCATCTTCTGCAGCGTCGGCACTTCTTCTGCCGGCACTTCGACGCCCAAATCGCCGCGGGCTACCATGATGCCGTCGCTCATCTTGATGATTTCGTCGATATTGTTAACGGCAGCCTGACATTCGATCTTGGAAATGATCTTCATCGGGCTGTTGTGTTTTTCCAAAATCTTGCGGATCGTCACGACGTCCTTGCCGCGCTGGATAAAGGAAGCGGCGATCCAGTCCATATTCATGCGGATGCCGAATTCAATGTCTGCGGCGTCCGTTTCCGAAACGGCCGGCAAATTGATGGCGATGCCCGGCACGGCGACGCGCTTGCGGTCGCTCATCTTGCCGCTGTTGAGGATCTGCGTATGGATATCCTGGCCTTCGACGCTGATGACTTCCAAGTTTACCAGGCCGTCGGACAAGAGGATATGGTCGCCGGCCTTTACGTCCTGAGGCAGTTCTTTGTAATTTACAGAAACGATCGTTTCGTCGCCTTCGACGTCGCGGGCCGTCAAGGTAAACTCCTTGCCTTCTTCCATTTGGATGGAGCCGTTTTTAAACTTGCCGAGGCGGATTTCCGGGCCCTTCGTATCGAGGAGCAGGGCTACGGGAATGCCTACCTTTTTAGAAGCGGCGCGAACCATGTCCATGCGCGCCTTGTGTTCTTCGTGGGAACCGTGGGAAAAATTAAAGCGGGCGACGTTCATGCCGGCCTGAATCATCTGTTCGACGATTTCCTGGGAATTCGAACTCGGGCCGAGAGTGCAGACAATTTTCGTTTTTTTCAACATGCGTAATCTCCTTTACACAATACCAACTCTATGACTGAAACAAATCTAATGATGTATCTAACGAAGTCAATAAAATACGGGCGCTGGTTACGTTCGTCGCCAGCGGAATGCAGTGCACGTCGCACAGGCGAAGGAAGGCCGATACGTCCGGTTCGTGAGGCTGCGCCGTCAGCGGGTCCCGCAGGAACACGACGGCGACGACTTCGCCCGACGCGATCATGCCGCCGATCTGCTGGTCTCCTCCCAGCGGTCCGGGCTGCATTTTTCTGACGGATAATCCCGTCGCGTCTTCAATCCGCTTTCCCGTTTCCCCCGTTCCGACCAAAGGGAACTTCTGCAATACGTGTTTAAACTGACAGGCCAATCCTACCATATCCTGTTTCTTTGCATCATGGGCAATGAGCGCAACATACTTTTCCAAGGCTTTACCTCCTTTTTCTGTATCCGTAGCAATACTGTTCCAACTGGTACGTTTTTCGTCCCATGTGGGCAATATATACAGTGCTCGACGTTGCTCGAGCACTGTTCGTCCTTGATTGTACCGTATCCCTTTCAATATTGCAAGTCCTAAATAGGGCATTATCTCCAAAAACTATAGATTCTATGCAAGTATTACAAACATATTACCAAAGCTTTACCCGCTGTTCCGGCGCGACGTACATGCCGTCGCCGTTCTCTACGTCATAGGCCTCGTAGAAGGAATCCGTCGCCGAAAGCGCGCCGTTGACCCGGGCCTGCATGATGGGATGCGGGTCGGTCTGCACGCTCTGCAGGAGCAGCTGCGGCGTCATTTTGCTGGCAAAAATAGCGGCGAAATTGCGGTACAAATCGCGCAGCGTTTCTTCGTCGCAGCCGGCGATTTCCGTCGCGACGGACAAGCCGCCGCAGTCGGCAATGGCTTCGTTGGCGACGAGAGCCCCGTTTTCATACAGTCCCTCACCTACTTTATAGCGGCTGTAATAAGGGGCGAAGGCCGCGGCTTTTTGCCGGAACCTCGCATAATCGCCGGCAGTCCACCAGTTCTTCATATTGCCGTCCTTGTCGTACTGGCTGCCGTTAGGATCGAAGGCATGGGAAATTTCATGGCCGATGACCACGCCGATGCCGCCGAGGTTCGCGCCGTACGAGGCGTCGGGGCTGTAGAAGGGCGGATTCAAGATGCCGGCAGGAATCGTAATGCTGTTGTTCGCCGGAATATACGCGGCGTTGACGTCCTGCGGCTGGAAAGCGTACCATTTATCCGGGTCAAAATCAGTCCCAATAAGCCGATGTACCTGAGCCTGTACCAGCACGGCGTTGTGCATGATATTGCGCAGCAAGTCGCCGCCGTCGGCTTCGGCTATGACATCGGGCATATCCTCAACAATCGGCTTGTCGTCCGCCGCCGGGCCGCCGACAAACACGCGCAGGGCGTCGAGCTTGCCTACGGCTTCCTTCTTCGTATCCTCGCCGAGCCAATCGTTTTTCAGCAAGCGTTCCCGATATACGCCGCGGATCTCGTCGATCATCGCCGTCACGTCCCGCACGGCGTCAGGCGAACAATGGTCCTTCATGTAGATTTGGCCAAATTCATAGGGAAGAAGGCCCTGAACCATGCGGCTCGCCGTCTCTTCGTCGCTGCGGCTCTTTGTGATGCCGAAGCGGTACTGCGTATAGGCCCGCTGCAAATCGCGAAGGCGCCTGTCGGCGTAAGGAGCGAAACCGTCCATGATGCGGAACACAGCGTAGCTCTTCAGCAGGGGCAGATTGTCCTGGACGTAGGCTTCGTCTAGTTTCTGGAGATACGCCGCGTCAGCCAGAAACAGCTTCTTCTCCTTTGTCAGCTTCCACGACGACAGCAGGCGGCGGCCGTCCATATGGGGCATGAAGGCTTCGATCTCGTTCCGCCTATACATCGTATTCAGCACGGCAAAGTCGTTGCGTTCCTCGCTGCTCAGCATAGCCGGAGCCCAGCGCTGTTCCATGGCGAAAATCGCTTCGGCCTGCCGGGCCGCTTCCTCTGCCGGGCACCCCGCCTCGGCCAGCACGTCGGCAATATACGTCTTATAGGCCTGCCATGCGCCGGGGTGCGGCTCCTGTTCCAGCTCGTATTTGCTCAAAATCGTCTCCGTCGGCACGATGCGGGCGGCGTAGCGCAGCGAATCGGGCATGCGGTCCGCCGTATAATCGACGAACACGGACGCGCCGGACGCTTCCCTTACCTGGAGCAGGGCCTGAGTCAGCTCGTCCGTCGTCTCAGCCTGCCGCACGGGAGCCAGCACGTCCTGCAGATGCTGCCGCGCCGTCGCGTCGCGCCGTTTCATATCGACAGCGCAGCGATATAAATCGGAGATTTTCTGCTCCGGCGTCCCCTTCGCGTACGAGCCTTCTTTGGCAGCGATTTCGTGCAGCTCCTGTTCCAAAATTTTCGTATTTTTCAGCGATTGCTCCTTAAACCAGGACCAGGATGGCTCCGTCGGTTCAATCTGTTTTTCCGCCAGCGTCGGCCCGTTGACGGCTAAGTAAAAGTCGTCCCGTTCCGAAACGGGCTCCTGGGCCTGGGCCGTGCCGAATGCCAGCAGAGCCGTCAGGACCAGCGCGGCCAGGCGTTGTTTCGTCCCATATTTCATCGGTATCCTTACTCCTTTACAGTGGGAAATCTATTTTGCAGTCAGTGCCGGGTCGGCAACGCCGTTGGCGGCAAAGGCCTTGGCCCGGTCGATGCAGGTCGCGCAGACGCCGCAGGGCTTGTCGCCGCCTTCATAGCAGCTCCAAGTTAGTTCGTAGGGAGCGCCCAGCCGCAGCCCTTCCTTGACGACGCCGGCCTTATTCCACGACAGCAGCGGCGCTTCCAGGCAGCACGTGCGGCCTGAGCCTTCGTAAATAGCCGTCGCCATGGCCTGTTCAAATTCGGGCGTACAGTCCGGATAGGCCCGTCCCGCCGCATCGTCGGCGTGGGCTCCGTAATAGATCGTCTCGGCGCCGACGCTGACGGCAATCGCCGCGGCATAGGATAAAAATAAGCCGTTGCGGAAGGGCACGTACGTATCGACAGTCCCTTCGCCGCCCATTTCCTTCAGCTGCTCCGCATACGATTCATGGCAGATTTCCTTGCCCCTTCCCTGCAGCAGGGAGCTGTCGCTCAGGGCGAAGGCCTGGGATAAATTCGTTTCTTTATGAGCCACGCCGTAATGGGCGGCTACCTGGCGGGCCGCCTGTATTTCCTTCGCGTGCTTTTGCCCGTAATAGGCCGTCAGGGCCATTACCTCGCCGGCGCCGTATCGTTCCACAGCCATAGCCAGGCAGGTCGTCGAATCGACGCCGCCGCTCAGCAGTACAATGCATTTCATATGTATTCTTCCTTTCCATCTGTACGATGCCCCTATTATACCATATTTTGCCAAGCCGTTTTTCCGACGAAATCCCTTGCATTCCCCTAGCCGTCCTTTATAATAAAAACCATAACGCACTATACTAAAGGGAGAAGATATCATGATCAAAGCGCTGCTGCTCATATACGCCATTTGGGGATTTAATTGGGTCGCCATGAAGGAGGCGACGCTCTTTTTCCCGCCGGTCCTCTTTGCCTGCTACCGCTTCGCCGTCGGCGCAGCCATCCTGCTGGCCGTCAACGCCTGGCTGAAGCTGCCCCTTCCGCCGCGGCGGTACTGGAAATGGATCGCCCTGACGGGACTGCTGCAGATCGCCGGCAACAACGCAGCCATGCAGATGGGCATTAAAGACCTGGACGCCGGCCTCGTCGCCGTCCTGAACTACAGCATGCCCGTGTGGGTCGCCATCCTGGCCCATTTCTTCTTAAATGAAAAGCTGACGAAGCGCAAGGCCTTAGGCGTCGTCGTCAGCATGATCGGCCTGGTCATCCTCATGCACATCGACTCCCTCGGCAACGCCTCCAGCCTGTTCATCACCATCGGCGGCGCCATTTCCTGGGCCGTCGCCAACGTCGTCATCAAGTATCAAAACAGCAGGCTGAAAGGCAAGGACTGCAATATGATTCAATACACGGCCTGGCAGATGACCATCGGCTCCATCATCTTATTCCTGTATACCAGCTGCATGGAAACAGGTCAGGTACACTGGACGCCCATGGCCGTCGCCTGTCTGGCCTACAACGGCATCCTGGCCTCCGCCCTGGCCTTCTTCCTCTGGAACTACGTCCTCACCTGCATGGAGGCCAGCAAGGCCTCTATTGCCGTCTTGGCCGTCCCCGTCGTCGGCGTCGTCTGCGGCATCCTCTTCTTAGGCGAAAGGCTGTATGTCAGCACGGCCGCCGGCATGGTGCTGATATTAGCCGGTATTATTCTCATCGTAGCGCAGAACTCAAAGCCCCTGTCCTCACGGTTTCATCGCTCAAAATCGTAACAACACCGAACATATACGAGCTTACGTAAAGCCACTGTATTCGAATTGCTATAAAAATTCGTATTCTTGTGCTTCCCATAATATGACTGAACCCCGCTTGCTATAAACAGCAGGCGGGGTTCAGCGTATGCATGTCAGTATATCATTATCAGAAAAAGGCTGGCTACTGTAACTTAATGCCCCTTCGTCGGCTGCGCAGCCGGATTCATATTGGCAACGGCAGAGCCGGCAGGAACGGTGCTTCGTCTCGTCTTAGAAATGATGCTGTGGCTGTAGCCGTAGCCGAAATAGATAGCCAGGCCGACGAGGAGCCAAACGACGAAGCGAATCTGCGTAACGAGCGGCAGCATGTAAATCAGGATGCCGCAGAAGACAATAGCCAGGGCCGGTACGAGCGGCACGAGCGGGCATTTGAAAGCGCGCTGCTGATTGGGATTCTTCTTCCGCAGGATGATGACGGCAGCCGAAACGATGATGAAGGCGCAGAGCGTGCCGATGTTGGTCATTTCCGCTACGGCGTTGATGGGCAGGAAGCCTGCCGTAATGGCCGTAATGACGCCTACGAGAGCGGAGCTTCTGGCCGGAGTTTTATACTTCGAATGAACGTGGCCGAAGAATTTCGGCAGCAAACCGTCGCGGGACATGACGAACAGCACGCGGCTCTGACCAAAGCTCATGACCAGCAGTACGGACGTAAGGCCGCAGATAGCGCCGACCGATACGGCCGCAGCGCCCCAGTGATAGCCGACAGCCTGCAAGGCGAAGGCAACGGGAGCCGCCGTCGTCTGGAACTGCATAAAGGGAACCATGCCGGTCAGTACGGCGGAAACGGCGATGTACAAAATCGTGCAGATAATCAAGGATAAGATAATACCGCGAGGCAGCGATTTCTGGGGGTCTTTTACTTCTTCTGCCGCCGTGGAAACAGCGTCAAAGCCGATGTACGCAAAGAAGATAATCGACGCGCCGGCGAATACGCCCGACCAGCCGAAGGGCATGAACGGAACCCAGTTCGAGGCGTCGACGTGGCTGAAGCCCAACGCGAGGAACAATGCGACGACGGCCAGCTTAATGGCAACGATGACGTTGTTGACGAAGGAACTCTGCTTGACGCCGCGGATGTTGACAAAGGCGACGACAGCTAAGATGAGAACGGCCGGCAAGTTGACGATGCCGCCGTCATGGGGAGCCATGGTCAGCGCCGTCGGCAAGGTAATTCCCAAGTTCATGAGAATGTTGTTAAAATACCCGGACCAGCCGATGGCGACGGTCGATACAGCGAAGGCATATTCCAAAATCAAATCCCAGCCGATGACCCAGGCCCAAAATTCACCTAAAGCAACATATCCATAGGTGTACGCGCTGCCGGCAACAGGAACCATCGCGGCAAATTCAGCGTAACATAAGGCGGCGCATCCGCAGGCCAAGGCGGCGATAATAAATGAAATAACCAGTGCAGGACCAGAATAATTTGCCGCCGCTACGCCTGTCAGGACGAAAATCCCCGTCCCTACAATAGCGCCGATCCCCAGCATGGTCAAACCGAACGTGCCGAGGATCTTGTTCATCCCGCCATCCATTTTGGTTTCGGAGATGAACTCATTAATACTTTTTGTTCTAAATATTTTTTTAGTCATAATACCCCTCTTTCCCCTATCTTCGTAATCGGAGTTATACGTATAACCCCCTGCTCCGATTACGTTCTCTATTATACTCCCTTATTTTAATTTGTAAAGGTTATTTTCTGATTTTATTTTATATTTTTATAGTTTTTGCGTCTTTATTTGGAAAATATTTTATAAAACAGGTATTTTAGTTAATTTTACATGTTCAATATTCATTTACTATATGACATTTATGAATACGGCTTCCCATACCGTATATACAAAGGATTTCCTATCATTTCATCTTTATATTGCATATAAATATCGCATTTCGCAAAAATCCTATTATGTTTCTTCGCGTAAGCATACGCGATTCCCCTCTATATAAAAATACTGCAAAGGAGCGTTGCCCAAACCAAAGAATAGGTACTCAAAGCCTCGCCGACATGACTTGGCCCATAAAAATAAGCGCCGGATTTTCTAATCCAAGCGCTTTTTTATAACCGTCTTCTCGCCGCTTCCCAGTCGTCTCTCGTATCGATGTCGCAAAGCTCGCCTTCCGGCACGGCGAACTGCCATAGGTCGTCCTCGTATGTCTCCAATATCGCCCTGCCGCCTCTATCGCCTTGCAGGGCCAGCAACTCGTCTTTATAAACATGGGAAAAAATCGCCGGACTGCCGCGGCGGCTGCCCGATACGGCGCAGCCTATGCCGCATCCCGACTGCGCGTATTGCTTGACGAAATCGCTTATGATCTCGCTGGAAAGAAAGGGCTGGTCGGCGGCGAAAAAGGCCCAGGCATCAGCGGCGGCAGACGTCTCTACTCCCAGGCGGACAGATGCAGCCATGCCTTCTCCGGCGGCCGTATTTTTCACGGCAATCGCACCATGAGCCCGACACCACGACAGAATTTCGTCATACTGGCTGACGACGTATAGGCAGCACGAGCACGACAAGGAAACGCTGATACGCCGCGCTGCGTCCTGCAGCTGGTCAAAGCCATGGCGATACAGGGGCTTGCCGGCCAGCGGAGCCAGCAGCTTATTGCCGCCAAAGCGCCGGCTGAAGCCCGACGCCATGTAAATCAATGCGATATGCACCGTATGTCCCCCCGTTCCTCTATATCGAAAAAAGTCGTCAGCCCTATGGGCTCGGCCATGCGGCGCAGCAAATCCTGTCCCCGCAGCCGGACCGCTTCACCATCGGCCTGATTGAAAACAGGTATAACCGGTACCTTCCAGTTTCGGCGCAAGGCTGCCAAACACGAAGTGACGACGGCGGCGAACACGTCGTCCGTAACGACTTGCCGCCGAGCCCATCGGCTTCGTTCCCAGCGGAAACAGACCTCGTCCAGAGGACGGCTCAAGGCAGACAATCCCGCCACATGGACGATGCAATCAGTACGCGGCGGAATAACCGGCTCGTGCGGACCGAAGCATTTCAGCGGCTGCCGCCGCGACCCGTCGGCTTCGACGAGGACGACGTCGGCTAAGGTCCGGCATACAGCAAAGAGAGCGTCGCCGCCGTAGCCAATCTTACCCCGGCCGTCCCGACGGCCGACGACTGCGAAGCCTTGCCCTTCCAGCAGCGATTTCACCGTCTCGGTATCGTCAGCCAGTAGTTCCGACGGCGGCTCGTACATATGGGTCGTCGTCGCTATGGCGACTCGTTTGCCCTGCCGGCGCAGCTCCTCAGCCAGCCGATAGATCCATGTCGTCTTGCCGCCTGAGCCGGTAAAGGCGACGACGTTTTTTTTCTTCTGCGCCAAGGACGAACAGCCATATGCCAATCCCTGCCGCAGCGACGGCATCTCTTCAGCCGCCCCGTTACGGCAGGCGAATATGCGGCACATCGGCGGCCCTCCACTTCTTCGCGTCGGCCTTTTCCCGACCTTCCCGCCGCGCCCTGACGGCGATGAGCTCCGCTGCAATGCTGACGGCGATTTCCTCCGGCGTCGCCGCAGAGATGGGAAGGCCGATGGGGCCGTACGTGTTATCTATTTCTTCTGCGGCAAAGCCGTCGGCTAATAGCTTTTCCCGCACGAAATACAGCTTATTTCTGCTGCCGATGACCCCGATGTACTGAGGCCGCAGCGGCAGTATCTGCCGCTCTACGACATAGTCGCCTACGTGGCCCCTCGTCATGATGCAGACGTAATCGTCTTCACCGATGTGGAAATCCGGCAGGTGCTCCAAGTCGGCGACGACGACGGACTCGGCGTCGGGAAAGCGTTCGGCATTGGCAAAGTCTTCCCGGTCGTCTACGACGACGCAGGAAAAACCGACGCGGGCTAATACGGGAACCAGGGCGCAGGCTACATGGCCGCCGCCGAAGATAAAGGCCCGGCTGGCTGAGAAGAAGGACTCGGCATACAGTAATTTCCCACCATAGGATATTAACTGTGGCTTATAGGTCGATGCATTCCCACTTTTCTGCAAAAAAAGCTGCAAATCCGCCATATGCTGTTCATCGCCGCAGCATATCGTCTCCGGCCCGGCGACGGCCATGGCCCACTGCGCAGGCTCCGTCATATCGCACAGGAGCAGATAGGGCCTGCGGTTTCGGCCATATTCGGCGATGGCGCTGATACAGGCCGCCGCCTCGGGCCCGATGTACTGGCAAAAGACCGTAAACGTACCGCCGCACACAGCTCCGATATCCGCCGCCGCGCCGGGGCTCAAATCATATGCCAGCAGCGTGGAAACACCGTCCTGCAAAACCCGTCTCGCCGCCTCGCAGGCCTTATACTCGCCAATGCCGCCGCCAATCGTCCCCACCGTATCGCCGGAAGTCAATACGAGCTGGCGGCTGCCGGCGCCGCGGGGCGTCGCGCCGTGACTTTCCACTACCGTCAGCAGCGCCGCCGGCCGGCCGGCGCGGAGTTCTTCTTCCAATCTCAGAAATACGTCGTCCATATATCCTATCCTTTCCGCATAGTCCTTATCGGTATAACAGCAATATATCCTCAGGCCGCACGCCCAACGTATCGGCGCGCCCGCCTTCGGCCAGCCAGACGAGGGGCGGCGCGTCGGGCCTCTGGCCGTCGCAGCGAAAGGCGACCAAGGTCCCAAAGGGCAGCTTTGTCTCTTCTGCAATCGAAACGGCATGCGAATTGACGGGCACGGCCGGGCTGAACGAACGCTCCCGAATGCCGATGGCGCATAATTCGTCCTTCACGTCGCAGGCCGCCGTAAATTCGCAGTTCCACGATGGCACGAAGACGGTCCTCCGCCCCGTTTTCCGGGCTGGCGCGATATTTCGGCAACCCATGAGGGACGCCGCCGTCTTCGATTGGGGTTGGGAAAATACAGCGTCCCGCTCGCCGATGATGTCGATGCGCCCGTCATGGAGGACGGCGATGGTGCGGCACAGGCGGTATGCTTCTTCATAGCTGTGGGTCACGACGATGACGTCCTTGCCGAATTGGCGCAGCACGCCGGTCAGCTCTGCCATGACCTGTTCCTTCAAGGCATCATCCAAGGCGCTGAAGGGCTCATCCAGCAGCAGAATATCCGGCTCGTTGACCAATATGCGGGCCAGGGCCACGCGCTGCTGCTGCCCTCCCGACAGCTGGGACGGCTTATGGTGTTCCAGTCCCGTCAAGCCGAGCCGCTCCATCATCGCCGCGACGATGGGACGCCGTTCGCTCCGGCCGACATGCCGGCGGACGCCGCAGGCGATATTTTCGGCCGCCGTCATATTGGGGAATAAGGCGTAATGCTGAAACAAATAGCCGACGCGCCGCTCCTGCACCGCCAGATTTACGCCCGTTTCCCCGTCGAAAAAGACGCGCTTCCCGACGGCGATGCGCCCCCGGTCGGGACGCTCGATGCCGGCGATGCACTGCAAGGTCTTGCTCTTGCCGCTTCCCGACGGCCCCAGCAGGCCCAGCACGCCGCAGGCCTGAAATTCCACGTCCAGGCAAAACTGACCGAGCCGTTTATAACACTGCACGTCTATCACGACCAAACCTCCTTCCGGCGGCGTTTCCGTTCCATCAGGCTGACCGTCACCAGGACGGCGGCGCTGATCGCGATGTTGACGAGAACCCAGATGAAGGCGCCGTACTCGTCGTTCGTCCGCCACAACTGATACACCGTCGTCGATATCGTCGCCGTGTTCTTGGGAATATAGCCGATGAGCATGCTCGTCGCGCCGTATTCCCCCAGCGCCCGGGCAAAGGCCAGGACGAGGCCGGCCAAAATACCCTGCTTGCAATAGGGCATGCGGATGCGCCAAAAAATATACGTATTAGATAATCCCAGGGTCTGCCCGCTCCAGGCCAGTGTCTCGTCAAAACTTTCAAAGGCGCCGCGGGCCGTCCGGTACATGAGGGGAAAGGCGACGACAGCCGAAGCCGCCACGCCGCCGTACCAGGTCATGACCAGGGGAAATCCTATATCATGGAGGAACATGCCGACAGGATGGCGCAGGCCGAAGACCAGCAGCAGAAGCCAGCCGCACACCGTCGGCGGCAGGACCAGGGGCAGCGTCAGGGCGACGTCGAGGACGCCCTTGACCAGGCGCGGCGCTTTCGCCACGTAATAGGCGGCGGCGATGCCGCAGAAAAAGACGAGGACCGACGAAATCGCGGCGATGCGCAGGCTGTTCCAAAGAGGATACCAGTCCATACCTTACCCCGCCCGGCTGAAGCCGACGCCTTCAAAGACGGCCATGGCCTGCTCGCTCTGGAGATAGGCCAGAAACTCCTTGGCCGCCTCCGGATGGGCGCTGGTCTTCAACACGGCCGCCGGATAGACAACCTGTCCGCACATATCTTTCGTCGCTTCGTCGACGGGCTTCAAGCCGGCGCTGTAGGCGTCGGTGCCGTAAATGACGCCGCAGTCGGCGCTGCCTTCCTTGACCTGCGTCGTGACTTCCTTGACGTTCGAACCGTACGTGATACGGCCCTGCTCAGCAATAGCCTGTTCGTCTAGCCCGTAATAAGCCAATATCTTCTGTGTATACTGGCCTACGGGCACGTCGCTGTTGCCCATGACCAGGCGGATGGAGCCGTCTTCAAGCTTCTGCGCCATGTCGTCGAAGCTGGCAATCTGCTTTGGATTTCCCTCCGGCGTCGCTAAAACGACCTTGTTTTCCAGCAAATCAATCCGCGTCCCCGGAAGCACAAAATCCAGCCGTTCCGGATTAGCCCGTTCATCCTTCGACGCATCGAGCTGGTCCATCTGCTTCTGGGCCGCCGAAATGAATACGTCGCAGGCCGCGCCGTTTTGAATCTGATGCTTCAGCGTCCCTGACGAGTCAAAATTATAGACGATTTCTACATCGGGATGCTCCTGCTGATACGCCTTGGCGATTTCGTTCATCGTCTCGGTCATGCTGGCCGCCGCAAAGACGGTGAGCTTCGTTTTCCCTTGCTCCGCTGCCCCCTGTTTCTCAGCACCGCAGCCGGCCAATACGGCAACACTCACGAGAAGCGTTATCATACCTAAGGCAGTCTTCCACTTCATACGTTCTTCATCCTTTCCGTTTGCTTGCGCATATTATCGGGCACACTCTCCGCCGTCGCCGCGGAGCAAATCCAGTCCATGAGGAATCGTATCTAAAAAAACGTCCATACATTCCCGGCAGGCCTTGGGGCTGCCCGGCAGGTTGACGATAAGGGTCTTGCCGCGAATGACGCTGACAGCCCGGGAAAGCATGGACCGCTTCGTCACGGCCAGGGATGCGGCCCGCATAGCCTCGGCGATGCCCGGAGCCTGCCGCGTCGCCACAGCGAGAGTCCCTTCGGGCGTCATATCCCGCGGCCCGAATCCCGTGCCGCCTGTCGTCAAAATCAAATCCAGCTGCCGCTGGTCGGCCAACCGCATCAATTCCTTTTTGAGAGGCTCCATGCCGTCGGGCAGCAGCAGCTCCTCTGCGACGTCGTAGCCCCGCTGCCGCAGCGCTTCGGCGACGACAGGGCCGCTTTCGTCCTTGCGCTCGCCGCGGCTGCCCTTATCGGACAAGGTAATCACCGCCGCCTGATAGGGCCTCTTTCCCCGCCGCGGTTCCACGACGATTTCGTCGCCGGGACGGATGACGCCGCCTTCCAGCACCCGGGCGAAGACGCCCTCACGAGGCATGATGCAGTCGCCCACGGCCTGATAAATGGCGCAGTGGCTATGGCATTCCTTGCCGATCTGGGTCATTTCCAGCAAGACGTCGCCGCATCGAAACAGCGTGCCTACAGGCAGAGACGAAAAATCAATGCCTTCGGCGACGATGTTCTCGCCGAAATCGCCGTACGATACGGGCGCGCCGCGGCGGCGGAATTCTTCTATTTTTTCCAGAGACAACAAACTTACCTGACGGTGCCAAGGGCCGCCGTGGGCGTCGCCTTCAATCCCCCAATTCACAAGACAACGGACAAAGGGCTCCGGCCGCTTCTGCGTCCCCTTGACCTTGCTCGTACAAACAGCTCTTACAATTCCCATACTAGCCTCCAATTTCATTCATAGCCTTTCGTTCCGTCACGGCCTGGCCCTGTCCAAAGCAATGCCGGGCCGGCTTGCGGAGTATGGCCTGTTCTATGGCCTGCGCCAGCAAGCCTTCCCCTTGGCCGGAACGGGCAGCTGCCCGTAAATCCACGCCGTCGTCATAGCAGAGGCAGGGCTTTAAAAACCCCGTGCTCGTCAGCCGCAGGCGGTTGCACTGTCGGCAGAAGACATGCGAATTAGCCGCGATCATCCCGATATATCCCTTCAAGCTGCGGCTGGCGTAATACGCCGCCGGGCCGTTGCCCCGTCGAATCGGCAGGGGCGCTAAATCGGGATAGGCGCCGCGCAGGACCGCCAAGGCCTCGTCGGCGCTGCCGCCCTGCTGGTATGCGCCGCAGCCAATGGGCATGAGCTCGATAAACCGCACGTCCACCGGCAGCTCTTCTGCCAGGCGGGCCAGGGGCGCAAGCTGCTCCTTCGTATCAGCCAGCAGGACGGCGTTGATTTTCGTCGGCAAGCCCAACGCCGCGCACTGCCGAAGCGCCTGCAGCACCTCGGGCAAGGCGTCGACGCCCGTAATAGCCTGATATTGCTCCTTGTCCAGGCTGTCCAGACTGATGTTTACGCCGCCTATGCCGATGCGCCGCAGCTCCGGCAGCACTTGCGGCAACAGCCAGCCGTTCGTCGTCACCGTCACGGACTCAACGCCGGGAAGTCTCCGCAGCTCCCGTATAAAGCCGACGGCTCCCTTGCGGACGAAGGGCTCGCCGCCTGTGACCTTGAACTTCGTAATCCCGACGCGCAGAGCCGCCCGGCAGATTTCGACGATTTCCTCATAGCGCAGGACGTCGCCGTGCCCCACGGCGGATATGCCGTCGGGCATGCAGTAGCGGCAGCGCATGTTGCAGCGGTCCGTAATCGAAATGCGCAGGTAGTCGATACGGCGTCCTAATGTATCTATCATAGGTCATCCTGTCCGTCAAAAGAAAAATACCCGCTCTTGCCGCCGATTTTTTCCAGCAAATGAATATCCCTAATCACCATCCGCTTATCGACGGCCTTGCACATATCGTATATCGTAAGCAGAGCCGCCGACGCGCCCGTCAGGGCTTCCATTTCCACGCCCGTCTGCCCCTGGCACTTGACGGTGCAGCGGCATTCGATGGCTCCTTCCTCGTCGTGAAAGATGAAATCGACAGCGCATTTGCTTAAATTTAATATGTGACACAGCGGGATGAGCTCGCTCGTCCGCTTCGCCCCCATGATGCCGGCGACGCGGGCCGTACCGAGGACGTCTCCCTTGGCAATGTTTCCGGCTGTTACCGCCTCATAGCATTCCCGGCTCATGACGATGCGCCCGGCCGCCGTCGCTTCTCGCGCCGTCGCAGCCTTACCGCTCACGTCGACCATGACGGCGTTTCCCTTATCGTCTATATGGGTAAACCGTTCCATAGTTCCTCCTATTTTCCAAAACCGCAGTTCGGGAAGGTACATACGGGGCAGTTCAGGCACAGCCCACCTTCGCCGAGGCGCGCCAGCTCATCGGCTTTGATTTCCACGCCGGCAGCCAGCGACGGCAAAACCAAGTCAAAAATCGTCCGCTTGCTGTACATGACGCAGCCCGGCAAGCCGAGGACGGGGCGGCCATCGTCCATATAGGCCAGCAAAAACATCGCCCCCGGCAGCACCGGCGCACCGTACGACACGATGCGCGCCCCCGTATTCTTGATAGCCAGCGGCGTTTGATCGTCGGGGTCTACGCTCATGCCGCCCGTGCAGAACACCATATCGACGCCCTGAGCCAGCATATCCTGAATCGCCGCCGTAATGGCCACCGGGTCGTCAGACAGCGTGACGTGCTGCGTTACGGCGATGCCGTATTCGGCCAGCTTGTCTTTGATGACCGGCGTAAACGTATCGGCAATGCGGCCCTTATACACTTCGCTGCCCGTCGTGACGACGCCGGCCGTCCTGGCCGTGAAGGGCGCGACGTTAAACAAGGACTCCGTTCCAGCCGCTTTCTTAGCCCCTTCCATCTTTTCCTTGGAAATTACTAGGGGAATGACCCGCATCCCTGCCAGCACATCGCCTTTTTTGACGGCAAAGCCGCCGTGACGCGAAGCGATCATCATCTCTCCTAAAGAGTTTACGGCCTGCAGTCCCTGCCGGCGAATCGTAAGCAGGCCGTCGCAGTCGGCGACGAGCTCGATTTTCCCTTCCTTCGCCTCCGTAGCGTGCATATTCACTCCCAGGGAAATGTCCCGCAGTATGGCCGCCGCATCGTTTTCGTGAAGCATCGAGTCGTCGCACTCCCATATATATACGTGCTCCTTGCCGACAGACAGCAGAACGGGAATATCTTCTTCCCGAATGATATGGCCCTTGCGGAATACGGGCCCTTTGGACACGCCCTTTATAATTTGCGTAATGTCGTGGCACAATACGTGACCGATCGCTTCTTCCGTCTTGAGTTTCTTCATAGCTCCACCTCTCCTGCTCTTAGTTTTTCCAGCTCGCTGCGGCTGAAAAAGCGGTCGAACTGTTCCTCCGCCACGGCTTTGACCGCTTCCTCCATGTCGTCGTACCGCCGCAGTATTTCCTCTCCCTGAACGGTCAGGACCGATCCGCCGCCGCGCCTGCCGCCGACGCGGCATTCCGTCAGGGGAAATCCCCAGATACGCTCAGCCTCGCGGATGACCGTCCAGGCTTTGGAGTAGGACATATCCATCTGCCGCGCCGCGCCCTGCAGGGAACGGCAGTCCCGCACACCTCGCAGCAGAGCCGCCACGCCGGGGCCAAAGGCTTTTTTATCGGCCATGATACGCACCGTCACCTTGCAGTGCAATTCGCTCTCTTCCATCATAAAATTCTCCTTATCGTTATTCTCGTATACGAATATCGGACTCTATACCCAGTATAAACGAAAACGCCCGGACAATCAACTTGTCCGGGCGTTTTACACGCCGTCTTATTTACGGTGTTACCCTGTAGGTCTGTACGTTTTTTCTATGCAAGGAAAACCATTGCTTGCGGCAATCGGCGCTGCAGAAGGCCGTTCGCCTGTCCTTGGCGTCCCGTATTTCCACGAGGACGCCGCAGTTCCGGCAGCGGAAGGCGTGCTGTACGGGCTGGGACTCCACGTTTTTGGAATGTTTCCAGTACAGCCGCTCGCAATGGGGCGAGCAGAATTTTCTCCGCTTATCCGCCCCTTGCGTCACGACGACCCACTTGCCGCAGCGGATGCAGCGGAAGGAGCGCAGCACCTTTCCTCCGGCTCGCTGAGACGGCGGCGCTTCGTCCCGATGGCGGTAGGCGTAGCGCCGGCAGGACGCACTGCAGTACCGCTCCGTCGCGCGGTGCGCCGTAAAGACCTTGCCGCAGACCGGGCATTTCGCTTCCCGTTCCACTGCTCCTTAGACCTTCCAGTTCATGCCAAAGTTGAACTGGTACGTGTCTTCATTGTCGTTGCCGATGGATTTTTCCATGTCCAGGTACATATAGGTGCCCTTGCTGAACTGGTGGGAGAAGCCGAGGCCGATGTCATACCACGTGCCTTCGTTTTCATAGGTCGTGCTGAGGAGGCCTGTGGCGTCGCGGGCTTCAATGTCCTGATCGCCGAGGAATTCATGGAGCACGTCGGCCTTGATGTAGAAGGTGCTCTTTTCGCCGACGTCCTTACCGAGGCGGAAGCCGACGCGGCCAATCAAGCTGTCGATGGCGTCGAGCTGGACGTGCGTATCCTGGCTCGTCGTGTAGTCAGCATCGGTGACGTGAGCGTACTGGATCTGGGCCTGAGGCTCGATGTACCAGTTATTGCCCAGGTCTTTCTTGCGACCGTATTCGGCGCTGGCCGAGTAGACAAAGTTGCTGTAGTCGCCGGTGACTTTTTCGCCGAGGGTTCTCGTGTACAGTTCGAAATCGTTGGACAGTCTGCCGAACTTCAATACGTAGTCCGTGTAATGGCCCTTATTGCCCAGCCACGTATCGTAGAACCAGATGCCGCCGCGGCGAACGTCGCCTTCACCGGCTACGTTCTTGTAGTCCGCCGTGCCGCGCATGTAGTCGATGGCCACGCCCTGCCGGTGTTCACCGTCTTCGCGGTCGTTCACCCGCGTATCGTAGCCCAGTTCCATCATGGTGTTCATACTGCGGAAGGCATCGGACTTGCCGATACGGTCATGACGCATACGAACCCAAAGCCCTTCGTCGCCGTCGATGTAGCGAGCTTCGCCCATGCGTTTGTTCAGGCAGTCCATGTATACGGCGTTGGAGTAGTTGACACGTGACATAGCTACAACGGTCTTACCAGCGTCAGACGTCGTATCGCCAGACGACGTACGGGTTAAATACCAGTTCGTACCATCAGTATACGTTTCATCTACATATTCATCGCCTGGTTTCATTTCTGTAAATTCAGTGCCATTATAGCCCGTATTTTCCGCGTCGGCCGTCGTGTATTTTTCATTTTCAATAGTAAGAGCCATATCCATGACACCGATATCCCGCATCATAACGCGCGCTTTATTTTCATATTTTTCATATCCATTTTCGCCTTCATACTGGCCTACGAAAGATAATTTATCCGTCGAGGCGTTTACCGTGGCGAAACGGATTTTTTCTCCGTCAGCCATGTCTTCCACACCCGTAAGGCGGTTAATAAATACGGTTTGTTCTCCTGCCGAGGCATTCGGGTCTTTGATGTACAGCATATCGCTGACGTTATGGTTATCATGGTTCAAGTCCATAACAAAGGTATGGTTTCCTCTAATCGTATCGACGTGTACGGCATGAGACGTCGTATCTTCATTATTGCGATTGCGCATGTCAATCGTACCGCCGTCGCCGTCCAATTGGGTCAGCCAGCTTTGCCCCGTGACAGCCCAATACGAACCGCTGCCCATCGTGAGGTTGACTTCGCCGCCGCGATAAATCGTACTGCTGAACGCCGGGTTGAAGAACTGGATATGCTCGTCATTTACAATCGTATCGTTGGCATCACCATAATCATCCGTACGACCTACCAACGAGCCGCCGTTGCCGAGGTTGACATTCAGCACGCCGTTGTTACCGGCAAGAAGGTTGCCCGTAATAGAAATACCGGCCGAATTGCTTCTCGTCGTCGCAGCCTGCGGCGCAATATCTACTTTTCCGGCATAGGCCGACAACACATCACCGGTAATAGAACTGCCTGCGCCGTAATTCAACGTTACTTTAGCCCTCTCTCCGTCTTCAATCGGAGTATTGAAATCTTCTTCCCCTAGATTTACAGCCGTACCAGCAGCAATAGCAATGTCCGCGCTGTTATGGGGCTGAAGTGCAGACGTTTCTGCGTACCGGTCCGTACTAATAAGCGTACTGCCGTTGATTTCAATATTCGCGCCTTCATAAGCCCAAATTGTTCTTTCTAAAGTCTTATCATCAGCTGGATTTTTAGCATACGTTCTAAATTCGTTCCAATCGCCAGATACGGTAATATTCGCACCGTATTCTGCATATAAAGATGAAACAACATCAGTATCATTAAATTTGTTGCTTTTATCGTTTTTCAAATCGCCAGCGTTGTCAATATCCGACGCAGAATAGAATGTATTGATCCGGGATTGGATTCCATCTGTTTGTCCTTGTACATTAATTTTCGACTCGTTGCCACTAGCAAAAAGTGACCCGGACAATGTATTCTGATTCCCTTGTAATGATACCTGACTGCCTTGTATAGAAGAAATCGCCATGCCGTCGCCAAAGCTGCCATTGATAGTTTGACCCGCAGAAATATCGTTTTGCGCCGCCGACAACGTTACCGTACTCTTCGTGGCGCTTGTTACAATACTTCCGTCGTCACTTGTAATTGCATTTGCGCCTGCGGAAATAGCCGTTTGGGTCCCAACTACAGCATTCTTAGATTTGGCCGTAACATGGACTGTACCGTTTTGGGCATTGATACCAATTTCACTGTCGTTTACCGTATATTCTTGACCAGTTGTTTCATCAATATATGTGGCAGATTTACCAATAATGTTCTCGTTTTCTGCCTGTACATTAACTTTACTATCATATTCTTGTTCTACTAAAATACCAGCCTGGCTGCCGGTGATAATATTATCGTTATCAGCAATAATATCGATAACACCATTGTCGTTTTCATCTTGCTCAGCAGCATCAACCCCGACATTCTCGCCTACTAACTTATTATCTAATTCAGAGAAGTTGTCCAATAAAGATATACCATTGCTATTTGCCGCCGTTGCTTGAATAACAACATGGCCGCTCCCTTTTAGATATACAGCCGTATTACCTGTAATTGTATTACTGCTATTATTAGCCATAACTGTCAGAGCACCGGCTTCTACATGAAGGTCCTTATTAACGCCGCTAATCGAATTGCCTTGTTCGTTAGCAGTAATAATGACCGTCCCATCATCACTCTTGCTATGCATATTAACGCCATCATCACCAGCATTAATCGTATTCTTCCCACCTATTACGCTAATAGTGCCCTTACCTTCAAGGCGAACGCCATCACCATCATCGGCCTTAAAGCTATTACTTACTCCTGCCTCTATTACAACGTCTCTATTATCACGGTGATCAATCCCGTTATTTCCTGACTGAATCGTATTGTTTTCCATTGCGTGCAACTTCACCGCATAGTCATCTTGATTTACAAGCTCATCGTTATTCTTTCCCGTATAAATACCATCACTGGTTACGTTAATGACGTTGTCCTTCCCGTATAACAAAACCTTGCCGCTATTCCCTTCAGCTAAATTAATCCCATCTCCGCCGTCCTCTTGGTTCTCCTTAGCAGTTAGCGTATCAGAAGTTATACCCTGATCCGTAATCATATTGGTACCATTCTCCGCATTTAATTGTATATCCGCGTGATCTTCTATAGTAATCCCATTACCACCTTCTGAATTACCTTGATTAAAATAAATAAGATTGCTCCCAATATCAGATGCCGTTAAACTAATTGTATGCGTATCATCAGCATCAGTAGTATTTTGAGTCCGCATACCGCTCTCAGCAGAATTAATAATATGGCCTCCAACAGTACTAATTTTTACGTCTCTCCCTATGACATCTGTAAGATAGATAGATGCATCACTCTCTTTACTATTTCTAATGGTAAGGGCCCCCCCTTAATAACAACAGCTTCTTTTTCTCCCGGGCTTACAAAACTTCCTATAATCGTTTTATCATTTCCATCTACATCAACAAGAACATATCCATCCGTCCCTTCTTGTTGGTCAATATAATACTTTTCAGTATCATATACGTCCTCCGTAGGGACCAGTTCTGGTATCGCCATGCCCGTCGTCCAAAGGGCCATGCTCATGGCCATGCCCAGCAGCACGGCCTTTCGTAATTGCTTTTCTTTCACGCTATTTTCCTCCTTAGCAAATGCTATTGCATACCTAAAAAACTACTTACATACGCAGCTGTCCTCCGTATGACAAAGGGTATGCTTCGGGAAAATGGCACGACAAAACGGCAGAACTTGCGCTCTGCCTGTATGGATATGCTATATACAACAGGGCAAAAACTCCCTGCGTTTTCAGGTCACATCTATTATATAATTCGTACCCCCCCCCCCCACCGTATATGGTTTCACATAATTATACCGATTGGTATGATGTGCAGCTGTTTGGCATTCCTGCCTACGGAACCGGACAGGTTTTATATTCGTTCACCCCCATTCTGTTACATTTAATTACGATATATCATAATTTTACTACGACTTTAGAGGTGTACGCAATACTTTTGCAAGACATTTTAGTCATATAGCCATACAGGTATCCTGTAATACTCTATCTTTCCCTTTTTCCGCATCTTATAGTACTATAGACATACTACATGAAAAACGCAAAGGGGGAATCTGTCTTGACGAATACAACACGTACCGTTTCACTCGGCCTGGTCATCCTGGCCGGCGGCCGCAGCTCCCGCATGGGACGCGACAAGGCGGCCCTGCCGTGGCGCGGCGCGACGCTGCTAACTGATTTGCTGCTGCGCAGCCAAGGCGTCGCCTTTGATGAAATCGTCGTCTCGGCCAATAGGACTCCCGACCTTTCCTCCCTTCCGCCGGATCTGGCTGCACGCATTATCGTCGTCGCTGACAGTTTCCAAGGCTGCGGTCCCCTCGGCGGCATGGAAGCGGCCTTCCGCGCCTGTACCTGCTCGTACTGCCTCGTCTTGTCCGTCGACCTGCCTTTTTACGATTTCTCTCCTGTGAAGCGGCTCCTGCCGGAGCTGTCTCAAACATCGCTGGTCGACCTATTCCTTCCTATGTCCGAAAACAGGCCTCAGCCTCTGGCCGCCATATACAAGCGAGAGGCGGCTCTCGAAGCCGTGCAGGCAGCCTTGGCCGCGGGAAAACGCCGCGTCTTATCCATTGCCGACGCACTGGCTGTCCGCATCCTCGACGACGCAGGCGCGCTGATTCTATATGAAAACATCAACACGCCGTCGGCTTACAAGGACGCCCTGGCCATCGACGCCAACCGCCGCCGCGCCGTCCCCGTCGTCTCACTCTCCGCCGCCCGCTCGGGAGAGGGCAAGACCAGCCTCGCCGTGCAGGTCATCGCCGAGCTGACGCGTCGCGGCTATGCCGTCGCCTACGTCAAGAGTACTCACCATCGCCGCTGCCGGGAAAAAATCGGTTCCGATACGGACAGAGCCGCCCAAGCCGGCGCAGTCCAAACTCTACTCTGCAGTCCCGACGACATGGCCGACGGCGAAGGCAAAGAAGAGGCCCTCCTGCGTCTGGCCCAGCAGATGGCCGCCGATGTAGCCATCGTCGAAAGCCGCAGCCACGGCCCCTTTCCCGTCCTCTACATCGACGGCCCAGAGCCGCCGCCAATGCGTCCCGACCACATCACAGCTGTAATCGGGTACGGCAGCGATCCTTCCTTCCGCTATATCGCGCCGGCACACATCGACAGCCTTTACAGCTATATCTTATACCTGACCACATCCTGACAGTGCTGCGACAAAGTATTTGCATATTCTCGCTGAGAATACTAAAATAGATATATTAAGCATTACTATGTAAGAAAGGAACTGCCTATGTCAGCCTATAAAACGATTACTACGGTCTGCCCGTACTGCGGCGCAGGCTGCGTCATCGACTGCACCGTCGATACGGAACATAACTGCGTCGTCGAAGCCAAAGGCTCTCCCGACGGCGTCAACAACGAAGGCCGCCTGTGCCTGAAAGGCCTCTACGGCTGGGATTATCTCAACGACCCACAGATTTTGACCCGCCGCCTGCGCCAGCCCATGATCCGCAAATTCGGCAAAAGCTCTCCCCTCGTCGAAGTATCGTGGGACGAAGCTATCCAATTTGCCGCCGAACGGCTCAAGGCCATCATCAAGGCCTACGGCCCCGATACAGTCATGGGCGCCGGCTCGGCCCGCGGCCCGGGAAACGAAGCGGCCTATATCATGCAGAAATTCATGCGCGCCGTCGTCGGCACGAACAACGTCGACCACTGCGCCCGCGTTTGACACGCTCCATCTGTTGCCGGGCTCGGTGAGTCCGTAGGAGAAGGGGCGATGTCTATCAACATCCCCGAAATCGAAGATGCAGAAGTCATCTTCAACATCGGCTACAACGGGCCGGCGTCCCATCCCATCGTCGCCCGCCGCATTGTACGGGCCAAGAAGAATGGCTGCAAGATCATCTGCGTAGACCCCCGCAAGACCGAAACGGCCCGCATCGCCGATATTTACCTGCCCATCAAGGGCGGCACCAACATGCTGTTTCTCAACGCCATGGCCCACGTCATCGTCACGTCGGACCTGGTAGACCACGATTTCATCAAGGCCCACACGACGGGCTTCGAGGAATATGCGGCGGAAATTTCACAGAAAAAATACGCCCCTGAAGCGGTTTCCCTCGCCACAGGCCTGGCTGCCGGCGACATCCGCGCCGCTGCCCGCCTATTTGCTTCGTCGAAGCATACTATCACCCTGTGGGGCATGGGCGTAACGCAGTTTTCCCAAGGCGTAGAATGCGTCATCGCCTGCTCGAACTTAAACCTCATGACGGGAAATTACGGCCGCCATGCCTCCGGCGTCGGCCCTGTCCGCGGTCAGAACAACGTCCAAGGCACGTGCGACATGGGCCTGCTGCCCAACAATTATCCCGGCTATCAGCCTGTCGCCGATCCGCAGGTGCGGCAGAAATTTGAAAAGGCCTGGGGCCGTCCCCTGCCGTCTAAGCCCGGCATGATGCTGACCCAGGTCCCCCACGCCGTGTTGGAAGAAACGGATCCGGCCAAGAAAATTCACGCCTACTACATCGTCGGCGAAGATCCGGCCCAATCGGACCCGAATTTGGCCGAAGTCCGGGAAACCTTGTCCAACATCGATTTCGTCATCGTGCAGGATATTTTCTTCAACAAGACCTGCGAATACGCCGACGTCATCTTCCCGGCTACGGCCTGGGGCGAACACGACGCGGTGTACACGTCGTGCGACCGCCGCTTCCAGCGCGTCCGCAAGCTCGTCGAGCCCCAAGAGGGCTGCCTGACCGACTGGGACATCACGTGCCGCCTGGCAACGGCCATGGGCTATCCCATGCACTACGCCGACACGGAGCAGATATGGGATGAAATGCGCCGCTTATGTCCCAAATTTACCGGCGCGACCTATGAAAAAATCGCCGCCAACCACGGTGTCCAATGGCCCTGTACGTCGGAAGACCCGTCCGACACGGGCACGCCGATCCTCCATGAAGGCGGCCATTTCGCCACGGCCGACCACAAAGGCTATTTCTACTACTATCCCTATACGCCGGTCCGCGAACGGGAAAACGCCGAATATCCCTTTTCGCTGGCTACGGTCCGCGAGGTAGGACATTATTCGGTCCGCACCATGACCGGCAACTGCCGCGTCCTGGCCGGCCTGGCCGACGAGCCGGGCTACATCGCCATGAACACCGAGGACTGCCGGAACCTGGACATTACGGAAGGGGAACTGGTCAATGTCGTCTCGCCGCGGGGCCATACGATTACCCGCTGCCTGCCGACGGACCGCGTATCTCCCGGCTCGACGTACATGACCTACCAATGGTGGATCGGAGCCTGCAACGAGCTGACCACGTCGGTCCTCGACCCGAAAAGCCGCACGCCTGAATTCAAGTACTGCGCCTGCCGCATCGAAAAAATCCAAAACCAGAAAGGCGCCGAATTGTTCATCAAGCGGCGGTACGAAGAAATCCGCGCCCGCATGGGCGTATCCGTCAAAGGAGAAAACCATGTATAAACACGTCAAAGTCGACCCGGTTCTATGCATTGGCTGCAATACCTGCATGGCCGCCTGCGTCGTCAGCCATACGGGCAAGCGCATCTTTTCCATGGAGCCGGACAGCTACGATTTTACGCCGCGCATCCGCATCGTGCGCACCAGCGACGTCACCAAGCCCATCCACTGTATGCAGTGCGCCAATCCGCAATGCATGGCAGCCTGCCCCTTCAACTGCATCTTTTTCGGCGAGCGCACTATCGTCATCGACGAGGACGCCTGCCGGGGCTGCGGCAAATGTGCCCGGGCCTGCCCATTCGGGGCCATTACGATGACCCGAATCGTCCACGGCAACACCCAGGGCCGTTCCTTCCGCCTGGTGGCCTTAAAATGTGACCTTTGCGCCAATACGATCAAAGGGACGCCGGCCTGTATCGACGCCTGCCCGACGGAAGCTCTCTCCCTGTTTGAGCCGCCGCCTCCCCGCAAAAAGAAAAAGAACACCTGATATATGTGACAGGAGAGTATCATCATGAACGCCCTCACGCTGGCCGAAGCCGCCGCCCTATGGCGCGGCGTACTGGCTCATACGACGCATACAATAGAATATGTCCCGCCCGATACGGCCTGGGGCCGCATTGCCGCCGCCGACATTTGCGCAGCTCATCCCTATCCGCCCTATCGGAAATCTCCCTTTGACGGGTACGCTCTCTGCCTGAACGGAAAGGAGCGTTCCTACGAGGTCGTCGCCACCATCGGCGCCGGCGATCACTATGACGAGCCCGTCCTTCCCGGGCAAGCCGTGCGCCTCATGACGGGTTGCGCCGTGCCGCACGGCTGTCAGGCCGTCGTCATGCAGGAGTCCGTCCTCCGTCGGGGAAATACGATCGAATTGACGACCATTCCCCAGCCCGGCGACAATATCATTCCCATCGGCGAGGAATGCCAATCCGGCGGAGTACTCCTGCCCCAGGGAACATACCTGACAGGCGGAGCCGTATCGGTTGCCGTCGCTATGGGAAATACGGCGATTCCCGTGTATAAAGACGTCCGGGTACTCCTCGTCACGTCAGGACGGGAACTCGTCATGGCCGGTGAGGAACGGCAATACGGCCAGATATACAACTCCAACGCCTATCTATTTCAGCAGCTGCTGCGCGATGAAGGAATCCGCAGCGTCGCCTTCTGCCACGTCAGCGACGCGCCGGAAAGGCTGGCTTCGGAAATAAAGCGGGTACGGGAGCTGGCTGCCGACGCCGACCTGATCCTGTCGACAGGCGGCGTTTCCGTCGGATTGTACGACACCATGCCTCAGCTCTTTCAGCATCTGGGAGCCAGAGAGCTATACCGGCGCATCGCCATGAGGCCCGGCTCGGCGTCGTACGGCGGCCTCATCGAACGGAAGGGCGGCAACGCCGTGCCCGTCCTGGGACTGTCGGGAAATCCTTCAGCAGCATTCAACGCCTTTCATCTCCTGGCCGTCCCGGTGCTGCGGCAGCTCCGCGGCGAAAAGCGCGGCGATTTCCCCGTCGTAACCTGCCAGCTGAACGGAAATTTGACGAAGGAAAATCCTGTAGACCGATTCGTCCAGGGACGCCTTTCCTTTGTACAAGGCCAGCCGGTATTCACGCCGAACCACGTCGTCACATCCAGTGCCCTCTTGGGGATAAAGGCGGCAAACGCCCTGGCCCTGCGCCCCAAACACTCGCCGCCGCTGACCGAGAGAGCGGAAGTTCCCGTCCTGCTGCTGCGGCGAATATAACGATACAAAATAGACCTATGCACGCTGTCAAAGGCTGCATAGGTCTTTATTTTGTATTATTTAACAAGAATGCGTTCTTCATGAGCAAAGACGCGGAGCGATTCGTTCCGCAAGGCGCAGACCAGCGTAAGGCCCAGCCGTGCCGCCGCTTCAATGCCGGCGCTCGTCGCCATGGCCCGCGAGGCGATGCACGATACGCCGAGGGAGCTGGCCTTTTCCGCCACCTGCTGCGGCACGCGGCCGCTGAATACCAAGACGGCCTGCGACGTGTCTATATTGCGGAGATATATTTCGCCGGCCAAACGGTCCAACACATTATACCGGCTTACGTCTTCTGCATAGGCCAGGACGACTCCATCCTGCACGAGAGCCCCTTCATGAACGCCGTGAGTCATATGATGAGCCGCCGATAATTCGTCCAGCAGCGTGCCGTACGAGCATAACTGCTCGGCCGTAACGGTCATGGCTTTCCGGCTGTTCGCTAAGGCCTGTTTGACGCCGACGACGGCAATGGATATACCGCGAGTTTCATAGCAGGCACGAACGGCCTGACCGTTTTCTATCAGGCCCTGCTGCAGGCAATAGCCGATGGCCAATACGTCCAGCTCGTGAGGCGACGACGTCATATGGCGTACACAATGGCCATTCAGCCACAGATCCCATACGATTTCGTCGGAAATCATAGCCGATGCCGCCTCTGTGCCTCCCTTTCGATACAGCAGACACGGATACTCCCGGCAAGATGATGTCTGATTACCCCTCATGTCCCGTCTCCTGCCTTTTCCACCCTTCCAGCCATAACAAGGCCGTCACGACGGCGCCGCCGATACAGCGGGACTTGTCAGAAATGGTAAAGCAATTTTTCACTTCCTCCTGCCGCGGGTCAATATCGGCGATTTTAAAGCCTTCGATGACAGGATAGGAATCTCGAATCAAGCCGCGAACCAATCCCGTCAAAGACGCCAGCACAGGTACTCCGTCATCCAGACTCGGGACATATCCCTCAGGCAAAGCTTCCTTCGTAATAACTCCCAGAGGCCGCCTTTTTTCGACTATGCTTCCGATGCGGACGAGACCGTAAAAGCGGCCCGCCGCCGGACTGTGGATGACCCGTTCTTTTCCATAGCCGCCGATCAGCCCCGGCACACCCGTGTTGGCTTTGGCTTGTCCTTCCAATATAATGCGCCCCAAATCGTGCCCTCTCATCGTCTCAATAACGGCGTCCACGTCGACGCCGGCCGTAAAGCCTGGCCCCAGGGCGACGACATGGCGCGCCATTTCTTTATTCGTACCAAGATTCCGCTTTGCTAAAATAGCATCGACAACGGCCCAGGGCTGCAGCTCCGCAATAGAGCGGCCCTTAGGGTCGATGACAACCGGGACTTCGCCCTTGCTCCAAGCCTTCTCGATAGCCTTGCCGCTGCGGCAAAGACGGGCCGTAAGGTCTTCGACAGACGCCGTTTCATCATATACGGCTTCCGACAAGGCGACTTGCCGCCGAATCGCCGACGGGTCGGCCACTTCCAACACTAAGAGGGAAAATCCAGCCCGATGCAAGGCCTGGATTGTGCCGGTCGCAATATCGCCGCCGCCGCGGACAATAACGAGTTTATCTTTCATGGAGATGATCTATCCTTTCTCTTTGTTTTGTATGGACAGTTAGATTCACAAGTAATTAAACTCATTGTATCATACATTTGTAAGGCGCGACATATAGGAAAAGTCGTCATGTATGCTGAAAGGATAAAAAGGCCCATATACAAAAAAAACGCATACATATCGTATACGTCTCCTGCTGGTGGTCATCTCATGTATCCGTCACTTTTATGCGTCGTGCTTATTTGTTCAGGGTATCGCCCTCAGGGCTTCGAATTGACAGTTTTTGCCACATAGGTATGACATACCTCAAAAGATAAGAAGCCGCACATATACAAAAAAAGAACGCATACATACTGTATACGTCTCCTGCTGGCGGTCGTCTCACCTATCAGTCGGGTCTGCACACAGGAATACTTCTTCATGACATGTGCTGCTCACGCACGGACCCGACATAAGTGACTCACACTCGTTTGCGCGTCGCTGTCTATCTATCTAGTGTATCTCCATCAGGGCTTCGAATCGGCAGCCTTTGCCACAATAGGCCTATCAGCCCTCTATCTCATGTGTCCCGATTCGAAGTAAGCGACTCACTACCGTTTGCGCGTCGCTGCGCTCCTTCAAACGGTGTTCCCTGCTTATGCTTATCCCAGGGACCTGGAAGGATAGGAAGCTGCACATATACAAAAAAAGAACGCATACATATTGTACACGTCTCCTGCTAACGGTCGTCGTACCTATCAGTCGGACCGGCACGCATGCATATGTTGCTGTCACATATCCCGTTTACGTCAGCGGTCCGACATAAGCGATTCGCACAGTTTTGCGCGTCGCTGTCGCTCCTTCAAAACTGGCTCTCTGCTTATCCCAGGGCTTGCCCTGGGTGCTAGGATAGAAGATGCTGATTACAAAAAGAGAGCAGTGCCAATGCACTGCTCTCTTTTTGTAATCAGCGGCTTCCTATCCTCCCAGGGGGCCTCCCCCC